>NZ_JAUQWH010000058.1 GCF_030757795.1 Actinoplanes oryzae
CCCTCCTCGCGCAGCGTGACGGTGACGCGGCCGCCGTCCGGGCGACATGTCGATCGTGGCGCCGGCCAGATCCACCTCGCGCAGGGCGACTCCGTCGAGGTCGGCGCCGCGCAGGTCGGCGCCCTTCAAGATCGCATTCCGCAGTACGGCGTTCGAGAGGTCGGCGCCCCGGAGATCGGCCTTGGCCAGCGTGGCGCCCTCGAGATCGGCCTCGCGCAAACGGACATTCCGCAACGAGACGCCGGCCAGATCCTGGCCCCGCAGCGACACGAAACCCCAGTCGCCGCCGTCCACGGTCAGCGGGCGCAGCGACGTCTCCGCGAAGCTGGTGCCGGTGAGCTTGCACTCGGTCAGGGTGGCGCCGAAGAAGCTGCTGCGGCGTACGGTGCACTGCAGGAAGGCGCAGCTGGTGAGCTCGGCGGCGTTGAAGCGCACGTTGCCGAACTCGCACCGGGTGAAGGTGCACCCTGTCAACCGGGCCTCGGACCAGTCGACGTCATGGAACGCGCAGTCCTCGTAGACCGCGCGTTCCACCTCGTCGAGGGCCCAGTCCTCGCCGGAATAGATCACCCGTGGAAGAAGTGCCGGGTCCCGGTCAGGTAGACGGTCATGCCCGCCTTCTCGGCCGCCTCGATCACCAGGTTGTCCCGGATCGAGCCGCCCGGCTGCACCACGGCCTTGACGCCCGCGGCGATCAGCACCTCGAGCCCGTCCGGGAACGGGAAGAACGCGTCGGAGGCCGCCACGCTGCCCTTGGCCCGGTCGGCGCCGGCCCGGTTCACCGCGAGGTGCGCCGAGTCGACCCGGTTGACCTGCCCCATGCCCACGCCGACGGTCGCGCCGTCGGCGGCGAGCAGGATCGCGTTGCTCTTGACCGAGCGGATGGCCCGCCACGCGAACGCCAGATCGCGCAGCTCCTCCTCGGTCGCCGGGGCACCGGTCGCCAGCGTCCAGTTGGCCGGGTCGTCGCCCTCGGCGTCGATCCGGTCGGCGGTCTGCACGAGCACGCCGCCGCTCACCTGCTTGAGCTCGGTGGCGGGCGGGTTCCAGGCCGGGGCGGCCAGCACGCGCAGGTTCTTCTTCTCCCGGAAGATCGCCAGCGCGTCCGGCGCGAACGACGGCGCGACGATGACCTCGGTGAAGATGCCGTCGAGCTGCTTGGCCAGCTCCGCGGTCACCTCCTGGTTGACCGCGATGACGCCGCCGAAGGCCGAGACCGGGTCGCAGGCGTGCGCCTTGCGGTGCGCCTCCGCCACGTCGGCGCCGATCGCGATGCCGCACGGGTTGGCGTGCTTGATGATGGCGACGCACGGCTCGGTGAAGTCGTTGGCACTGCGCCACGCGGCGTCCGCGTCGACGTAGTTGTTGTACGACATCTCCTTGCCGTGCAGCTGCTCCGCCTGCGCGAGCCCGGCCGGGGCGTTCGCGTCGGTGTAGAGGGCGGCCTGCTGGTGCGGGTTCTCGCCGTAGCGCAGGGTGCTCTCCCGCTCGAGCGCGAGCCCGGTGAACTCCGGCGTCTCGTCACCCACGAGCACCGTGGCGCACCAGGTGGCGACCGCGACGTCGTACTCGGCGATGTCGGCGAAGGCCCGGGCGGCCAGCGCCTTGCGCTGCGTCAGCGTGAAGCCGCCCTGCTGCAGGGCCTCGACCAGCGAGGGGTACGCCGCCACCGACGTGACGACCGCCACCGAGGGGTGGTTCTTCGCCGCGGCGCGGACCATCGCGGGCCCGCCGATGTCGATCTGCTCGACGCACTCGTCGACGCTCGCGCCCGACGCCACGGTCTGCGTGAACGGGTAGAGGTTGCTCACCAGCAGGTCGAACGGCTCGATGCCGAGCTCGGTCAGCTGCTGCTCGTGGGTGCTCAGGCGCAGGTCGGCGAGCAGGCCGGCGTGCACCTTGGGATGCAGCGTCTTGACCCGGCCGTCGAGGGTCTCGGGGAAGCCGGTCAGCTGCTCGACCTTGGTCACGGGCACGCCGGACTGCTCGATCGTCGACGCGGTCGAGCCGGTGGAGACGATCTGGACCCCGGCGGCGTGCAGCGCCTGCGCGAGCTCGACCAGCCCGGTCTTGTCGTACACGCTGAGCAGTGCCCGCTTGATCGGGCGGCGCCCCTCGTCGGTGCTCATGGAATCGTGACCTTCCTGTCCGTGATGGTCCAGCCTTCGCGGACCAGCCGGCCCACGAACTCGACGAGCTGTGCGCGCTCGGCTTCCTTGATCCGCTCGGTCAGCGTCTCCTCCGTGTCGCCGTCGAGCACGGGCACGCTGACCTGGGCGATGATCGGTCCGGTGTCGACACCCGCGTCGACGAAGAAGAGGGTGGCCCCGGCGAGCTTGACGCCGTAGGCGAGCGCGTCACGCGGGCCGTGCATGCCCGGGAAGGCCGGCAGCAGCGCGTTGTGCGTGTTGATGTAGCGGTCGCCGAACGCGGTGAGGAACTGCTTGCCGACCAGCTTGAGGAAGCCGGCGGAGATCACCAGGTCGGGCTCGTGCGCGGCGACGTGCCCGGTGAGGGCGGCGTCCCAGTCGTCACGGGACTCGTAGGCCTTCACGGAGTCGACGAACGTCGGCACGCCTGCGGCGGCGGCACGGTCGAGGCCCGCGATGCCGTCCCGGTCCGCGCCGACAGCGACGACCTTCGCGCCGTACGCGGGGTCCGCGGCGGCATCGAGGAGGGCCTGCAGATTGCTGCCGGAGCCGGAGACGAGGACGACCAGGCGGGCGGGCGCGGGGTCTGTCACCCGAGCACCCTATCGCCACCCAGGTCCGGGCCGTTTCGCGGGCAGCGCGATCACGGGGTGATCCTCTACGCTACTGGTCCGCTCGCTCGATGGCCCGCGCGAGCCGGTTATCGCCATAAATCCCGCTCTGTGCGGACTTTTACCTGGAGGACGCAGTGACGCCACCCCCCTACGGCCCGCCGCCCACGGCCGCGAGCAACGACAAGACCACCCTCTGGGGTGTGCTCGGCATCGTGTTCGCCTTCTGCTGCCTGCCGCTCGGCGTGGTCTTCTCCGTGCTGAGCCTGCTCGAGGCCAAGAAGGTCGGCAAGCAGCCCACCCTCGCCTACGTCGGCTTCGGCATCGCGGCCCTGTCGCTGATCCTGAACATCATCCTGGCCGCGACGGGCAGCTACACGAGCTTCACGTCGAACAACTGACGTCGCTCTTCCCCGCGGGCGTTCCGGCACGTGCCGGGGCGCCCGCGGTCGTCATTGGGGAACCGGCGCCCTGAAGGCCCGGGCTGCTGCCGCGCCGATGCAGGCACAGACGCCGACCACCGCCGCGGCGACCAGCGCGACCTGCCACGGCACGGGTCCGATCCGCGCCATCCGGCCGTCACCGAGCGGCCCGCTCGACAGCCACGACAGCGCCCCGAGCACCAAACCCGCGATCGGCCCCGCCAGCACCGCCGAGCCGAGCACCAGCGGCCACGACGGCTCCTGCGGCATCGGGTCGCCCGGGCGCACCGGCTGACGGCCGGTCGTCAGGTGGCTCTCCACGACGTGGTGCACGCCCATCAGGCGCCGGCTGAGCAGCCAGCCCGCCGCCATCGCCGCCAGCACCGGCACCGCCAGCAGCAGCGCGCCGCTCGCGCCCATCGGACCGGTCGGCAGGCCCGCCAGCAGTGGCAGGGTCGGCAGCCTGTCCACGCTGAGCTCGGTCAGCCGCACCTCCGAGCCGACCCCGAGCGCGAAGCCCGGGCCCAGCAGGTAGGCGGCCGCCCAGACGGTGGCGTTGGCGCCGTACGCCAGGCTCAGCAGCGTGATGCCCGCCTGCCCGGCGACCCCGGTGCGGTAGGCCGCGATCATGTCCGCCGCGTCCCCGCCGCCCGTCGCGACCGACAGGCCCGCGAAGGCGGCCCCGGCGGCCAGGATCAACAGCGAGGCCACCACGCCCGTACGCACCCCGTGGCGCAGGGGCGGCGGCAGGCGGCGCGCCACCACCACGAGGGCGTCCGTGCCGCGCAACGAGCCGACGAGCGCGAAGACGAAGCCCGCCACGAGCAGGTTCAGGCCGGCGCGGGGCGGCCAGACGTCGGTGCCCCGGCCGTCGACCACGACCGCGGCGAGCAGGCCCAGGAGGCCGTACGCGACCCCGACCGCCAGTGCGACCGCCAGCGCCCGCCCCGGCGAGCCGCTGCGCCGCGCGCCCACGGCCCGGGTGACGTGCAGCCCGGCGCGGTTGAGGCGCCAGCCGGCCAGCAGGGTCAGCAGCAGCGGCGCCAGCCCGAGCGGGCCGATCGAGGTCCAGACCGGGACGCCGTGGCCGAGCAGCCACCCGGCCAGCCCGGCGTGCAACGCGGGGAGCAGGCCGCCCTGCCCCTCCAGGGTGCGGGCCAGTCCGATCACCAGGGCCACCGGGAGGTACGACAGGAGCGCCGCCCAGATCGTCGCGAAGGCGGCCGCCACGAGCAACGGCGGGCGCTTGCGGGAGTCGGCCGGCTTGCGCTGCCGGGGCAGACGGACGGTCTCGCGGTCGCCCGGCGCGGGTCGGGCGGCGGGCTCCACCCGTACCGTGGGCTGGTCCTGCGGGGGGCGCACGGCGACCGGCACCGTCTCGCGGACGAGGTCGAAGTCCTCGTCCGTGGGGTCGTAGCCCCAGCCCGACTCGCGGGACGGGCGCCGGGGGCCGGCTTCGGGGTGGGCAGCGTCGTCCGTGGCCTCGGCGGCCTCCAGCGGGTCCTCCGAGCCGGCGGATCGACCGTCGGGACGGTCCGGTGTGATCGGCATCGCCGCCTACTTTTGCACGCCGGGCGGCCTGCGGCGACGCAGAAACGACCGCGTCACGGAAAAAGGCGCGCCGCCACCCGGACCTTGCCGGTCCGCGCGGCGGCGCGCCTGGTGGCCGTGCCGGATCAGCTCATGACCTCGCGCATCAGGCGAGCGGTCTCGCTGGGGGTCTTGCCCACCTTGACGCCCGCGGCCTCGAGGGCCTCCTTCTTCGCGTCCGCCGTGCCGGCCGAGCCGGAGATGATGGCGCCGGCGTGGCCCATCGTCTTGCCGGGCGGGGCGGTGAAGCCGGCGATGTAGCCGACGACCGGCTTGGTGACGTTCGCCTTGATGAACTCGGCCGCCCGCTCCTCGGCGTCGCCGCCGATCTCGCCGATCATGACGATCGCGTCGGTCTCCGGGTCCTCCTGGAAGGCCTTGAGCGCGTCGATGTGCGTGGTGCCGATGATCGGGTCACCACCGATGCCGACGCAGGTGGAGAAGCCGAAGTCGCGCAGCTCGTACATCAGCTGGTAGGTCAGCGTGCCGCTCTTGCTGACCAGGCCGATGCGGCCGGCCGGGGTGATGTCGGCCGGGATGATGCCCGCGTTGGAGGCGCCCGGCGACGCGATGCCCGGGCAGTTGGGGCCGATGATCCGGGTCTTCTGCCCCTGGGCGATGTTGTGCGCCCAGAACGCCGCCGAGTCCTGCACCGGGACGCCCTCGGTGATGACCACGGCCAGCGGGATCTCGGCGTCGATGGCCTCGAGCACGGCCGCCTTGGTGAACGCCGGCGGCACGAAGATGACCGACACGTCGGCGCCGGTCTCCTTCATGGCCTCGCCCACGTTCGCGAAGACGGGGAGCGCCGTGCCGTCGAAGTCCACCGACGTGCCCGCCTTGCGCGGGTTGACGCCGCCGACGACGTTGGTGCCCGCGGCGAGCATCCGGCGGGTGTGCTTGGAGCCCTCCGAGCCGGTCATGCCCTGGACGATGACCTTGGAGTCCTTGGTGAGCCAGATAGCCATGTCGTCACTTCCCCGCAGCTGCGAGCTCGGCGGCGCGCTCGGCCGCACCGTCCATCGTGTCCACCCGCTCGACGAGCGGGTTGTTCGCCTCGTCCAGGATCGCGCGCCCGGCCTCGGCGTTGTTGCCGTCGAGCCGCACCACGAGCGGCTTGGTGACCGCCTCGCCGCGCTCGCCCAGCAGCGCCAGCGCCTGGATGATGCCGTTGGCGACCTCGTCACAGGCGGTGATGCCACCGAAGACGTTCACGAAGACGGACTTCACGGCCGGGTCGCTCAGCACGACCTCGAGACCGTTCGCCATCACCGCGGCGCTCGCGCCACCGCCGATGTCGAGGAAGTTGGCCGGCTTGACGCCGCCGTGCGCCTCGCCCGCGTACGCGACCACGTCGAGCGTCGACATGACCAGGCCCGCGCCGTTGCCGATGATGCCGACCTCGCCGTCGAGCTTGACGTAGTTGAGGTTCTTGGCCTTCGCCGCCTGCTCCAGCGGGTCGACGGCGGACTGGTCCACCAGCGCCTCGTGGTCCGGGTGGCGGAACGACGCGTTCTCGTCGAGGGTGATCTTCGCGTCGAGCAGCAGCACCCGGCCGTCCCCGACCTTGGCCAGCGGGTTGACCTCGACCAGCGTCGCGTCCTCGGCGACGAACGCCTGCCAGAGCTTCACGGCGATGTCGGTGATCTGCTCGGCGACCTCGGCCGGGAACTGCGCCGCGGCGACGATCTCGCGCGCCTTGGCCTCGGTCACGCCCTCGTTGGCGTCGATCGCGATCTTGGCGACCTTGTCGGGCTGCTCCTCGGCGACCGTCTCGATCTCCATGCCGCCCGCGACGCTGGCGATGCACAGGAAGGTGCGGTTGGCCCGGTCGAGCAGGTAGGAGAAGTAGTACTCCTCCTTGATGTCCGCCGTCTCGGCCAGCATCACCTTGTGCACGGTGTGGCCCTTGATGTCCATGCCGAGGATGTCGGTGGCGCGCGCCTCCGCCTCGTCGGCACCGTCGGCCAGCTTGACGCCGCCGGCCTTGCCGCGGCCACCGACCTTCACCTGCGCCTTGACGACGACCTTGCCGCCGAGCCGCTCGGCGATGGCCCTGGCCTCCTGCGGGGTCTCGGCGACGCCGCCGCCCAGCACGGGCAGCCCGTGCCGTTCGAACAGGTCGCGCCCCTGATACTCGAACAGGTCCACGTGTCTCCTTTCGCTCGCGACGCTTGCCCCGGCAAGCCGCGTACCTGCGTCCCGACCTGTGTGCGCGGCGCCTCGTTGCGTCGCCGCCAGCGTGAGAGAAAAGGCGGGCCTTCCGGCCTCGTTTCGCAGCCTAGCCACACCGGCGGCGCGTGTGCCTGCGCGGGTGGAAGCTGTGCGGTCTTGCACACGACGTCCCGGGTGTCCAACTTTTTCCCGGCCGCGCGTAACCGCCCCCGGGAGGCGTCGTTGAGTGTGGTGTCGCCGCGCTGAGCGCGGCGCTGGAGCGGCCGATGCCCTGTCGGTCGAGGGGTGGCGGCGGGGCATCGTGCATGAGGGGCCGGACGTGTGAGGGGTGCGTCCGGCCTCTCCCCTTGTCTCCACTTCTGACTTTCCGTGCAGACCCATTTACCGTACGCACAATAGCGCGCGGTAGTGATGACGGTCACTGAAAGCAATTGCGGGTTATTGCCCGAGTCGCGACACGCCGAATAGCACAACGGCCGGCGTCGGCGTGTCCGCCGGGCCGGCCGCTGAATCGTCCGGTCAGGCGACCGGAGTGGCGACGTTCGCGCGTACCCAGTCAATGATGCTGGCCGTTGTCGCACCCGGCGTGAAGATGCGGGCCACACCCAGCTTCTCCAGCTCGGCGATGTCGGCGGCGGGGATGATGCCGCCGCCGAAGACGACGATGTCGGCCGCGTCCCGCTCGGCCAGCAGCTCGAGCAGCCGCCGGAAGAGCGTCATGTGCGCACCGGAGAGGACGGACAGGCCGATGGCGTCGGCGTCCTCCTGCAGCGCGGTCTCCACGATCTGCTCCGGCGTCTGGTGCAGGCCGGTGTAGACGACCTCCATGCCGGCGTCCCGCAGCGCGCGGGCAACCACTTTCGCCCCGCGGTCGTGCCCGTCGAGGCCCGGCTTGGCGACCACGACCCTGATCCGTCCCTGCATGCTGCGACCCCTTCGGCGCGTCAACCCGGACTGCTGCCCTCACCCGTGCGCTGCCTCCGCACCGGCTCCTGAACGAACGGTAACCGGCCGCGTTGAACCCCGGAAGCCTTGATCCCGTACCCAGGGGCGGCGCCATACCGCCCTGGCGATCTTGCGCAAGCACCGTTTAGCGTATTCCACGTCACATGACTTTGCGTTCCATACGCAGTTACGGAGAGACAACACTGCGCCTCCTCCGAAAAGATGACCAACTCGGACAATGCACCGCGAATACCCAGAGGGAACTGTCAGGGAATTGGCGCTGCGACTTGTGACCGGCGTTGCGTTTGGTTACCGTGGCTCCCGGCCGTCAACCGGATTCATGCCGGGCGGGCGGCGCGGCAAACCACCGTTCAGCAGTAATCCCCCACGGTGGCCCGCCGTTCTTTGTCACCGACGGAGGGTTGTTCGTGCGTCAGCGCTTGTCGTCTGAGCCCGACCGCTATCGCGGCCGTCGCCGGGTTCCTACCCCGCCGCGGAGCCGCTATGCCGTCGTCGGCGCTGCGGCATTCCTGGGCGCCGGGGCGGTGGCACTCGGCTCGGGGCACTTCCCGGACGCCAAGGCCGTCAGCCCCCAGGTGCTGCACAACCTCGAGGAAGCATCGGTCACCACCCAGGACGCCCTGGCCGACCGCGACGCCGACGGTGGCGACCGCGCCACCCGCAGCCAGGACCGCAGCCCCGAGGTCGCCTCGCTGAGCGAGGAGGAGATCGAGCAGGAAGCCTGGCTGCTGCCGCTCGACGACTACGACTTCACCTCCCCCTTCGGGTTCCGCTTCGGCAAGCTGCACGCCGGCATCGACCTCGCCGCCACCGAGGGCACGCCCTACAAGGCCATCCACGCCGGCACCGTCATCCAGTCCGGTTACAACGGCGGCTTCGGCTACAGCGTGACCGTCCAGGTCGACGAGCACACCCAGATCATCTACGCGCACTCGCGCCGCGTCTCGGTCAACGTCGGCGACAAGGTCAAGGCCGGTCAGGTCCTCGGTCAGGTCGGCAACACGGGGTACTCGTACGGCACGCACCTCCACGTCGGCGTCTACGTCGACGACAAGCCGATCGACCCGGTGCCCTTCCTCCGCCAGCACGGCGTCGACATCAAGCTCAAGATCGAAAGCGTGTACGGGGCGCTGGCGGCCTCCTGAGCCGCCTGCCTCTCCCGCACTCCCGCCTAGCGGGTGCCGACCTCAGCGCCCGCTGCTCTTAGCCCTGCTGCTGCCGTCAGCCACGCCGCGCTCAACCCTGCCGCCCTGCGCCCGCTGCCCTAAGCCCTGCGCCCGCAGCGCCCGCCTGCGCCTGCGCCCGCCGCCTGCAGCTCCCCTCGCCTGTTTGCGCGCCCGGCCATTCTCCGTGATGTGCCGCTGCCGAGGGCGCGCCGGCTACCGGGCGGCAACCGTGGGGGTAGCAGTCTGCCGCTCCGGCTCAAGATCCAGACTCGGTGTGCCGACAGGCAAGGTGTCGCACCGACATCGAGCTGGAGGGCCAGTCCACGTGCAGCACCGAGTTCCCCGGCACGCGGCCGGCGGCGGCCGCCACCGCAGGACCGTCGCGCTGCACAGCCACCGCGCCCCCCGTGAGCCGATCACCGAGAAGGGCCGCTACGCGGTAGCCGCCGCCGTCGTGGCCGGCATCGGCGTGGCCGCCGTTTCGGCCCCCGGGGGCAACGGCTCCGCCGCCGGCGCCGCCCCGCGCGTCTCGGCCGCTCCCCTGACCAGCGCGTCCGCCGACACCTTCCTCAACGCCGCCCTCGCCGCGGCCGCCTCCGCGACACCCGGCCCCACGAACCCCACCGGCACCACCACGCCCGGCAGCACCACGGCCGGGTCGGCCACGACCGCAGCAGCCGCCACCGGTCTTGGAGCGACCGGCTCCGGCGCGACCGGGAGCATCACGGCCGGGAGCACCTCGGCGACCGGCGACGACTTCGCGCCGAGCACCGGGATCGCCGCCGTGGTGCCGATCGGCGGGATCGAGCTCGGCGACGACTTCGTGCCGCAGCGGCGCAAGGAGCGGCCGCTGCCCGAGTGGGTCAACCCGATGCCGGCCGGCAGCGTCACCTCCTGCTTCGGCGAGCGCTGGGGCCGCCTGCACGCCGGCGTGGACCTCGCCGCCGCGTCCGGCACGCCGATCGTCTCCGTCGGCGCGGGCGTGGTCGTGTCCGCGGGCGAGGAGAACGGCTACGGCAACGCGGTGCTCGTCGACCACGGCAACGGATACTTGACGCACTACGCGCACATGTCGGTCATCACCGCGACGGTGGGCCAGCACGTGGCTGCCGGCGACAAGCTCGGCGAGGAGGGCTCCACCGGGCACTCGACCGGGCCGCACCTGCACTTCGAGGTGCACCAGGGCGCCTACAAGAACCCGATCGAGCCCACCGCCTGGATGCACGAGCACGGCATCGATATCCCGGGCTGCACCACCCTCGCCGCGAGCTGAGCCGCCCAGGAGCCCCACCCCGCGAGCCACACCCGGCGAGCTACACCCGGCGAGCCACAGCCGGCGAGCGACCCGCCCGGAAACGACCGCGAGGAGACCTGACCATCGAGTCCCACCTCCTCGGCGTCCGGATGGCCCACGCTAAAGCTCGGCGACCGGGTGCAGAAGCTCGGCGACCGGGACACGCGGCACGAGCCCGAACGCCGAATCGGCTCCAGCAGCCTGGCAACCCGGACGTGCCACGATCCGGGCCGCCGAAATGGCTCCAGCATCCCCGTGATCGGGGCGCGCCGCGGACCGGGGGGCTACAGCTTTTCGATCGGGGCGTGCCGCAGGACCAGCCACATCACCTGGTCGCCGAAGTCGATCTGGGCGCGGGCGCCGGGGCCCTGCCCCTCCACCGTCACGACGCGGCCGAGGCCGTACCTCTGGTGGTTGACCCGGTCGCCGGCGGACACCTTCGGGGCCTGCTTCATCTCGCTGGCCGTCGTCAGCTTGCTGGCGTCGACGCCGAGACGCTCGGCCAGGCGCTGGGCCTTGGGGGTGCCGCCCGCGAAGCCGCCGCCGCGGCCCCAGTCGCGGTCCCCGCCCCGGCCGCCGACCCCGCCACCGGAGCCGGACCACGACGTGTACGACCCCGCGGTCCGCTCCCACCGGATCAGCTCGGTGGGCAGCTCGTCGGTGAAGCGGGACGGCGGGTTGTACTGCGGCTGGCCCCACGCCGACCGCGTGACCGCCCGGGACAGGTAGAGGCGCTGGCGGGCCCGGGTGATGCCCACGTACGCCAGCCGGCGCTCCTCCTCCAGCTCGGTGTTGTCGCCGAGGGCGCGCATGTGCGGGAACACGCCGTCCTCGAGCCCCGTCAGGAAGACGACCGGGAACTCCAGGCCCTTCGCCGTGTGCAACGTCATGAGGGTGACGACGCCCTGGTGGTCGGGGTCGTCGCTGGGGATCTGGTCGGCGTCGGCGACGAGCGCGACCTGCTCCAGGAAGCCCGCCAGGGTCGCGGCCGGCGCCTCGGGGTCCTCCTCCGACGCCTGCCCCTCGACCCGCTCGGTGTACTCCCGGGCGACGCTCACGAGCTCGCGCAGGTTCTCCACGCGGCCCTGGTCCTGCGGGTCGAGGCTCTCCTCCAGCTCGGACAGCAGGCCGGAGCGCTGCAGCACCGCCTCGAGCACCTCCTCCGGCGGGGCGGTGGCGGCCAGGTCGCGCAGGTCGTCGAGGAGCTGGACGAAGTCGCCGATGCTGTTGACCGCGCGGGTGGAGATGCCAGGCGCGTCCTTGGCGCGGCGCAGGGCCTGGCCGAAGGAGACGCGGTCGCGGGACGACAGCGCCTCGATGCACGCCTCGGCCCGGTCGCCGATGCCGCGCTTGGGCGTGTTGAGGACGCGGCGGATGCTGACCGTGTCGTCGTCGTTGACCACGGCCCGCAGGTACGCCAGCGCGTCGCGCACCTCCTTGCGCTCATAGAACCGGACGCCGCCGACGACCTTGTAGGGCAGCCCGACCCGGATGAACACTTCCTCGAAGACGCGGGACTGCGCATTCGTCCGGTAGAAGACGGCGACGTCGCCGGGGCGCACGTCGTGGTTGTCGGTCAGCCGGTCGATCTCGCGGGCGACCCAGTCGGCCTCGGCGTGCTCGGTGTCCGCGACGTAGCCGACGATCTGCTCGCCGGCGCCCTGGTCGCTCCAGAGCCGCTTGGGCTTGCGGGAGGTGTTGCGGTCGATGACGGCGTTGGCCGCGGTGAGGATCGTCTGGGTGGAGCGGTAGTTCTGCTCCAGGAGGATCGTGCGCGCGTCGGGATAGTCGCGCTCGAACTCGAGGATGTTGCGGATGGTCGCGCCGCGGAAGGCATAGATGGACTGGTCCGCGTCGCCGACCACGCACAGCTCGGCCGGGGGCACCTCGGCCTCGGGGTCGGTGCCGACCAGCTCGCGGACCAGCGTGTACTGCGCGTGGTTGGTGTCCTGGTACTCGTCGACGAGGACGTGGCGGAAGCGGCGGCGGTAGGCCTCGGCGACGTGCGGGTGCGACTGGAAGAGGTGCACGGTCGCCATGATGATGTCGTCGAAGTCGAGCGCGTGCGCCTCGAGCAGCCGGCGCTGATAGAGCTCGTAGGCCTCGGCGACGGCCCGCTCGTTGGGCCCTTTCGCCCGCTCCTTGTAGTCGGCGGGGTCGACCAGCTCGTTCTTGAGGTTGGACACCTGGGCGGCGAGGCCGCGCGCGGTGTAGCGCTTGGGGTCGAGGTCGAGCTCGCGGGCGACCATCTGCATGAGCCGGCGGGAGTCGTCCGCGTCGTAGATCGAGAACGTGCTCTTGAGCCCGGCGTGCTCGTGCTCGGCGCGCAGGATGCGGACGCAGGCCGAGTGGAAGGTCGACACCCACATCAGCCGGGCGCGCGGGCCGACCAGCTCGGCGACCCGCTCCTTCATCTCCCCCGCGGCCTTGTTGGTGAAGGTGATCGCGATGATCTCGCCGGGGTGCACGTCGCGCTGGGCGAGCAGGTAGGCGATGCGATGGGTGAGCACCCGCGTCTTGCCGGAGCCCGCGCCCGCCACGATCAGCAGCGGCGAGCCGGCATGGGTCACCGCGTCGCGCTGCGGACCGTTGAGGCCGGTCAGCAGCGCCTCGGGGTCGGCACGCCGAGGGGCCGGACGCCGCGGCGGCTGCGCCTGCACAGCGGGGACGGCGAACAGAGGCTGGGTGTTTTCCGGAAGAGCTCTCATCGCGCGGCAAGTCTATGCCCGGGGTCCGACAATCCTTCACCCGCAAGAGGTGGCGCCGGCGCCCGTCATGCCCCAGGCTATCGAGACATGGAGAAACGTCTCTTCGCTCCGGCGCTCGCCCTGGCCGTGGTCGCGGCACTGCCGATGGCACGCCCGGACCAGGCGCAGGCGGCGCCCGAATATCTGCCGGGCCTCGCCCCGGCCAGTGTCACGCAGACCTCCGGCGGCGCGACCGTCAAGGGTCAGTTCCTCAGCTACAACGACTTCCACGGCGCCATCGACCCGCCGGCCGGCTCCGGCGCCGCGGTCAACGGGATCCCCGCGGGCGGCGTCGAGTACCTGGCGACGTACTTGAAGAAGCTCCGCAGCGAGGCCGCGCGGGAGGGCCGCACCACCGTGACGGTCGGCGCGGGCGATCTGATCGGCGCGACGCCGCTGGTCAGCGCCGCCTTCCACGACGAGCCGACGATCGAGCTGATGAACGAGATCGGGTTGCAGGTCTCGTCGGTCGGCAACCACGAGTTCGACGAGGGGGTCAGCGAGCTGATCCGCATGCAGCGGGGCGGGTGCCACCCGACCGACGGCTGCCAGGACGGCGACGGCTTCAAGGGCGCGAAATTCGCCTACCTCGCCGCGAACACCATCGACAAGAAGACCGGCCTGCCGATCCTGCCGCCCATCGACATCAAGCTGGTCGGCGGCGTGCCGGTCGGGTTCGTGGGGCTGACCCTGGAGGGTACGGCCGGCATCGTCAACCCGGCCGGCATCCAGAACGTCCGCTTCGCCGACGAGGTCGCCACCGCGAACAAGTGGGGCAAGGTGCTCAAGGCGTTCGGCGTGAAGGCGCAGGTGCTGCTCGTGCACGAGGGCGGCCAGCAGAACGCCACCGTGCCGGGCGTCTCGGACTGCACCAACTTCTCCGGGCCGATCGTCGACATCGTCAAGGGGCTCAACCCGGAGTTCGGCATCGTGGCGTCGGGCCACACGCACCGCTTCTACTCGTGCACGCTGCCCAACTCGGCGGGCACGTCGGTGGTGACCAGCGCCGGCACCAACGGGCAGCTGATCAGCGACATCGATTACACGCTCGACCGGCGTACCGGGAAATTCGCCTCGATCACCGCGCGCAACGTCGTGGTCGAGAACGGCGTGCCCGACGGCAACGGCGGCTGGCTCAAGGACGCGGCGGGCGTCTACCTCAAGAACCCGGACACCGTGGACGCCGCGGCGAAGAAGGTCGCGGACAAATACCGTACGGCCGTCGCGCCCATCGCCAACCGCGTCGTGGGCTCGATCACGGGCGACATCGTGCGTACGGCCGGCGCCAACGGCGAGTCCCCGCTCGGTGACGTGATCGCCGACGCGCAGCTGGCGTGGACCCGCGACAACGGCGCCCAGATCGCCCTCATGAACCCCGGCGGCATCCGGGCCGACTTCGACGCGGAGGCGTCCGCGGGCGGGGAGCCGAACGGCCAGGTCACCTATGGCGAGGCGTTCACGGTCCAGCCGTTCAACAACCTCGTGGTGACCCAGACCTTCACCGGCGCCCAGCTCAAGGACGTGCTCGAGCAGCAGTTCGCGGGCTTCGGCGGCCAGACCACCCAGCGCATCCTGCAGGTCTCGGCGAGCCTGACCTACACCTGGGACAGCGCCGCCGCGCCGGGATCCAAGATCAAAAACATCGCGATCGACGGTACGCCGGTCGACCCGGCCGCCACCTACCGGGTGACCACGAACGACTTCCTCGCCAACGGCGGTGACGGCTTCTCGAACCTGACCGCGGGCACCGACCGCACCACGGCTCCCGGCTTCGACATCGACGCACTGGTCGGTTATCTCGGCGCGGGCGACCCGGTCGGCCCGGGGCCCGCCGACCGCATCACCAGGCTGGGCTGACACGTCCCACGGTTCGGCCGTTTCCTTGCGAGGCGGCCGTGCCCGGGGGCATACTCGGCACCGTGATCCAGCAGACGCGATTTTTTGCCTATGGCACCGGGAGTCCGGCGACCATGGGACGCGTCTGAACGACAGGCCACCATCGAGCCCCGGGCTTCCGAGCCCGGGGCTTGATGCTGCCCGGGCCGGGGCGACCGGGGCACCAGCACCCGAGGAGCACACCATGACCGCAGACCTGATCAACGAGCCCGCCGGCAGCACGAGCGCAGACGCGAGCCGCCCGGCCGCGCCCCACGACACCGCAAACCACCTGGTCGCGGACGGGGTCGGCGCCGAGCCCGCGAGCCGCCCGGCCGTGGGGGCGCCCCACGACACCGGGACGGAGCAGCCGCTCGCCGCCGAGCAGATCACGGGCATCCGCGAGCGCATCGACGAGATCGATCAGGCGATCATCGACCTCTGGCAGGAGCGATCACGCCTCTCCCAGCAGGTCGGCCGCACCCGCATGGCCTCCGGCGGCACGCGGCTCGTGCTCTCCCGCGAGCGCGAGATCGTCGAGCGCTTCCGCGAGGCTCTCGGCCCCGACGGCACCCAGGTCGCCCTGCTCCTGCTGCGGGCGGGCCGCGGACCGCTCTGACGCCTCGGCCGCCCGGGCGAGCGCGGACCGTGCTTTGCTGGGGTGAGCTCAGCCACTCACGCAGGTGGCAGGGGCCGGACGACCGTTCAGGCGCCGCCAGGCGCCTGGTCGGCCGGGCCCGGTCTCTGGCGGGAGCGACGTCTCGGACCACGACGGACCCGAGTCATCGGATTGTGAAAAAGCGAGAGGGGCCCGCCCAGCCGGACGGACCCCCCAGAGATGCGCTCAGAGCGCGTGCACCACGTCGCGCGGCTCGGCGAAGTGGCACGCACTGGCGTGCGGCGACCGCTCGCGGATGCTCAGCACCGGGTCCTGCTCGGCGCAGATGGACTGCGCCTTCCAGCAGCGGGTGCGGAAGCGGCAGCCGGACGGCGGGTTGGCCGGCGACGGCACGTCGCCCTCCAGCACGATCTGGTCGCGGTGGCCGCGCAGGGTCGGGTCCGGCACCGGCACGGCGGACAGCAGCGCCTGCGTGTACGGGTGCGTCGGGTTCTCGTAGATCTCCTGGTCGTTGCCCGTCTCGACCACGCGGCCGAGGTACATGACGGCGACCCGGTCCGCGATGTGGCGGACCACGGACAGGTCGTGGGCGATGAAGATGTACGAGAGGCCGAACTCGTCCTGCAGGGCCTCGAGCAGGTTGATGACCTGCGCCTGGATCGACACGTCGAGCGCGGAGACCGGCTCGTCGCAGACGATGATCTCGGGCTTGAGCGCGAGCGCCCGGGCGATGCCGATGCGCTGGCGCTGGCCGCCGGAGAACTGGTGCGGGTAGCGGTTGACGTGGTCGGGGTTGAGGCCGACCGTGTCGAGCAGGTCCTGCACCGCCTTGTCGCGGCCCTTGCGCGGGACGACCTCGGGGTGGATCTCGAAGGGCTCCCCGATGATGTCGCCGACCGTCATGCGCGGGTTGAGCGACGTGTAGGGGTCCTGCAGCACCATCTGGATGTTGCGGCGGGCGCGGCGCAGCGCGGTTCCCTTGAGCTTGGTCATGTCCTCGCCGCGGACGTTGATGGCGCCCGAGGTCGGCTTCTCCAGGCCGACGAGCAGCTTGGCGAGGGTCGACTTGCCACAGCCGGACTCGCCCACCACGCCCAGCGTCTCGCCGCGGCGCAGCTGGATGTCCACGCCATCGACGGCCTGGACGGCGCCGACCTTGCTCTTGAAGACGATGCCCTGCGTGATCGGGAAGTGCTTGACCAGCTTCTGGGTCTCGAGCACCACCTCAGTGCGGTCACTCATGCCATTGCCTCCGCCGCGACACACTGAGTCATTGATTCGTTCGCAAGCTCACTCATCGCCGACCACATCCCTCCAGAAGTGGCACCGGGCAGTGCGGCCCGGCGCGACGATGTACTGCGGTGGCGGCGGGTCCTGCCGGCACACGTCCTGGGCGAACGCGCAACGCGGGTTGAACGCGCAGCCCTTCGGCACAGCGGTCAGCGCCGGCGGCAGGCCGCGGATGACGTTGAGCTGCTGGCCCTTCATGTCGAGGCGCGGGATCGACTCGAGCAGCGCCTTCGCGTACGGGTGCGCGGGCCGCGAGTAGATGTCGAAGACACCCGCCTCCTCGACCACCTTGCCGGCGTACATGACGGAGATCCGGTCCGCCACGTCCGCGACCACGCCCATGTCGTGGGTGATCAGGATCAGGCCCATGTTGCGCTGCTGCTGCAGCTCCGCGAGCAGGCCCATGATCTGCGCCTGCACCGTCACGTCGAGCGCCGTGGTGGGCTCGTCGGCGATCAGCACGTCGGGGTCGAGCGCCAGCGCCATGGCGATCATGACGCGCTGGCGCATGCCGCCCGAGAACTGGTGCGGGTAGTCGCTGATCCGGGTCCGCGCGGCCGGGATCTTGACCTGGTCGAGCAGCTCGATCGAGCGCTTCTTGGCGTCGGCGCGGGACATGCCGCGGTGCACCCGGAACAGCTCGCTGAGCTGGAACCCGACCGTGAAGACGGGGTTCAGCGCGGAGAGCGCGTCCTGGAAGATCATCGCGATGTGGTTCGCGCGCACCGAGCGCCGCTGCTTCTCGGGCAGCTTGAGCAGGTCGACGCCGCGGTACTTGACCTCGCCCTGGGTGATGTATCCGGGCGGGCTGTCGAGAATGCCCATGATCGCCTGTGCGGTCACGGACTTGCCGCAGCCGGACTCCCCCAGGATCGCCAGGGTCTCGCCGGGCGCGAGGTTGAAGTTGGCGCCGTTGACCGCGCGGGCGATGCCGTCGCGGGTCCGGAACTCGACGTGCAGGTCGTTGACCTCGAGCAGCGGGGCGTTCGGGTCGATGCCGCGCAGGACGTCGATGTCCGCCTTGATGTCGGTCATGTCAGATCACCGCAGCTTCGGGTCGAAGGCGTCGCGCACGGCGTCGCCCAGCATGATGAACGCGAGCACCGTCACCGCGAGGAACACCGAGGGCCAGACCAGGGGCTCCGGTGCCGTACGGGCGTTGGCGCCCGCCTCCGCGATGCTGATGCCCCAGCTGATCGCGTCGCCCTTGAGGCCGACGCCGAGGAACGACAGCGTCGCCTCGCTGGCGATGTTCGTGCCCAGCAGGATCGTCAGCACGACGATGAACGGCGCGATGGAGTTCGGGAGGATGTGCTTCAGCATCAGCCGGCCGGGGCCGGCGCCGAGCATCCGGGCGGCCGCCACGTAGTCCTGGTTCTTGGCCGTGATCACCGAGGACCGCATGATGCGGGCCGCCGTGGTCCAGCCGAGGATGCCCAGGGTGACGGTCACGGCGAGGACGCCGTTGCTCTCCGGGTCCTGCGCGAAGCGCTTCGCGAGCACGATGGCGCCGAGCAGGAACGGGACGCCCAGGATGATGTCGATGAAGCGGGACAGCACCGCGTCGACCCAGCCGCCGAAGTAGCCGGTCGAGAGCCCGAAGATCAGGCCGATGAGGCCGGACAGCAGGGTGGCGACGACGCCGACCTCGATCGAGTTGCGGGCGCCGTAGATCGTCTTGGCGTAGACGTCGCAGCCCTGGAAGTCGTAGCCGAACAGGGCCGAGCCCGAGGCGCCGGCGTGCTGGCGCGACAGGACGCACTCGCGCGGGTCCGCCGAGGTGAACAGCGTCGGGAAGAGCGCCATCGCGAGGATGATCAGCACCAGGATCGACGAGACCCAGAAGATCTTGTTGCGGCGCAGGTCGGCCCAGGCGTCGGCGGCGAGGCTGCGCGGCTTGTCCTTCTTGCCGCGGCCGGCGTGCTTCGGCTCCGTCTGCGGCTGGGTGCTCGGACCCGCCGCGCTGGTCACTGCGTTGATGTCACTCATAGCGAATCCTCGGGTCGAGGGCGGCGTACAGCAGGTCGACCAGAAGATTGACGACCAGGAAGATGATGACCAGGATGCTGACGAAACCGACCACCAGCGGGCCGTCCTCCGTGCCGATTCCGCGCGCGAGGTTGAAGCCTACGCCGGGCACGTTGAAGATTCGTTCCGTCACGATCGCACCCGACATGAGGCCACCGATGTCGACGCCGATGAGGGTGACCACGGGGATCAGCGAGTTGCGGAGCACGTGCACCCCGATCACCCGCTTGCGGGACAGACCTTTCGCCCGCGCCGTGCGAACGTAGTCCGAGCGCAGGTTCTCCGCCACCGCCGAGCGGGTGACGCGCAACTCGGTCGCGATCACCAGGCTGCCCAGGACGAGGGCGGGTAGCAGCAGGTCCCAGAGACTCGCGTTCACGGTGGCCGTGGGCGGGAACCACTTGAGCTGGATGCCGAAGACCAGCTGGGCCAGCGGCGCGAGCACCACGATGGGAAGCGACAGGATGATCAGCGTGACGACCAGCGTCGCGTTGTCGAAGATGCTGCCGCGGCGGATGCCGGAGATCACGCCGGCCGTGACCGCGATGGTCGCGGCGATGATGATGGCCATCAGGCCCAGTTTGATGGTGATCGGCCAGGCCGACTCCATCATGTCGATGATCTTGCGGCCCGTCAGCGACGTACCGAAGTCGCCGGTGAGCAGGCCCTTCATGTAGTACCAGTACTGGACGAGGAAGGGCTCGTCGAGGTGGTAACGCTCCATGAGCGTCTGCCGGAGGTTCTCGGTGATGGGGCGCTCGCCCGCCAACGCCTGGATGGGGTCGTCCTGGTTGGCGAACGTCAGCGCGAACACCAGGAAAGTGGCCCCGAAGAACGTCAGGACCATCTGGAGTAAGCGCCGCACGATGTAGCGGAACATACGGATAAGCCTCTTCCGCGGAAGATGCGCCGCCTAGCGTCGTGGGCGGGGCGGCTGTAGTGGGGGAAGACACAGCGGTGGCGCCACGGTTTCACAAAACCCGTGGCGCCACTACTGCACTAACGGATCAGATCAGGCCAGCTCGATGGTGGTGACGTCGACCTTGGTGAAGGTGTCGACCTTCACGTTCTTGACCTTCTCCGAGAAGCCGTAGACGTTCTGGCCGTACCGCAGCGGGATGACCGGCATGTCCTCAGCGAGGATGTCCTCGGCCTGCTGCCACTTGGCGATGGCCTCCTCGGTCGTGGCGGCGGCGGAGCCCGCCTTGACCAGGTCGTCGAACTTCTTGTTGCTGTAGCCGTAGTAGTTGGAGGAGCCACCCGTACCGTACAGCGGGCCGAGGTAGTTCTCCATCAGCGGGTAGTCCATGACCCAGCCGAGGCGGATGAGGCCGACCGGCTCCTTCTTCTCGACCTTGTTCAGCAGGTCGGCGAACTTCGGCTCCGGCGCACCGGCGCAGTCGACGCCCAGCGAGGCCTTGATCTGGTTGCACATCGCGTCGACCCACGCCTTGTGGTTACCGTCGGCGTTGTAGGCGATCTTGATGCTGGACGGCTTGGTGGTCGCCGCGTCCCAGAGCTTCTTGGCCTCGGCCGCGTTGTACTCACAGTTCGCGCCGCAGACGTCGGGGCGGTAGCCGGCGACGGCCGGGGACACGAAGCCGGTGGCCGGCGTCTGCGAGCCCAGGAAGATCTGGTCGGTCATCTCCTGGCGGTTGACCGCCATGGAGAGGGCCCGGCGGACGTTGACGTCCTTGTACTCGTTCTGGAAGAGCGGGAAGCCGACAAACGCGAACGACGAGCTCGGGCTCTTCTGGAAGCGGTCACCGAGGTCGGTCGGCGCGGACGCGAGCGACTCGATCGGGATGGTGCCCTGGACGTCGAGGTTGCCGGCGACGAGGTCGGCGTACTCGGCCTTGGGGTCCTGGTAGATCTTGAAGTTGACCCCGTCGACCTTGGCCGCGGTGCCCTTGAAGTCGGCGTACTTCTCGACCACGATCTGCTGGTCGTGCTCCCACGAGCCCTTGATCTTGAAGGGGCCGTTGCCGATGATCGTGTCCTCGAAGCCGTCGGCGATGACGCCGGGGGCCGAGAAGGCGGCGTTGGGCAGCGGCAGGAACGCGGTGTAGCCCATGACGGACTCCCAGCCGGCGAACGGCGCGGAGAGGGTCACGGTGAAGGTCGTGTCGTCGACCTTCTTCAGACCGGTCAGCGTCTTGGCCGTGGGCTCGGGGGCCTTCTGCGGGCCGTCCTCGCCGTCGGGGTCCGTCGACTGCAGGTCGGCGTAGCCTTCGATGCGCTCGTAGAAGTACGACGCGCCCTGGCCGTTGGGGCCGTAGGCGCCGTAGTTCCAGGCGTTGATGTAGCTGTCCGAGGTGACCGGCTCACCGTTGTGGAAGGTGTAGCCCGACTTCAGCTTGACGGTCCAGACCTTGTTGTCGTCAGACGTGATCGACTCGGCCGCGACCTCCACCGGCTTGCTCTGCTCGTCGAAGTCGACCAGCGGGGTGAACAGGGCGTTGAGCACCTGCGCACCGCCCGTCTCGGTCGTGTTCGACGGGATCAGGTGCTGCGGCTCGGCGATGCCGACGATGACGCTGTTGGCTTCGGAGTCGCTGTCCTCCGACCCTCCACCAGAACAACCGGCAGCCAACAAGGCGATGGCGGTCGCGCCGACCGCCATCTTCCATGGGCGATTCCCAAGCATGGGAGTAACTCCTTCAGGGGCGCTCACGAGGGGTGTGTGTGAGTAGGAGCAACCCTTACACAGCGGCACTGGCACCCGACGGCGCCGTTATCAACCCGATATTAGGCCGATACGGCCCGGGAGCCCTGTTGACCTCGTACTTTCGGTCAATCGCAGGGCGCTGACCAGCGGCTTTACAGAATGTGTCACGCGTGTGAAACATTTCTCGCCGTGATGTCCATTTTCGCCCGCCAAACGACGAAAACGCCTGACCGGTCGGTTAGTGCTGGTCAGACGAGGCGGCGGTCCGCGGCCCACCGTGACAGCTCGTAGCGGTTGGACATCTGCAGCTTCCGGAGCACGTTCGACACGTGGGTCTCGACCGTCTTGATGGAGATGAACAACTCCTTGGCGATCTCCTTGTACGCGTATCCCCGCGCGAGCAGCCGCAGCACCTCCCGCTCGCGGTTCGTCAGCTGGTCCAGCTCCGGATCGGCCACCGGCACGTCGGGGCGGGCGGCGAACGCGTCGAGCACGAAGCCGGCCAGCCGCGGGCTGAACACCGCGTCGCCGTCGGCCACCCGCCGGATCGCGGCGGCGAGCTCGTCGGGAGAGATCGTCTTGGTCACGTAGCCGCGGGCGCCGGCGCGGATCAGCCCGATCACGTCCTCGGCGGCGTCGGAGACCGACAGCGCCAGGAAGCGTACGTGCGGATGGGTCCGCCGCATCGCCTCCAGCACCGCCCGGCCGCCGCCGTCGGGCATGTGCACGTCGAGCAGCACGACGTCGGGCTCGGCAGCCGCGATCCGGGTCACCGCCTCGGCCACGGTGCTCGCCTCGCCGACCACGTCGACGTGCGCCCCGAGCTCGGCGCGCACCCCCGCCCGGAACATGGCGTGGTCGTCCACGAGGAAGACGGTGAGGGCCTCTGCAGTCATCGTGCGTTCTCCTTTCCGGCGGTCACGCCGTCACGCGAGGCGGGGAGGGTGAGGCGCACCTCGGTGCCCTCTCCCGGGGCGCTGCGGATCACGGCCTTGCCGCCGTGCCGCCGCATCCGCCCGATGATCGACCCGCGCACGCCGTGCCGGGTCTCCGCCACGCTCGCCTGGTCGAACCCGGCGCCCCGGTCCCGGACGAAGACGCTCAGCTCGTCGTCCTCCACCTCGGCATAGAGCGACACCGTCCGTACGCCGGCGTGGCGGGCCGCGTTCACGAGCGCTTCGCGGGCGGCGGCCACCAGGGCGGCGACCCGCTCGTCACACTGCGTGTCGCCGACGATGACCGTCTCGACCGAGATCGCGTACGTGTCCTCGACCTCGGCCGCGGCCTGCTCGAGCGCCGCCGCGAACCGCTCGGTGGGCGAGGCGGCGGGCTTGTAGAGCCAGTTGCGCAGCGACCGCTCCTGCCCGCGGGCCAGCCGCTGGACCTCCTTGATGTCGGCCGAATTGCGCTGGATCAGCGCCAGCGTGTGCAGGACCTGATCGTGGATCATGGCCGCGACCTCGGCACGCTCCTGCTCGCGGATGCGCCCCTCGCGCTCGCTGCGCAGCTGCCCGAAGGTGCGCCACAGCAGCGGCGCCACGACCACCCCGACGCCGAGCAGGCCCACCAGCGCGAAGATCACGCCGTTGAGCACCGCGGCCAGGTTGTCGGCGGGCGCGTAGACGGCCAGCACCCCGATGACGCCGACCGCGACCAGCACGCCGCCGCCGATGAACCGGAACAGGAACGACCGGCGGTCACTCTCGGCCACGACCGCGGCGAGCCAGGGCGTGTGCGCGTTGCCGACCCACTGCTCGCGCCGGGCCGGGTCCGACTGGTGCCAGATGACGCCGGCGCCCAGGGCGATCACCGCGACGAGCCAGCCGAGCGTGTTCGCCACGCCCTTGTCGCCGACCAGCAGGTTCTGCAACAGGAGCACGCCCAGCGCGATCGCGCCGAAGGGCAGCAGCAGGGCCACGTCACGGCGGGGCTGCTCGGTGCCGTCCGGCAGCTGCTGCGGCAGCACCGCCCAGAAGACGGCGTAGAGCAGCAGGCCGAGACCGTTGAAGCCGAGGAGCACCACGAGGGCGATCCGCACCGCCGTCACGGGCAGCCCGAGATGCCGCGCGATGCCGGACGCGACGCCCGCGATCATGCGGTGGTCACGCGGCCGGTAGAGGCGGCGCGGCGGCGGCGGTGCGGCGGCGGCGGTGATCTCGGCTCCCGGAGTAGTAGGTGCTTCGATCGTCACACGTCCGAGGGCCCGGGGCTACGGGGTAACACCCCGAGGCTGCGGGCCCCCGGATCTCAGGGTGGGGTCAGGGTCGGCTCCGGAGGCGCGCGGGGTGCCGTGGCCGCCAGTATCGATGGCATGACCGACGAAGCTGCCCCGCCGCCCCCGGGCGGCACCACGCCCCCGCCACCGCCGCCGGGGAACCCGCCGCCGTGGTTCGGCGCCGGCACCGACGGACCGGTCTGGTCCCGCGAGAAGCTGATCCGCCCGGCCCAGGGCCGCTACATCGCCGGCGTCTCCGGCGCCATCGGCCGGGCCACGAACACCGACCCCGTGCTGTGGCGGGTGCTACTCGCCGTGCTGGGCTTCTTCGGCGGCGTCGGCGTGCTCGTCTACCTGCTCGGCTGGCTGCTGATCCCGGCCGAGGGCGACACCGCCTCGCCGCTGGAGTCGCTGCTCGGCCGCGGCAAGTCGGCCATGAAGCCGCTGTCCGTCGTGCTGCTGGGCGCCGGGGCGGCGCTGACCTTCGCGTTCATCGTCCAGGACGGTTTTCGGGCGACCCTGCTGGCCGCGGCCGTCCTCGTGTGCGCCGCGCTCGTCCTCAAGCGCAGCGGCAAGTTCCCCGCTCCCCCGGCCGCGGCGCCCACCGTCGCCTTCTCGGCCCCCACGGCCGAGCCGGCCGCGACCGCACCGGCCGGCGAACCGGTGACTCCGCCGCCGCCGGACCCGTACACCCCGCCGCCGGGTCCCTACACTCCGCCGCAGGACACGTCCAATGCGCCACAGGACCCGTACACCCCGCCGCAGGCGCCTCGCTTCACCCCGCCGCAGGCGCCTCGCTTCACCCCGCCGCAGGCGCCTCGCTTCACCCCGCCGCCGCCTGGTGGCTACCGGCCTCCGTTCGCGCCGCACGGTCCGTTCGCCCAGGGCGCCGACCGCCCGCCGTACGGACCCCCGCCGCAGCAGGCCCCGGCCCCCCGCGCCCCGAAACCGCCCAAGCAGCGCTCCAAGCTCGGCCGGATCACGTTCTTCGGGCTGATCGTCGTGATGGGCGTCCTGGCCCTCGCCGACTCGGCCGGGGCGAGCGTGCCCGTGTCCGCCTACTTCGCGGCCGCCCTGACCACGATCGCCACCGGGCTGATCGTGGGCGCCTGGCTCGGCCGCGCCCGAGGCCTCATCTTCCTGGCCCTGCTCGCCACCTTCGGCCTGGCCGTCTCCACCGGCGTCGAGCGCTTCGGCGGGCACGTCGCCAACAGCAACTACCGGCCGCAGACCCTCGCCGCCGTCGCCGACCGGTACGACTTCACCATCGGCAACGCCACCCTCGACCTCCGCGCGCTCGACTTCACCGGCCAGGACCAGGCCGTGGCCGTGTCGATGCGGGTCGGACAGGTCCGGGTGCTGCTGCCCGACAGCGTCGACACGTCCGTCACCGTGGCGCTGGACGACGGCCGGGCCGCGATCTTCGGCCAGTCCTACGACGGCGGCAACCTCAGCAGCCGCGAGATCACCGACCTCGGCGTGGACGGCCGCGGGGGCGGCACGCTGCGCCTGACCATCGACATGGACGCCGGCAACGTGGAGGTCATCCGATGAAACCGCACCGCACGGACGGCGTCTCGCTCAGCTTCGGGCTGATCTTCCTGTTGGTCGCGCTCTGGTGGGCGGTCAGCCAGCTTTTCACCGTACGGCTGCCCGCGGCGGGCTGGCTCGTCGCCGGCGGACTCATCGCCTTCGGGACGGCCGGGCTGCTCGGGGCCATCCGCTCCGGGCGGCGCACCGAGGAGCCGGCGCCCGTGCCGGCCGAGGCCGCGGTGGAGGTGCCCGGGGAGGACCTCCCGCCCGGGATGCACGCCGAGATCGTGCGCGAGCTGATGGACGACAAGGTCGATCTCCCCGACCCGGAGCGCCCCGGCCACTGATCGCCCCTCCGGCAGGAAACCCTCAGCGAACGCGCAATATGCTCTCTTGCCATGACGCCGTTTCCCACCGTCTCCACCGCGCCCGTGACCGGCGTCGGCCCCCGTGCCGCCCGCAGCCTCGCCGCCGAGTTCGCCCGGCACAACGCCCCGGCGTCGGCCCTGGTGATCGGCGCCGATCACGCGTCGGCCGTGGTGGAGGCGGCGGTCGAGGCGCTGCTGCCGGGTGACTCGCTGACGCTGGTCACCGGCGAGCGGAGCACGGCCGACCTGCTCCGCGACCACATCGCCGGGCTGGGCAGCTGGATCGCCGACCGGGTCCGGGTGGTCGACTCGCTCGAGGAGGCCGAGCCCGCGGACGTGGTCATCTTCGGCGAGCCGCTGACCGGCACGGCCGAGGAGGCGCGCGCGGCGCTCGACGCGGTGAGCAAGCACCTGCGGGACGGCGCGGTGGTCAGCGTCGCGACACCCGCGGTTCCCGGGCGTACGGGTGGGGCGGCGGCGGAGCTCTTCCGGCAGAGCGCGCTCTTCGGGGTGGGCTCCGACCTCGTCCTGCGCAACCAGCCCCCGCTGCGCATCCACAAGCTCCGCTTCTCACCCGCGGACCCGGCGATCGCCGCGACGCTCGCCCCCGCCTACCGCCCGTCGAGCGTCCCGGTCACCCGCACGATGCACCTCGACTCCAACGGCGTCGCGGCCGCCGGCATCGCGCTCGGCCTCGCCGCGGTCGCCCGGGCCGCCCGGCCCAAGTCGAAGCTGTGGCTGCTGCCCGCGCTGGCCGCCGCCCCGGTGGCCGCCTTCTTCCGCGACCCCGAGCGCGACGTGCCCACCGAGGCCGACGCCGTGGTGGCCGCCAGCGACGGCAAGGTCCTGTCCGTCGAGCACGTGACCGACCCCCGGCTCGGCGAGGGCGAGTTCCTGCGGATCGCCGTCTTCCTGTCGGTGCTCGACGTGCACGTCAACCGGGTGCCGGTCGCCGGCCGCGTCGCCGACTACTTCGTGATCGACGGCGGCTACGCCAACGCCATGACGGCCGCCGCCGAGCACAACGTCGCCGCCTACACGGTGCTCGACACCGACCACGGCCGGGTCGTCGTGGCCCAGCGCACCGGGCTGATCGCCCGCCGCATCGTGCAGCGGGCGCCGGTGGGCACGCTCGTGGCGCGGGGCGAGCGGATGGGCCTCATCCGGTTCGGCTCGCGCACCGACGTCTACCTGCCGGCCGACCGCGCCACGGCCGTCGTCGGCGTCGGCGACCGGGTGATCGGCGGCAGCTCGGTCATCGCGCGCTGGAGCTGACCTCGCCCGGAGCCGGCCTCGCCCCCGGCCGGTCCGAGCTGGCCTCGCCCTTCGCCGGTCGGCCCGGGCTGGCCTCACCCTCTTGGATGGCCCGGGCTGGCCTCACCCTTGGACGGCCCGGGCTGACCTCGCTGCCCGGCGCCCGGACAGCGGGCACGAGCTACCGGCGCGAGCGGAGCCCGAGCTGCTTGCGCCAGCGGAACCCGAGCTTGCTCCACGACAAAGGGGCCGTCCCGTGGACGGCCCCTTCAACGTTTTCGGTTCAGCGGATCAGGCCGACCCTCTCCGCCCAGCGCTGCTCAAGTCAGCGCCGCACCGGTCAGGTCAGCACCGTGCAGGACAACGCCGCGCCGCTCAAGTCAGCGCCGCTCAAGTCAGCGCCGCGCCGCTCAAGTCAGCGTCATGCGCGCAGATCAACGCCGCGCGGGTCACCACCGCACGGGTCAGCGACGTGCGCGGAGCCAGAGGACCGGGCCGCTGAACAGGTAGGCGGCGACGGCGAGGATGAAGGTGACGCGCGGGTCCACGAGCGCGCCGACGACCGGCAGCACCAGCACCCACGGCGGCAGGCGGAAGAGGCGGGCCAGCTTCACGTAGGGGAAGCTGGAGACCATGGCGAACGCGAGCAGCGCGACGCCGCCCAGCAGGGCCAGGCCCGGGATCGGCAGGCCGATCAGCACCGTGACGGCGAGGACCGCGGCGACCCAGGTGGTGGGCACGCCGGAGAAGAACTTGCCGTCCTTGGGCGAGACGTTGAAGCGGGCCAGGCGGATGGCGGCGCACCCGGCGACCAGGCCGCAGGCGATGACGGCGGCGGCGGTGGGGACGGTGCCGGCCAGGGAGGCGTAGACCACGACGGGCGCGGCCAGGCCGAAGGAGCACATGTCGGCCATGGAGTCCATCTGGGCCCCGAAGGGACTCGAGACGCCGAGGCGACGGGCCAGGGCGCCGTCGAGGCCGTCGAAGGCGACGCAGGCCACCAGGCAGGCGGCGGCGATGCGGGGCTCGCCGTTCATCGACAGGAAGATGGCGAGCATGCCGAGGCCGATGCTGGCCAGGGTGCAGGCGTTCACCAGGGCGAAGCTGACGCGCCGGCGGGCCGTCCGCTCGCCTGGGAGCAGGGCGCCGTCGGACGCGAGACCGGCCGCCGGCGGCTGCGCCATGGCGGCGGGGCCGTGGCTGGCGGGAGCGACGGTCGAGTGGCCGCGGCCGGCGAGCGGGACGAGATCGGTCCCGACGTGGATCACCTCGGCCCGAGTGGCCGTGGCGGCGCGCCCGGTGAGATCACCGGGCCGGCGGCCCACCCGCACCAACAGGGCCTGCCGGGCGAGACTTCCGCCGCGGCGCAGCCGGCCTGCCCAACGACGTCCGGCGGGACGGGGACTATCCGTCGTACGACGCCGGCGCCAAGGGGTTCTCGGCACGTGCTCCTCCATCTTGGGGTCGGTCTCCCGCCCGGCTGACAGCCTGCGGGGTGGTGCTCCTTCGCCCGTACGCCTACGGACCGTGATTCGAGCGGGTTACACAATCGCACAGCCGGACTCTTCTTGGCGAGATGCCGACCGGCCGTCATGTGCAACGGCGTTTTGTGGAGTTTTCATCCTCCGTGCCGGGCGAGGAGGCGCGTTCACTGCCTGGCCCTGTGACGAGTCTAACCGGTCCTGCCGAGGCCGATCACCGTTGAGCCTTTTCGTCCGCGAGCCACCCGAGGGCCCGCGCAGTGATGTCCGTCAGCGGCAGCGCCTTCGCCTCCTCGGCGCCGAACCACCCCGCCGCGGCGGTGGAGCCGCCGGCCGCCTCGACGACGACGGGCGGCGTGGGCCGGTCGACAATCACCCTGAACAGCACGCGGACGACATGCCAGTCGACGGGTACGCCCTCCGGCCCGAGCGCCGCGGGATCGTGCCTGTGCGAGGTCGCCAGCAGCCGCGTCACCCGGCCGTGCTGACCGGTCTCCTCGAGGAGCTCGCGCGCCAGCGCCGCCTCCGGCTGCTCCCCGTGGTCGGTGCCGCCGCCGGGCAGGTGCCACAGCCCGGCGCCGGGATAGCCGGGCGCGATCCGCGTGAGCAGCATCCGGTCGTCCGGGTCGGTGACGAGACCGTACGCGCCGAAGCGCTGGTTCCCCCGTACGGGTGGCTCGTCCGGCTTGTCCGGAACGTCGGACGGAGTGACCGCCCGCCCGAGAACACCCGCAGTGAACGGCATCAGCGGCAGATCATCACTGACCGTGACCCACGTCACCCGGTCGGTCGTGCCCGCCACTTCGTCCCGCAACGTCCCGCCGACGACCTCGACGGCGTAGATGATGCGATCGGTGTGCTCCCACGCGTCGGTGCCGGGCAGCCGGAAGACGTCGGCCGTGACCGAGTGGAGGCCGGCGATCCGCACGTCGAGCCCGGTCTCCTCGGCGAACTCGCGCACCACCGTGTCGTTGGGGTCCTCCCCCTGCTCCACGCCGCCGCCGGGCAGCGTCCACAGGCCCGGGAACGCCGACAACTCCGAGTTGTGGGCGAGCAACACCCTGCCGGATTCATCCCGGCAGAGGCCGTACGCCCCGATCCGTCTGACCTTCACCCGTACGAGATTAGGCCCTGCCTCCGGAGAAGCAGGGCCGCGTCCGTCAGCTGAGACCGGCCGCCTTGAGCGCCTCGGCGGTGACCTCGGTGACCTCGTCGTCGCCGAACTTGCGCACGTCGTCGAGCGCCATCCAGCACGCCTCCGAGGTCGAGCCGCCGACGTCGTGGATGACCACCTCGGTGGGCGCGTCGACGATCACCCGGTAGTACGCCCGGACGCCGTGCCAGTCGATGGGATAGCCCTCGGGCCCGAGCGAGGCGGCGTCCCGGTGGCTGGCCACGCCGAGCAGCTCGACGAGCCGGCCCGCCTGCCCGGTCTCCTCGACGAGCTCCCGGATGAGCGCGGTGCCGGGCTGCTCGCCGTAGTCGGTGCCACCGCCGGGCAGATGCCAGCGGCCGCCGCCGGGGTAGCCGGGCGCGATCCGGGTGAGCAGGAGGCGGTCGTGCGGGTCGGTCGCGATGGCGTACGCGGCGAAGCGCTGCGACCGGTGCAGCCCGTCCGGGCCGGGGTAGGCGTAGAACGACGGGAAGTCGGGGACCACCTCGGGCGGGATGTCCTGCACGGCGGGCAGGTCGAGGGCGGCCGCGGTGAAGGCCCGCAGGCGCAGCTGGGCGGCCTCCTCGAGGGTGCACCAGCGGACCAGGTCGGTGGGCTGCCCCACGCGGTCCACCAGGGCGCCGCCCCGGACGGACACCTCGTAGATCAGGCGGTCGGTGTGGATGGTGACGCCACGATGCGGCACCGCTCTCATGTCGGCCAGCACGTCGCGCAGCCCGGTCACCGTGACGGACAGGCCCGTCTCGGCGGCGGTCTCGCGGACGACGGTGTGGTTCGGGTCCTCGCCGTGGTCGACGGCGCCACCGGGCAGCGACCAGACGCCGGGCGTGCCGGAGCTGGCCGAGGCCCGGACCAGAAGAACGCGGCCGTGCGGGTCGGTCGCGACTGCATATGCCGCAATCTTGCGGAGCGGCTCCAACGCGGGGGTCACGGGCGGCATCTTGCCCGGTTTATGTTAACTCCGGGAAACGTCTGTCGGATTCCTGACAGGGCGACAACGGAAAGTAATCGCAGTTCAGGGCGTGTCTTCGCACTGAGCGCAGGCGGTATGTAACACACAGCAAAGCCCCGAATCATGCCAAGATCACGCGGTGCGACGATCGCCCAAAAAGGACAGATGGGCGCCCCGGGCGGGGCACCCATCGATCAAACTCACTGCCGCGGACCGCCGCTGACGGGCGCTTCCGACGCCGGCGAATCGGCCGGCGACGGGTCGCCCGGCGCGGCGGCGGCCGGCGCGGCGGCGGCCGGCGCGGCGGCGGCCGGCGACGCATCACCCGGCGTGACGGCGGCCGGAGAGGCAACGGGCGGCGTGGCAGCGGCCGGAGAGCCGGCGGCCGGAGAGGCGGCGGGCGGCGTGGCAGCGGCCGGAGAGCCGGCGGCCGGAGAGGCGGCGGCCGTCGGCGGCGCGGGGGGAGTCAGGTCCGAGGGCGTCACGAAGCCGCCGGCACCGCCCGCACCCGGCGTGTACGGCTGACCCCACCCCGGATCGGCCGGCTCCCGCCACGCCGGGGCCGCGGGCGCGACCTCCTCCGGGATCAGGAACCACATGACCGGGTACGCGACCAGCGCCACGCCCCACGTCACCACGGCCACCACCGCGAACCCGACCCGGACCAGCACCGGATCGATCCCGAAGTACCGGCCGACGGCGCTGCACACCCCGGCCACGATCCGATCGTCGAGCGGCCGCCGCAACTGCCGGTACGGAGCGACGCCGGGAGCACCAGAACCAGGAGAAGTAGTCATGTCCCCAGGCTGCGGCAAGGGCGGCCCCGAAAACCTCGGTGACCGCCCCGATACGACCCTGAATTACCGGGTCACTCCCACTCGATGGTGCCCGGCGGCTTGGACGTGACGTCGAGGACGACCCGGTTGATCTCGCGCACCTCGTTGGTGATGCGGTTGGAGATCTTCGCGATCAGGTCGTACGGCAGGCGGGACCAGTCGGCGGTCATCGCGTCCTCGGACGAGACCGGGCGCAGGACCACCGGGTGCCCGTACGTGCGGCCGTCGCCCTGCACCCCGACGCTGCGCACGTCCGCGAGCAGCACGACCGGGAACTGCCACACATCCCGGTCGAGCCCCGAGGCGGTGAGCTCCTCGCGGGCGATGAGGTCGGCGGCGCGCAGGATGTCGAGCCGCTCGCGGTCGACCGCGCCGATGATGCGGATCGCCAGGCCGGGGCCCGGGAACGGGTGACGCTGCACCATCTCCTCGGGCAGGCCCAGCTCGGCGCCGAGCGCCCGGACCTCGTCCTTGAAGAGGGTGCGCAGCGGCTCGATCAGCGCGAACTGCAGGTCGTCGGGGAGGCCGCCGACGTTGTGGTGCGACTTGATGTTGGCCGTGCCGGTGCCGCCGCCGGACTCGACGACGTCCGGGTAGAGGGTCCCCTGGACCAGGAACTCGATGTTGCGCTCGGCGTCGAGCTCGCGGGCGGCGCCCTCGAAGGTGCGGATGAACTCGCGCCCGATGATCTTGCGCTTCTGCTCGGGGTCGGTGACGCCGGCCAGGTGCCCGAGGAAGACGTCGGACGCGTCGACGACCTTGAGGCGGATGCCGGTGGCCGCGACGTAGTCCTTCTCGACCTGCTCCGCCTCGCCCGCGCGCAGCAGCCCGTGGTCGACGAAGACGCAGGTCAGCTGGTCGCCGACCGCCTTGTGCACGAGCGCCGCCGCGACCGCCGAGTCGACGCCGCCGGAGAGCCCGCACATGACCTGCTTGTCGCCGACCTGAGCGCGGATCGCGGCGACCTGCTCGTCGATGATGTTCGACGGGGTCCAGGTGGGCTCGATGCCCGCGATGTCGTAGAGGAAGCGCTCGAGCATCCGCTGCCCCTGCTCGGTGTGCGCCACCTCGGGGTGGAACTGCACGCCGGCCCGGCGGGTGGCGAGGTCCTCGAAGGCGGCGACGGGCGCGCCCGGGGAGGAGGCGGTCACCGTGAAGCCGGCGGGCGGCTCGGCGACCGAGTCGCCGTGCGACATCCAGACGGGCAGGTCGGCGGGGAGCTCGCGGAGCAGCGTGCCGGCCTCGGTGGCGGGCGCGAGCAGGGTGCGGCCGTACTCCCGGGAGCCGGTGTGCGCGACCGTGCCGCCGAGCGCCTGCGCCATCGCCTGGAAGCCGTAGCAGATGCCGAAGACGGGCACCTCGTTGGCGAAGAGCGCCGGGTCGAGGATCGGGGCACCCGGCTCGTACACACTGGACGGTCCGCCGGACAGGATGATGGCCGCCGGGTTCTTGGCGAGCATCTCGGCGATCGGCATCGAGTGCGGGACGATCTCGGAGTAGACCCGCGCCTCCCGGACCCGGCGGGCGATCAGCTGGGCGTATTGGGCGCCGAAGTCGACGACCAGAACAGGGCGCGGTGTACTCATGGCGGGCAAGTTTACCGGTACCACTTGCGGGCCGGCGTCAGCGCGACGTTGCCCGCTTTGTCATAGGCGCGCACGCGTACGGTCATCGATGCGCCGAACTTCCACGTCGGGACGGCGAACCGGCGCGCGCTCCCGGCGTACCGGCTGATGGTCTTGCCGTTGACCTGCAGTTCCAGGCTCCGGATGCCGCTCGCGTCGGAACCCGTCGCGGCGAGGTACTTGGTCTTGCGCACCTGGTGCGTGCCGGAGGCGGGACCGCCGGTGACCCGGACCGCCGGGGCCCGGTTGTCGACGCGGACGCGGCGCGTGGTGGTCGTCACGTTGCCGCCGCGGTCGGTGGTCCGCAGGCTGAGTGCGACCGTGCCGGCGAAGCCGGTCGTACGCCACGAGAAGGCGTAGGGCGCGGCCCGGTCGACGCCCACGACCTTGCCGTTCGCGAGCAGCTCGACCTTCGTCACGGAGACGTTGTCGGTGGCCCGCGCGGTGACCGAGGCCGTGCCCCGGACCAGCGCGTTGCCCGACGGGCTGAGGAAGGAGGCGGTGGGCCGCGTCACGTCGGTGGTGAGCGGCATCGACCGCGCGATGTCCAGCGCGGCGGCGGCGTCGATCCGTCCGGCGCCGGCCCAGCCGCCCGGCAGCGCGTCCGCGGTCGAGGTCAGCGCCGTTCGGATCGCCTCCGCGCTCGGCGTCGGGCTGGTCGACCTGAGCAGTGCCGCGACGCCGGAGACGAACGGCGTCGCCGAGGACGTGCCGCAGAACTCGCCCACCGCACCGGTCCGGGCCTGCGCCGGGTTGCAGCCGGGGGCGGCGATGTCGACCCAGCTGCTGCCGTAGTTGGACCACTTGTACCGCTTGTCGTTCTGGTCGGAGCCGGCCACGGCCAGCGCCGCCGGGACCGCCGCGGGATAGTGCGGGGTCGCGACGCCGTCGTTGCCGGCCGCGGCGATCACCAGGGCACCCTTGCCGGTGGCGTAGTTCACGGCATCCGTGAAGAGCTGGCTCGCCGAGCCGCCGCCCAGCGACAGGTTGATGATGTCGGCGCCGTGGTCCGCGGCCCAGCGGATGCCCTCCGCGATCACGCTGTAGTCGCCGAAGCCGTCCGAGCCGAGCACCTTCACCGGCAGGATGCGGCAGGTCCAGCAGACGCCGGCGATGCCCGTCGTGTTGTTGCCGGCGGCCGCGACGACCCCGGCCGCCATCGTGCCGTGGCCCTGGTCGTCGGAAGCGTCGTCGTCGTTGTTGACGAAGTCGTGCCCGGGCAGCAGGCGACCGGCGAGATCGGGGACGGCGCTCACCCCGGTGTCGACCACGGCGACGACCGTGCCGCTCGAGCCGCGCGTCGTCTCCCACGCCTGGTTGACGCCGGTCTTCGTGACTCCCCACTGGCTTCCGTAGTACGGGTCCCTCGGGGTGATCACGGACATGCGGGCCACGTGGTCCGGCTCGACGTACGCGACGGCGGGGTCGGCCCGCAGCGCGTCGGCGGCCTCGCTCGCCTCCCCCGCGGGCACCTCGACGCTGACGGCACCGGTCAGCTCGGTGCTCCCGAGGACGTCCACCTCGCGGTCCAGTCCGGCGACGACCGCCTGTCCCCCGCCGCTGCGCAGCCCGACGACCAGGGACACCGGCTCGGCCGCCGCCCGGGCCGGGGTGCCGGCGAGCCCGAGGCCGCCGGCGAGCAGGACAGTGGTCACGACGCGAACGATCATGGACCCACGGTCGGCAACAACCGGCGTAACTGTCGGACCGGGCGGGTTGCGGTCAGGTTGCGTTTCCCTTGAGCGCCCCTTGACGCTTCTTTGACGCAGCACGGCCCCGGGCAGGTCGCCCGGGGCCGTGCAGGCAGTGCTGGGTCAGCGCTTCAGCGTCCGCGTTCCGGACAAGTGCACATTGCCCGCGTAGTCGACCGCCTTGAACTGCACCTTGAACGTCGCCGGCTGCGCGGAGGCCTCGAAGGTGAAGCTGTAGGGCTTCGTCGTGTCGGTCTTCTTGACCTTGCCGTTGATCAGCAGGTCGACCCGCTGAATGCCGGTCTCCAGGTCGTACGCACCGGCCTCCACCGTGACCTTGCCCTTGACCTTGGTGTTGCTCGCCGGGGCGGCGGCGATCCACACGGTCGGCAGAGTGTTGTCGACCGTCAGGTAACGGGTGGCGACCGCCACGTTGCCGGCCTTGTCGTACGCCCGGACGGTGTAGTTCGCCCGGCCGTTGGCATGGGTCTTGGTGTTGTAGCCCCACTGGAACGGCGCCGTCATGTCCCGCGCCTGGTACTTGCCCTCGACGTAGAAGTCGACGTAGCGCACGCCGGACCAGTTGTCACCGGCGGTGGTCTTCAGCGTGACGGTCCCGTGCACCCGGGCGCCCTGGCCCGGCGAGGTGATGCTGACCGTCGGCACGGTGCCGTCGGTCGTCATCGTCAGCGCCTTGGCGTCGTCGAGCAGACCGAACTTGGCCCACCCGTTGGCCGGGATCGTGTGGCCGGACGAGAGGATCGCGCGCTGCAGCGACCAGCCGTTGTAGTTGGGGTGCACCGACTTCACCAGCGCGGCCGCCCCGGAGACCATCGGCGCGGCGAACGACGTGCCGCTCCAGATCTCGTAGGCGTAAGTGCCCTTTTTCGGGTCGTTGGGGTAATCCTTGTTCGGGGTGTAGCCCAGCACGAGGTCGTCGCCGGGCGCGCCGATGTCGACCCAGGTGTCGCCCTTCTTGTTGTAGCTGGAGTAGCTCGCCTTGGTGTTCGTGCCCCGGGCGGTGGCACCGACGCCGAGCACCTCCGCGTAGGCCGCCGGGTACATCTTCGTGGTGGCGTACGGGGCCTTGGTCCGGCCGCCGTTGTTGCCCGCCGACGCGACGACCAGCGCGCCCTTGGCCTGGGCATAGATGACGGCGTCCTGCAGCACCTTCGCGCCCGAGGCGCCGCCGAGCGACAGGTTGATGACGCTGGCGCCCTTGTTCGCCGCGTAGGTGATGCCCTTCGCGACGTCGCTCCAATAGCCGTTGCCCTTGGCGTCGAGCACCTTGACCGGGATGATCGTGCACTGCCAGCAGGAGCCGGCCATGCCCACCTCGTCGTTGCCCCGCCCGGCGATCAGCGACGACACCGCGGTGCCGTGGCCGTTGTTGTCGGTGGTGTTGCTGGTGTTGCTGACGTAGTTGTAGCCGGTCGTCACCGCGTTCGCGATGTCCGCGTACTTGTTGACGCCCGTGTCCAGCACGGCCACCTTGACGTTCGACCCGGTGGTGGTCTGCCACGCGGCGGGGAGCTTCACCCGGTCGACCTCGGGCTGGTAGCCGAAGACGTATTCCGGGTCGTTGGGGCGGACGTCCTGGGTGCTCGCACCCTTCTGGTCCACCTCGACGTACTCCACGCCCGGCTGCGCGCGCAGCGCGGCCATGACCACCGACTGCTTCGACGCGGGCACCTCGAGCGTGCGGGCGTTGAGCGAGGCCAGCGCCTCGCGCGCCTGGGCGACCAGGTCGGTCGCCTTGCCACCGAACGCGGCGGCAGCCTTGACGGCGGCGGACGAGTCCACCCCGTCCTGAAGCCCGACGACCAGCCGGACCTTCGTCTCGTCTGCGGACGCCCCGGGCTGCGCCGCGACCGCGCCGGCCGCCACGACACCCAGGGACAACGCACCGGCGATCGCACGCCGGGCGATGCGCTTGTTCAAAGCTCGTGCCTCCCGTGTCCGATCCGCCCACCGGGCGGGTCGTGGCGGTCAGCGTAGAGGGGTTTTCACGTTAATACGGCACCGTTCCATCCTCCGGGAAAGCGAGCCGTCGACCTGGGTGGCTAGATCGCTTACTGTTCCAGCATGCGGACGAGGCCGATACTTTGGACAGCGGCCGCGGCCGTCGTCGTGCTGCTGCTCACCGGCGCGGGCATCGCCTGGTCGCTGCGGGGCGAGAAGCAGCCGGACCGGCCCACCGCATCATCTTCGCCGTCACCCTCGCCGTCCGCCAGTCCGTCCCCGCCGCCCCCGTCGCCCGGCGCGGACATCACCGGCCCGCTCGACCTGCTGCTGATCGGCGTCGACACCCGGGTCAGCATCCCCGACTGGCAGCCGCACTCCGACGCGATCATGCTGCTGCACGTCGAGTCCGGCCTGCGCAGCGGCTATCTCTACTCGCTGCCCCGCGACCTGCGCGTCGACATCCCCGGCTTCGGCCGCCACAAGATCACCGAGGCGATGAGCAACGGCGCCAAGGTGCCCGGAACCGACAAACCGGACCCCGCCCGCGGGTACGAGCTCCTGGCGCGCACGATCTCCGCGTACACCGGGATCAAGAAGTTCGACGCCGGAGCCGTGCTGACCTTCGGCGGCCTGAGCCGGCTGACCGACGCCCTCGGCGGCGTGACCCTGACCATCGACCGCAAGGTCACCTCGATCCACAAGCAGCCCGACGGCAGCAACCGCACCCTGGTCCCCGGCGGCGGCGACTACACGGGTCCACAAGCGACCTACCTGCCCGGCACCCGGAAACTTGTGGGCTGGCAGGCCATCGACTACGCCCGGCAACGCTACGGCCTGCCCAACGGCGACTACGACCGGCAACGACACCAGCGCCAGCTTGTCCGCGCCCTCCTCGACCAGGCTTCGCGCGCGGGGCTCGCCACCGACCCCACCACCCTGCAGCGGGTGATCACGGCGCTCGGCGACTCGGTCCTGCTCTCCGGCGACAGGACCCCTCTGGAGTACGCGTACGCCCTCCGCGACCTGGCCCCCGCGAACCTCACCCTCGTCGACCTCCCGGGCCGCTCGGTCTTCAGCAACGGCGGCTACATCGGCGAACAACTCGACCCGCTCGCCCGCGACTTCCTCAAAGCCGTCGCCGCCGGCCGTCCCGCCCCCTTCCTCGCCAAGCATCCCGACCTGATCAACAAGTAGTCACGGCGCCGGAATCCGCCGGCGACAGACGTGCGGGTGCGACCGGCGCCGACGGAGATCGTCGCCGCTCATTCCTCAGTAGGTCGGGCGGTACGGGCCGGTCAGCCAGACGTCGAAGAAGCGGTCGAGGTCCTGCCCCGACGCGCGTTCCGCGGCGGCGACGAAGTCCGCGGTCGTCGCCGTCCCGTACGCGCGGCTCGCCGTCCACGATCGCAGCAGGGCGAAGAACGCGGTGTCCCCGATTCGGCGGCGCAGCGCATGCAACGTCATGGCGCCCCGGTCCGCCGCCATCTCCGAGTCGAGGGCGTCGGCGCGCCCGGGGGCGTAGGCCGGGAAGGCCTGCCACGGGAAGGTCTCGTAGCGCTGGCTCACCTCGGCCTCGACGGTCGCGCCGCCGTCGTGTTCGGTCCACATCCAGCGGGCGTACCTGGCGAAGCTCGTGGCGAGCCACGCGTCCTCCCAGGTGCGCGGGGTGACCGAGGCGCCGAACCATTGGCCGGCCAGGCCCTCGGCGACCGCGGCCGGGCCGGTCGGGCGGCCGAGCGCCGTGGCAGAGAAGGCCGGCCGGGTCTGGGCCGGGAGTCCCCGCGCGGCGTAGGGGTCCGGGAGCACCACGGCGCCGTACGAGCTGAACGGGTAGGGACCGAAGCGCCGCGCCAGCCAGTCGGCGATCTTCGCGGCCCGGTCGAGCGCCGGCTGGTGGGCGGAGCCGGCCGGCACGGCCACGACCATGGGCTTGCCGGCGTGTCTCAGGGTGCTCACCTGGTACCGGCCGACCAGGAGGAAGGCCGCCGAGGGGGCCATCGGCCCGGACTCGGACCAGCGCCAGGTGGTGCGCTTGTCCCTTGTGGAGCGCTCGCCCGGCATGCCGTTGCTGACGGCGGCGACGCCCTCCGGCACGGACAGCTCCACGGCGAAAGCCGCCTTGTCGGACGGGTGGTCGTTCGCCGGGAACCAGGAGCTGGCCGACGCGGGCGCGGTCGGGGTGTAGAAGCCGCCGGGCAGCTGCCGGACCGGGATGCGGCCCGGCTCGGTCACTGTGCGGTCCCCGGGGACCAGGGCGCCGCCGTAGTGCACGACGATCGTGAAGGGGCGGTCCGCGGGCAGCGAGGCCCGTGGGGTGACGGCCAGCTTGGCGCCGACGACGGCGTCCGCCGCGGGCCGGCCGTTCACGGTGACGCTGCTCACGCGCAGCCGGCTCAGGTCGAGGAAGAAGCTCTTGAGCTCCTCGGTGGCGGTCGCGGTGATCGTGGCCGTGCCGGAGAGCCGGCGGCGGGCGGGGTCGACGCGGAGCTTCAGTGCGTACTTGCGGACGTCGTATCCGCCGTTGCCCAGGGCGGGGAACGCACCGTCGCCGAGCCCGGCGGATCCGGCGACCGGGCCGGTGGTGGGCGTGACGGCGGGGGCCGCCGGGGCGTCCGCGGCCGGGGTGTCGCCGGCCGAGCATCCGGCCAGCGCCAGGACGACCGCGGCCACCACCACACCTCTCACACAGATAAGACGGGGGTCAGGGGTGTTTTGGTTGAGCCTTTTCTTGCAGCCACTCCCGGAAGAAGCCGGAAAGGTCCCGGCCTGAGGCTTTTTGGGCCGCCGCGACGAACTCCGCGGTCGTCGCATTGCCGTTTCGGTGCTCCGCCGCCCACGACTTGAGCAGGGCGAAGAACGTGTCGTCGCCGATCGTGCGCCGCAGCGCGTGCACCACCATCGCCCCGCGCTGGTAGACCGCGTCGCCGAAGAGCTGGCCGGCGCCCGGGTCACCGGTCGGCACCCGCCAGTCGAAACCCTCGTAGGCCGCGTCGAACGCCTGGTCGGTGGTCCGCTCACCCTGGTGCTCGGCCCACAACCATTCCGCGTACGTGGCGAAGCCCTCGTTGAGCCAGATGTCCTGCCACCGTTCGAGGGCCACGCTGTCGCCGTACCACTGGTGGGCCAGCTCATGGGCGACGACCGAGGCGTTGGGCCCCCCGGTGAAGAAGACGTTGCCGTAGACCGGGCGGGACTGGGTCTCCAGCGCGTAGCCGACCTTCGTGTCGTCGATCACCACCCCGCCGTACGCGTCGAAGGGGTAGGGCCCGAACCGGGTGGCCAGGAAGTCGGCGATCTCCCCGGTCAGCGCCAGGGACTTCGCCGCGGGACCCGTCGCGGGCAGCGACTCCGGCATCGCGACGACCATCGGCTTGCCGGCGTGCGTGGTGGTCGTCACCCTGTACTGCCCGATCACGACGGTGGCGAGATAGCTGGCCATCGGGTCGGCCTCCGCCCAGCGCCACGTGGTCCAGCCGCCGGCGGTCGTCCGTTCGCCCGGCACGCCGTTGCTGATCGCCTCGATGCCGTCCGGCACGGTCATCGCGAGCTTCCACGTGGCCTTGTCGGACGGGTGGTCGTTCACCGGGAACCAGCTGCTCGCCGACTCGGGCTGGCCGAGGGCGAACGCGCCGTCCTTCGTGCGCTGCCAGCCGCCCACGCCCAGCGTCTCGTTCGTGAGGGGCTGCGGAATTCCCGCGTACGCCACCACGACCGTGAACGCGGCACCGCGGGCGATTCCGAACGCCGGCGTGATCACCAGCTCGTTCTTGTCCGCCCGGCTCGTCGCCGCCCGGCCGTCGACGGTCACCTTGCTCGCCGTCAGCGTGGCCAGATCAAGATTGAGCCGGGACAGGTCCTGCGTCGCCGTGGCGGTGATCGTGGCCGTGCCCTCGAGGCGCCCGCTCGCCGGGTCGAAGCGCAGGCTCAGGTCGTAGCCGGCGACGTCGTAGCCGCCGTTGCCGTACGTCGGGAAATAGGGATCGCCGGCCCCCGCGGCACCCGGCGCGAAGCTGGCCGCCGCGGACGGACCGGCGCTGCTGCTCGGCGCGGCGGCCCGGGACTCGTCGCCGCCGTCCGCCGTGCATCCGGCCACCAGCAAGGCGACGGCCGTCACCGCCACGATCCGCACCCGCATCCGCGCCCCCGCTCCCGTCGGCAGCCACCTCCCCGGCCCTCCGCAGGAGAGACCCACGGCCGCTCCCCGGCGCTCCGCAGGAGAAACCCACGGCCGCCCGCCGGCGCTTCGCAGGAGAGACCCTACGTCGCCGGGGTGAAAGGCGGCCGCAAGGTCACTTGTCGAGGACGAGCGCCACCTTCTGGAACTCCTTGACGTCGCGGTAGCCGCACTTGGCCATCGCGCGGCGCAGGCCACCGAAGAGGTTGAGCTGCCCGTCGGGCCGGTCGGCGGGACCGTAGAGCAGCTCCTCCAGGGTGCCGTCCGGCTCGCCGGCGATGCAGAAGCCGCCGCGGGGCAGCTGCGGGTGGCTGGCCGCCGAGTGCCACCAGGCCCCGCCCGCCGGGGCGCCCTCCGCCAGGGACAGCGGCTCGCCGAGCATGACCGCGTCGGCGCCGCAGCCGATCGCCTTCGCGATGTCGCCGGAGGTGGAGATGCCGCCGTCCGCGATGAGGTGCACGTAACGGCCGCCGGTCTCGTCGAGGTAGTCCCGCCGGGCGGCCGCCGCGTCGGCGATCGCGGTGGCCATGGGCACCCGGATGCCGAGCACGGTGTCGGTGGTCGACCACTCGTCGGCGCCGACGCCCACGATCACGCCCGCAGCGCCCGTGCGCATGAGGTGCAGTGCGGTCTTGTAGTCCGTGCACCCGCCCACGATGACCGGCAGGTCGAGGTCGGCGATGAACTCCTTGAGGTTGAGCGGCTCGTCGGTCGTCGACACGTGCTCGGCGCTGACCAGCGTGCCCTGGATCACCAGCAGGTCGACGCCGGCGTCCAGGATCACCGGGGCCAGCGCGAGCGTGTGCTGCGGCGAGACCCGCACGGCGACCGTGACGCCGCCCTCGCGCATCTCGCGGACCCGCTCGGCGATCAGCTCGGGGCGGATCGGCTCGGCGTAGACCTCCTGCAGCCGCTTCGTGGCGTCGGCCTCCTCGTCGAGCGAGGCCAGCTCCTCGAGGATCTTCGTCGGGTCCTCGTAACGGGTCCACAGCCCCTCGGCATTGAGCACGCCCAGGCCGCCGAGGCGGCCCAGGGCGATCGCCGACTTCGGGCTCATGGTCGCGTCCGAGGGGTGCGCGACGCAGGGAATCTTGAACGGGTACGCATCCACCTTCCACTCGGTGGACACGTCGTCCACGTCGCGGGTGCGGCGGCTCGGGACGATCGCGATGTCGTCCAGGTGGTACCCGCGCTGGGCGGTCTTGCCGAGACCGATCTCCACTACGTCACGCATGATTCAGAGGCCCTCTTGTTAGCGGGAGTGATAGTTGGGGGCTTCGACGGTCATCTGGATGTCGTGCGGGTGGCTCTCCTTGAGCCCCGCCGCGGTGATCCGGATGAGCTGTCCCTTCTCCTGCATGTCCGGGATCGTCTCGGCACCGACGTAGCCCATCGCCGCGCGCAGGCCACCGACGAGCTGGTGAGCGACGCGCGACAGGGGACCACGGTAGGGCACCTGTCCCTCGACGCCCTCGGGGACCAGCTTGTCCTCGGTGACGTCCTGCTGGAAGTAGCGGTCCTTGGAGTAGGACTTGGCCTGGCCGCGGGACTGCATCGCGCCGAGCGAGCCCATGCCGCGGTAGGACTTGAACTGCTTGCCGTTGATGAAGATGAGGTCGCCGGGGCTCTCCTCGGAACCGGCCAGCAGGCCGCCGAGCATCACGCTGTCGGCGCCGGCCACGATCGCCTTCGCGATGTCGCCGGAGTATTGGATGCCGCCGTCGGCGATGACCGGGACGCCCGCCGGCTTGCAGGCGCGGGAGGCCTCCATCACGGCCGTGATCTGCGGCACGCCCACACCGGCGACGATGCGCGTGGTGCAGATGGCGCCGGGCCCGACGCCGACCTTCACCGCGTCGGCGCCGGCCTCGACGAGGGCCTTGGCCCCCGCGTAGGTCGCGATGTTGCCGCCCACGATGTCGGTGGTGGTGTCCTTCTTGAGGCGCGCGACCATCTCCAGCACGGCGCGCTGGTGGCCGTGGGCGGTGTCGACGATCACCACGTCCACGCCGGCGTCGATGAGCGCCCGGGCCCGCTTGTAGGAGTCGTCGCCCACGCCGACCGCGGCGGCGACGCGCAGGCGGCCCTGGGCGTCCTTGGCGGCGTTCGGGTACTGCTCGCTCTTGGTGAAGTCCTTCACCGTGATCAGCCCGCGCAGCCGGCCGGTGCCGTCGACCAGCGGCAGCTTCTCCACCTTGTGCCGCTGCAGCAGGGCCAGGGCCTCCTCCTTGCTGACCCCGACCTCGGCGGTGATCAGCGGCGCCTTGGTCATGACGTCGCGCACCTTGGCCGACTGGTCGGTGACGAAGCGCATGTCGCGGTTGGTGACGATGCCCACCAGCACGCCCTCGGCGTCGACGACCGGCACGCCGGAGATGCGGTAGCGCCCGCAGAGCTGGTCGACCTCGCGCAGCGTGTCGTCCGGGCTGCAGGTCACCGGGTTGTTGATCATGCCCGACTCGGAGCGCTTGACCAGGTCGACCTGCGACGCCTGGTCCTCCAGGGACAGGTTGCGGTGCAGCACGCCGATGCCACCCTGGCGGGCCATGGCGATCGCCATGCGCGCCTCGGTGACCGTGTCCATCGCGCTGGACAGCAGCGGGATGGTGAGCTCGACGTTGCGCGTCATGCGCGTGATCGTGTTGACCCGGCTCGGCACCACGTCCGATTCGCCTGGCTGGAGAAGAACGTCGTCGAACGTCAGACCGAGAGGAACGGTGCGGGCGGAGTCAGTTTCCACAGATCATCCCTAGAGAAGAGGCGGAGTGGTCCATCCTACCTATCCGCGCGCGGTACCCGACGGGGCGGACAGCGCGTGCGGGCCAGCACACATTGCCGCGTGGTGGGTACGGTAGACGCGTGCAGGATGAGCCGATCGACCCGTTCAGCGGCGACCCCACCGACCCGGCCGCGGGACTCGACGACCTCACGGAGGACGCCGAGCAGGATCCGCTGACCGAGGCCGAGCGGCGTGACGTCCTCGAGGACCTCTCCGACCTGGAGATCTACCAGGCTCTGCTCAGCCCGACGGGCATCCGCGGGCTGGTCATCGAGTGCGAGGACTGTCACGAGCCGCACTATTTCGACTGGGATCTGCTGCGGGGCAACCTGCGGCACCTGCTCTCGTCGGGGCGCCCGCGGGTGCACGAGCCCGCCTACGATCCGGATCCCGATCACTACGTGACGTGGGAGTACGCCCGGGGTTACGCCGACGGCGTCCACGACACGCTCACCGAGGGCTCGGACGACACCGAGTAAGCCGCGCCACACCACCGCAGCGGTTCCCCATCGCGCTCGACCTGTCCTGTCCGTGGAGTGCGGAGGCGGCGGTTGGGGAGATCGGTCGCACCCACTAGCCGTATATACATCTCATCGGTATATTCCTCGGCCATGACTGCTCCGCTGCGAGAACCGACGTTCCTCGTCCTCACGGCCCTGGCCGAGGAACCACAGCACGGGTACGCCGTCCTCGAGGACGTGGCCCGGATGACCGGGGGCCGGGTGCGGCTGCGCGCCGGCACGCTCTACTCCGCCCTCGACCGGCTCCGGACCGAGGGGCTCATCGAGGTCGAGCGCGAGGAGGTCGTGCAGTCGCGGCTGCGGCGCTACTACCGGCTGACCGGGCTCGGCGAGAAGCTCCTCGCGGCCGAGTCGGCCCGGCTCCGGGAGCAGGCGTCGCTCGCCGAGGCCCGGCTGCGGACCCGGCACCAGCTCGGCGGGAGTCCCGCATGAGCGACCACGCGCTCGAGCTGCGCTACCGCCGGCTGATGATGGCCTATCCGGCAGCCCACCGCCGGGAGTACGAGGACGAGATGCTCGCCGTCCTGATGACCGGCACCCGTCCGGGACAGCGCCGGCCGTCCCTCGGCGACGCCGCCGACCTGCTCCGGGCCGGTTTCGCCGCACGGCTCGGCCAGGGCCTCCGCGCCGTCCGGGGCGAGGCGTGGCGCGACGCGGCAGCCGTGGCCGGACTGCTCGGCGCGATGGTCTTGGCGTTCGCCCCGCTCCGGCGACTGGCGGCCGGCCTGGGCGCGCTGCGCGTCTACGACCAGGCCTTCACCGCCGCCCAGCTCGCCGAGGTCGGCGCCCGGGCGGCACTGTGGCTGCTCGTCGTGGGTGCCGCGCTCGCCGGCCTGCGCCGGTCGGCGGCCGCCTTGGGCGTGACCGCACTGGCCGGCGAGGTCGTCGCCATCGCGATCCAGGTGCCCGGCGAGGAGTTCCGCATCGTCCGGATGCTCTGGGTGTTGATCTTCGGAGCGCTCGTGGCCGCTCTGCTCACGCTCGCGCGACGCGGCCGGCGGGCCACCTCGGTCCTGAGCCGGCGCGGCCTGCTCCTGCTCCTGGCGCCGGTGGGACCGTTGCTCGTCCTGGCCGCGCTGGTCCTGGCCGACGCGGCGGGCACCTTGGCCTGGCTGCGGTGGACCCGGGTCCTCGGCCTGGTCGCCGTGCAGGACCTGCTGCTCGCGGTCGCGGCCGCCGTGCTGCTGGCAGCCGTGTGCCAGGCACCGGGCCGGGTGCGCGACCGCGTGCTGGTGCTGCTGACGGCGTTCGTCACCGTGCCGCTCGCGCAGGGCTGCGCCGAGGTCGCGACCGGCACCGCCTTCGAGCTGGACCTGACCGCGGGCGCCCTGCTGGCAGCCGTCGCCCTGGTGGTGGGCCTGCCCGTCGTGACCACCGGCCTGGCGCTGACCGGGCTGTGGGCGCGCGACAACCTCCGGGTCACCGCGCGCCCACACCGGAACAGCTAGGCGACCAGCCCGGCGCGGAAGCCGGCGGCCACGGCGTGCGCCCGGTCGCGCGCACCGAGCTTGCGGAAGAGCCGCCGGGCGTGGGTCTTCACCGTGTCCTCGGACACGAAGAGCTCCCGCCCGATCTCCGCGTTGCTCTTGCCGTCGGCCATCCCGCGCAGCACCTGCAGCTCGCGCTCGGTCAGCGTGAGCCGCCGGCCGGCCGGAGCCGCCTCGCCCACCCGGCTCTCGTTGCCGGGCCAGGCCAGCGGCCGGCCGGTGGCCGGGTCGATGTCCGGGCCGTCGCCGCGCTGGGCGGGGACCATCGGGTTGGGCAGGACGGCCGGGATGCCCGCCGCGTTCGGGGTGCCGGCCATGGCCATCCCGTCGCGGTGCAGCCCCCGGGCGGCGGCCGAGTTGTTGTTGCGCCCGGCCTGCCCGACGGCGGCCGGCTGGGCGTTGGCGCCGTTGATCGGCATGCCCTGCGGGCGTACCGGCAACAGCAGCAGGAGCAGCGCCTTGGCGACCACACTGACCAGGTCGTGCTCGACTCCGCGGATGACGCCGCGGGCGCCGGCGGCGACCGTGGCGGCGGCGACCCGGGGGTCTTCCGCGCCGAAGAGGACGACCTGTGCCTGCGGGGCGCGGGCGAGCACGCGCCGGGTGAAGCCGACGCTGTCGGGACGGGTCACGGCGGTGTCGGCTAGGACGACCTCGGCCGGCCGCTCAGCCAGACGGATCATGGCTTCGGTCTCGCTCACCGCTGTCCGCACGACACCGGTCATGCCGAGCCGGGCCGCGGTGGACGCGACGGTCTGGGCCGCCAGTGGGGTACGGACGCACACGAGGACGGTACGCACAGTGATCCTCCTTCTCTCTCAGAGGAGATCACGCGAGGGCCGCAGCATTACGCGCTTTAGATGGAAAAAATAGGAAACATCGGTACTGGTTGTCGGCCCGATGGGATACGGCCGGCGAAGACATCGACAAGTCGTGTGTGATCCGGCGCTTGCCGGGGTAGATGGGCGGCAGGCCTGAGCCAGGGCCCTCACGACAACACTCCGCGGTGCCGCGCGGGAGGAGGGTGTTGATGTCGAACGTTCGCAGACTGCCGGGCCCCATCGCCGACCTTTGGGATTGGCAGCGACTCGGCCTGTGCCGGGGCCGGGACAGTGCCCAGTTCTTCCACCCCGACGGCGAGCGCGGGTCGTCCCGCAACCGCCGCGAGGCGAAGGCCAAGACGATGTGCGGTGCCTGCCCGGTGCGGGCGGAGTGCGCTGCACACGCCCTGGCGGTCCGTGAACCGTACGGCGTCTGGGGAGGTTTGACCGAAGCGGAGCGGCTGCGGCTGCTCGCGGTCGGCTGGGAAGACCTTGCCGATCGGACTCACGGGCGCGTCGACCTCGCCCGCCTGGAGGCCCGCCTCGGGCGGCCCCACAAGACGGCGGTGCCGGCACAACGGCAAGCACCGGCGGCCTGACGACGTCCCGAGCGCGGCATCACCACACACCTGGCAACGCGGTCCCCCGAGGGGTGCCGCGTTGCTTCGTTCTGCGGCACGTCAGCCGCGTTCGTGGACATGCAAGCCACCGTATGAGCGAACTTGTCCGGGTCGTCGCACCGAAAGTGCGGCTTTCGCGTGACACGGTGTCACGCTCTTGACAGTTACCGACCGTGCCCCGCGACAGTTATCCGGCGCGCAGTGAAGCGGTCACCGATGGTGCGAGCGTCAGCCCACTGACAACGAGACGGTGTGCCAACCGGTCGCGCCGTCCGGGGCAGGCGGCGCCTCCTGCTCGGTCTGCACCTGCCCGGCCTTGTCGGTCGCCCGCACGCGCAGCCGGTGGTCCCCCGCCGTCGCCGCCCACCTGTACGACCACTGCACCCACGTGTCGTCCGACACCGCGGGAGCCAGCGTGGCCGCCGCCCAGGGCTGATCGTCCACCTGCACCTCGACCTTCGCGATGCCCCGGTGCTGCGCCCAGGCCACGCCCGCGACCACCGTCTCGCCCGCCGGCCGCGAGGCGCCGTCGCGGGGGGTGTCGATCCGCGACTCGGTCTTGATCGGCCCCTGCGCCGACCAGCCCCGCGGCACCCAGTACGCGTCGAAGTCCGCGAACCGCGTCAGCTCGATCTCGGTGATCCACTTGCAGGCGGACACGTAGCCGTACAGGCCGGGCACCACGAGCCGGGCCGGGAAGCCGTGCTCGACCGGCAGCGGCTCGCCGTTCATCCCGATGGCGAGCAGGGCGTCCCGGCCGTCACGCAGCAGCGCGGTGGGGCTGCCGCACGTCCAGCCGTCCCTCGACCGGGCGACCGCCTGGTCCGCCTCCGGCAACGGGTCGGCCTCGTCGAGCAGGTCCTTGAGCGACGTGCCCAGCCACAGTGCGTTGCCGATGAGGTCGCCACCGACCTCGTTGGAGACGCACGCCAGCGTCACGTAGCGCTGCACCATCGGCCGCTCGAGCAGCTGCGCCCAGGTGAGCGTGATCGGATTGCGCACCATCCCGTGGATCCGCAGCTCCCAGGTGCCGGGATCGATCTGCGGCGGGTAGAGCGAGGTGTCGATCCGGTAGAAGTCGCGGTTGGACGTCACGTAGGCGGTGGCGCCGGCACCTCGCGGCCGCCCACGGCCACCACGTCGCCGGGCCCC
>NZ_JAUQWH010000059.1 GCF_030757795.1 Actinoplanes oryzae
GTGGTCCTGGGCGAGCACGACCCTGTACGCCAACCGCTTCGACACCGACGACAGCATCTTCCGCCTGCTCACCCTGGCCGGCATGGCGGGCGTGGTCGCGATGGCCGCCGCCGTGGACCAGGTCGGCAAGGCGGACGAGCACTGGTTCGTCCTGGGGTACGTGACCGTCCGGCTGGCCCTGGTCGCCGGCTACGCCCGGGCGTGGCGGCACGTCGAGCACGCACGGCGCGCCATCGGCCCGTACCTGATCGGTCATGCCGTCAGCGCCGTGGTCTGGCTGATCGCCCTGGCCGTGCCCGCACCCGGCCGCTACTGGCTCTGGGCCGCCGGCATCGCCCTCGACCTGATCGGCCCCGCCGTGACCGCCCGCCTCGAGCACGCCGTCCCGCTGCACATGGACCACCTGCCGGAGCGGTTCGCGCTCTTCATCATCCTGGTCCTCGGCGAATCGGTCGCCGCCGTGGTCACCGGCCTGCACGACGCGGGCTGGGGAGCGCACGTCGTCGGCTCCGCGGCCCTCGCCTTCGTGGTGGCGGTGACCCTGTGGTGGATCTACTTCGACCTGGCCGGGGGCGCGGCCAAGCGCCGGCTGGCCGAGGAGGGCGGCGAGCACACCCGCCAGGGCGTGCACGACTTCTACGTGTACGCCCACCTGCCGATCGCCGTCGCGCTGGCCGCCGCCGCCGTCGGCCTGGAACACGCCGTCCTGCACGGCAGCGACGGCCACCTGAGCCCGGGCACCCGCTGGGTGCTCGCCCTGAGCCTGGCCGGCTACCTGCTCGGCGCCGCCGTCCTCCAGGCGGGCCTGGGCCGCCGGATCCGCGGGGCGTTCGCCTGGCCCGGGGCCGGGGTGCCGCTCGTGCTCCTGATCGTGCTGCTCGACCTCTCCCCCGCCGTGACCCTCGCCCTGCTCGCCGGCGTCCTCGTCGCGGGCGTCGGTGCCGGCTTCGCCCTGCACCGCTCGGGCGAGGTGCGCACCGCCGAGGTGTGACGCCGGCGGGCCGGCTCAGGCGGGCAGTGGCAGCAGCTTGCGGCCCGGGCGGGTGCGGCGCCACGCCACCACCAGGAAGGCGAGCAGGGCAGCGAACGGCAGCCCGGAGATCGCCCAGCTGAGGCCCAGCGGCGGGCCCGGCTGTGCCAGGACGGTGAGCGGTGCCGTCGAGCCCTCACCCGGGCCCTGCGGGCCGTCGATGCGGAAGGCGAACCGATAGGTGCCCGCGTAGTCGAGCGAATGCACGTCGATGCCCCACACGTCGCGCTTGCGCGGGTGCCGGGCGAGCGGCTCGCCCCGGCCCACCGGGCGCGGGCCGGCGCCGATCTCCTCGACCGTGCCGGACTTGCCGGCGATGCCGCCCTCCGGGACGAAGGTGAAGTCCAGCGACTGCATCGCCCGCAGCGGCCACTCCGAGAAGCCGACCGTCACCTGGTACGGGCCGACCTGGGCGAGCTCGGTGTGGACGATCTCGACCGGCTCGTAGGCGGCGGCCGGGCTCGCCCACCCCGCCACCAGGGCGAGGGCGGCGACGACGGCGACGGCAGTGCGGCGGATCATGCGGTGGCTCCCAGCGCGCGGACGGCGGGTTCGCGGGGCACGGTCTCGCCGCGGAGCATGCCGGCGAAGCGGTAGCCGGCGTAGGCGCCGAGCGCGCCGGCCAGCAGCCCGGCGACGGCGTCGGCGACGAGCAGGTCGGCGAAGAACCGGCCGTTGTGGATCAGCGGGCGCTGCAGGTCGAGGGTGAGCGCCAGGACCAGGCCGCCGAGGGCGCCGGCGATCGGCGGGGTCCAGCGGGGCGAGCCGCCGGTGCGGCGGGCGTACCGGAAGACGGCCTCGATGACGAGGGCGACGAGGAGCAGGAACACCGGGCTCAGGGCGGGGAGGGCGGGCGCCCGGTCGGCGAGGTTGTCGCGCAGCGGCAGGCCGGTGGCGGCCGCGTACGTGTGGGAGGCCCACGGCGCGAACCACCAGAAGAACGCCTGCATGGCCCCGAGCACCACGGCGATGACCAGGGTGTAGCCGGGCCGGCCGACGACGGCCAGGCCGAGGACGAGACACAGCACGCCGAACAGCGTGGAGCCGACGGTACCCGCGTCGACCGGGAGCGGCATCGCGTCGAAGGCGTTCGTGGTGAGCGGGCTGAAGGTCATCAGGATGGGCAGGGCGATCGCCAGCCCGGCCCGGCCCCAGCGGCGGTCGGACGCGTAGCCGTAGACGATGACCGCGCCGACCATGGTGACGGTGATCGCGCTGAAGAGGGCGACGTGCGGCGGGGAGCCGAGCACCGCGTCGAAGCCGTACACCGTGTGCCACCACAGGTCCATGAGCCCGTAGAGCAGGAACATCGCGGCGCCCGCCCCGGCGACCAGATAGCCGAGCGGCGCGGTGAACACCCGCAGCACGGTGATCGGGCGGCCGCCCTCGGCCGGGTCGGTCGCGCGGCCGGCGCGGTGGGCGGCGGTGGCGCGCAGGACCATGACGAGGGCGCCGATGCCGGAGACCGCGCTGCCGGCGTAGAGCATGAGGTGGGACAGGGTGAAGAACGTGTCGGGCCCGACGTCCACGTGCCACTGGACGTCCCACATGATGCCCGTGAGCGACAGCGCGGTGCCGAGAAGCACCGTGCCGGCTCCGATCTGCGCTGCTGCGGGTCGCGACATCCTCGATCCCTTCAGGAGGTGACGGTCAGCGGAAGCACGAGCCGGTCGGTGGCGCCCGGCGGGGTCACGAGAATCTGCCAGTGCCCGGCGGCCATCAGGTGCACCGCGGTCACCCGGAACGCGGTGCCGCCGCGCGGGACCGCCGTGTGCACGGGGCTCACATAGCCGGTCGTGGGCAGCACGGCCAGGACCTCGAGGCCGCTCGCCGTGACCGGCCGCCCGTCGCGGGGGGGTGACGGTGAGGTCGAGATCGCGCGCGCCGGTGCGGACCGTGGCGACGCCGAGGACCACGACGTGGGTCGCGCTCGCCGCGGAGGGTCGCGCCGCTTCACCCGTACGGGCGAAAGCCGCGCAAGCGATCGCCGCCAGCGCGACCACCACCGCCGTCACCCACCTCACGCCGCCCTCACCGCCACCGTGACGGGAACCGTGACCACGCGGTAGTCCTTCTCCGCCTGCACCCACAGCCGGTACGTCCCCGGCTGCGGGAAGGCCAGCGTGAAGCCGACGACCGGGCCGTACGCGGCGACGGTCTCGTCCGGCAGCGTCGCGCCCGCCGCCGTGCCCATCGGCACCATCGCGGGCATGTCCGCCATCGTCCCGTCCATCGCCGTCGCGGCATCCATCGCGTGGGCGTGCAGCCACACCGGGGCGTCCCGGGCGGCATCGCCCGGCCCGACCACGACGAGGTGCCCGAGCATCCCGAGCCACGGCTGCAGATCCGCCTCCTCGCCGATGCGGGCGCGCAGGGTGACCGGCCTGCCCGCCACGGGATCCGGCAGGGCCACCTGCACCGGTACGCCGTCGATCGTGGCGCTTCCCCGCGGCGGCACGGCCCTGACCGGCTTCGCCACCCCGCCGGTCACGATGAAACCGGTGCGGAGCAGCTGGACGCCACCGCCACGCCGGGCGACCTCGGCGGCGAGCGCATAGTGGCCGCCCTCCGCCGTCGCCACCGTCACCCGGAAGCGGGCGGGTGCCACGCGTACGGGGTGCAGGTGCTGCAGCGTGCCGCCGGGCGTGACGACCATCAGGTGCATGAGCCCGCCGTCGTGCACGACGAGATCGTCGGCCGGCAGCCCGTTGGCGGCGTCGGTCACGGACAGGTCCACGATGGTGCGTGGCGCGGCGGGCAGCGACGACCGGCCGAGGGCCAGGGTCAGCGGCGGGCGGGAGTGGTCCGTGGTGCGCACCGCTCCGGCGTAGGGATCGCTCGCATTGGCGCCCGTCGGATCGAGGTCGGCGCCGGACTGCGCGGGGGCCGGCTGCGCGGCCGACAGGAGCGCGGCGACGATGGCCACGGCCACCCCGGCGGCGACTCCCGCGCCGGGGATGAGGGCCGCCCAGACCCGCCGGGAGACGACCCCCGTCACCAGCGCCACGGCCAGGCAGACGCCCGCGGCGACGAACCCGCCGTAGACGTAGCGCTCCGGCGGGCTCGGGGTCACGGCGTGGACGACGAACGGGATGCGGGCGGTGTGCGTACCGTCGGCGAGCGAGAGCTCCCACGGCCCGGCCCGGTCGATCGGCAGCGTGACCGCCGCCGGGCCCGGCCGCATGCTCAGGGTGAGTGTCGCCCGGCCGGCCGGCACCCCGGGATCCGGGCCGTCCTGGGGGGCCACGCCGAGCGTCAACTGCCCGGCCGGGCCGCCCGCGTGCGAGACGACGTCGACCTGCAACGGCCCCGGCACGCTGGTCACGCGGCGCAGGACGACGGTCAGCTCCCGGTCGCCGAGACTCTGTGCGACGCTGACGTCGGCGCCGGCCGGGCCGCTGTCGGCCGACGCGGGGCCGGGCAACAGCAGGACGGCAAGCAGAGCCACCACCACGGCCGGCGCCCGTAACCCCATGACGACACGCTAGGGGTCAACGAAGATCAATGTAAGCGGCGCCGCACGATCGACCGGACCAGCACGTACGCGAGACCGCCCGCCAGCACCCACGGCCCGGCGACGATGATCGGGTCGAGGGCCTGGTGGCGTACGTCGACGCGGTTGCCCGTGCGGGAGGCGACCGGGTGCGCCCCGACCTCGCCGAGCACCCCGGTCTCCGCGATCAGGTTGTCCGGCCGGCGGGTGAAGACCGAGCCCAGCGTGCTGCCGGCGGCATCCACCCGGTCCGCGGCGACGAGCAGCAGCCAGTGGGCGGCGCGGCCCTCGCTGTAGCGCTTGTAGGCGAGGCGGCGGATGGCGCCGGACACGCCCCTCGGCGGGGTGGCCGTCCCGAAGACCGGGGTGAGCCGGCCGTGCTCGACCGAGCGCTCCCGCGGGTATTTCTCGGGCTGCTGCTCCGGGATGTCCCACCAGGCGCCGGTGGCGGACGGGTCGAACCGCTCGCGGGGCACCGACGGGCGGTCGGCCGGGTCGAGATCGGCACCCCAGCCGGGGATGCGGGCCCGCAGCTGCTCGCTGGTCTCGGCGATCGTGGGCTTCTCGGGTGTGTAGGGCACGGGATCTCCTCAGGGCACGATCAGGGGCTTGATGCAGCCGTCGAGTTTGGACGAGAAGATGTGGTAGCCCTCGGCGATGTGCTCCAGCGGGATCCGGTGCGTCACGATGTCGCTGGGCTTGAGATAGCCGTTCTTGACGTGCTCGAGGAGCCGGGGCCACTGCCGCTTGACCGGACACTGGTTCATCCGCAGCGTGAGGCCCTTGTTCATGGCGTCGCCGAACTTCACCGCGCTGAAGAGCGGCCCGTAGGCGCCCACCACCGAGATCGTGCCGCCCTTGCGAACGCTGTCGATCGCCCAGTTGAGCGCGACGGGCGAGCCGCCCTGCAGCTTCAGCTTCGCCGACGTGATGTGCTGGGTGGCGTTGCCGTCGGCCTCGGCGCCCACCGCGTCGATCACCACGTCGGCGCCGAGGTGATCGGTGAGCTTCTTCAGGTGCACCACGATGTCGTCGTACTCGCCGAAGTTGTAGGTCTCCGCGTGCGCGAACTCGGCCGCCTTTTGCAGGCGGTTGTCCAGGTGGTCGATGACGATGACGCGGCCGGCGCCCATGAGCCACGCCGACTTGGCCGCGTAGAGCCCGACCGGGCCGGCGCCGAAGACCACCACCACGTCGCCCTCGACGATGTCGCCCAGCTGCGCCCCGAAATATCCGGTGGCGAGCGCGTCGGTGAGCAGCACCGCGTCGTCCTCGTCCAGCCAGTCCGGGATGAGGCTCGGGCCGACGTCGGCCAGGGGCACGCGGACGAACTCCGCCTGTGCGCCGTCATAGCCGCCCGTGGTGTGCGAGTAGCCGTAGATGCCGCCGACCGCCGTGGCGTTGGGGTTGACGTTGTGACAGTTGGAGTAGAGGCCGCGGGCGCAGAAGTAGCACGTACCGCAGAAGATGTTGAACGGCACCATGACCCGGTCGCCGGCCTTGAGGTTGCGCACCGAGGGTCCGACCTCGTCGACGACGCCGACGAACTCGTGCCCGAAGGTCATGCCGACCCGCGTGTCCGGCATGAGGCCGTGATAGAGGTGCAGGTCGGAGCCGCAGATCGCCGCCCGCGTGACCCGCACGATCGCGTCGTTGGGATGCTCGATCCCGGGCCGGTCCTTCTCCTCGGTCCGCACCCGGTAGGGGCCCCGATACACCATCGCTCGCACGTCGCGCCTCCGCATCACCGCTCGCCCGGCCGGTCGCCGGCCGTCCCGGTGGCCGCCTACCCGGCATGGTCGCGGCTAACCTCCCGGTCTTCCCGGGTCCTCCCGGCGGGGACGCGACGGGGACGCGGCGGGGACGCGGCCGGGACGCGGCCGGGACGCGGCGGGGACCCGGGAAGCAGCGTTCCCGGGCCCCGGCGGACACACGCGAGGCCCGGGAAACAGCGTTCCCGGGCCCCGCTCGTGCGCGATCAGCGGGTGCGCGCGTCGTGGTCCGAGCTGCGGCTGCCGGCCTTCGCCAGGCCCCGGCTCACCATGTAGCCGATGGTCAGCAGGGTGATGTACCACCACGCCTTGTCGGCCGCGAAGTAGTCGGCGCCGTTGTTCGCCGCGCCGTCGCCCACCACGTTGGAGGCCACGAGCACACCGATCACGGCGAGCACGTAGACGATCAGCTCGGTGGTCTTCCAGGACGGCTTCGTCTCCTCGCCGTGCGAGCGCCGGACCGACACGTCGGTGCTGCCGGTGTGGGTGGGGGCGTGAGTTGCAGTAGCCATTGTTTTGTTCCCTTCGGGGGCGTTCGTCCGATGCCAGTGATCTACCCGGCCTCCGCGACCGTCACACGTGGACGGTCCCCCGAAAGGGTGGTAACCAGCGGAAATGGCCCCGGCGGGCCGCGCTCAGGTCGCGTACCGCGGCAGCTGCGCCAGGCGGCGGCTCAGCACCCGCTCGGTGAGCGCCACCAGGACCTGCTTGACCGACTCGCGGTGCCGCGCGTCGCACTCGACCAGCGGCAGATCCGCGCCCAGGCCCAGGGCGTCACGGATCTCGGCGTGCTCGAAGCGGCGGGCGCCGTCGAAGGTGTTCACGCCGATGATGAACGGGATGTCGTGCTCCTCGAAGTAGTCCAGGGCCGGGAAGCAGTCCTCGATGCGCCGGGTGTCGACCAGGACGATCGCCCCGAGGGCCCCGTCGACCAGGTCGTCCCAGAGGAAGGCGAACCGGTCCTGCCCCGGCGTGCCGAAGAGATAGAGCAGCAGCGCCTCGTCGAGGGTGATGCGGCCGAAGTCCAGCGCCACCGTGGTGGTGGTCTTGCCGGAGACCGCCGAGGTGTCGTCGACACCGATCGACCGCTCGGTCAGCTCGGCCTCGGTGACCAGCGGTTCGATCTCCGAGACGGCGCCGACGAAGGTGGTCTTGCCGACGCCGAAGCCGCCGCTGACGACGATCTTGACGGCGATCGGCGGCGGCGCGGGCGCCGTGCTAGAGCGCGCGGACACGGTCTCTGATCCTCTCGATCAAGGCGGTGGACATCGGCTCCGCGTCGTCCGCGAGCACGAGTCCCTGGGTGATCAGGTCGGCCACGATGACGCGGACCACGCCCAGCGGCGCCCCGAGCGCCGCCGACAGGTCCGCGACCGACCGGGGCCGCTGGCAGAGCTCGACGATGCGCCGCGACTCGAAGCGCAGCGGCGCCGACAGGGCGGCGGGGGCGGCGCGCAGCTGGGTCTCGATCCGCAGCCCCTCGCGCATCGGCTCGGTGCGGCCGCCGGTGAGCATGAAGGGGCGTACGACGGGCTCCTCGTCCGCGGACCAGGTGCTCATCGCGGCAGATACTGCCGGGACTCGGCGATCAGCGCGGGCGTCAGCAGGGCACCGAAGCGCTCGGCCAGCAGCGAGATCTCGTAGCCGACCAGGCCGACGTCGCACTCGCCGCCGGCCACCACGCCGAGGCAGCTGCCGCCCTCGATCACCGAGATGATGAGGAAGCCGCGGCGCATCTCGATCATGACCAGCTTGAGGCCCTCGAAGTCGTAGCGGCGCGACGCGCTGCGCGCCAGCCCGGCCATGCTCGACACGATCGCGGCCAGCTGGTCGGCGTCCGCCCGGCCCAGGCCGTCCGAGCCGGCGATGAGCAGGCCGTCCGACGAGACCGCCACGGCGTCGCGTACCCCGTCGGTCTGGTGGACGAAGTTGCCCAGCAGCCAGTTGAACTGGTGCCGGTCGGCGGGCGGCGCGTCAGCGGTCATCGGGTCTCCTCCTGGATGGTGCGGTGGCTGCCCCGCTGGATGCCGTCGCGCAGGGCGGTCAGGCGGGCCCCGACGGCGTCCGGCGAACCGGCGACGGCCACCGACGGCTGCGGGGCGGCGGCGGGCGCCGGCGGGCGGGCACGGTGCTTGCGCGGGGTGCGTTTGCGCAGGCCATTGGGCGTACGGGCGGCGTCGTCGAGCTCCAGGAACAGGGTCGCGGTGTCCTCGAGGACCACGTAGTCCACCTCGTCGACCTTGGGACGCACACGCTCCTCCTCCCGCGGCTGCGGTTCTTCGGTCAGCAGGGCGGCGGGGATGCTGATCCGCGCCGTCAGCCCGGTGACGGCCGACGGGGTGAGCTGCACGTCGACGCCCAGCTCCCGGGCCAGCCGGCCCACCACGTGATGGCCCAGGAACCGGGCCGGGGCGACCACGAACTCGCCCTCGCCCTCGCCGCGCAGCCGCCGGTTGGCCCGGTCGATCTCCTCGGCGGTCATGCCGACGCCCTGGTCGCAGACGGCGACCAGGTAGCCGTCGCCGATCCGCCGCCCGTGGACCTCGACCTCCAGGTCCGGCGGCGAGAAGGAGAGGCCGTTCTCCACCAGCTCGGCGAGCATGTGCGCCAGGCTGCCGGCCATCGAGCCCTGCACGAGGGCGTCGTCCATCTTGCGCAGCGTCACCCGCCGGTACTCCTCCACCTCGGACACCGCGGCGCGCACCACGTCGGTCAGCGGCACCGGGCCGGCCCACTGCCGGGGGCTGGCGGCGCCGACCAGCACCAGCAGGCTCTCGGCGTTGCGGCGCATGCGGGTGGCCAGGTGGTCGAGCTCGAACAGGTTCGCCAGGCCGGCCGGGCTGGCCTCCTCCTGCTCCAGCCGGGTGATGAAGCCCAGCTGGCGGCGCAGCAGGTTCTGGTTGCGCCGGCCGAGGTTGGCCAGCGACTCGGCGCTGGTGCGCCGCAGCTGCGCCTGCTCGGTGGCGAGCGTGTACGCCGTCTGCTGCACCCGGCCGAACGCCTCCGCCACCTGCCCGATCTCGCGGGTCGCACCGGGCGCCACCGGCACCGGCTCGGGCGGTCCCGCGCGTTCCCCGGCCGCCGCCCGCCGGACGGCCTCGGGCAGGCGCTGCCCGGCCAGCCTGTTCGCCTCGTCGGCCAGCGCGGCCAGCGGCCCGGCCAGCGACCGGGTGCCGGAGGTGGCCAGGTAGACCGATCCGGCCAGGCAGGCCAGGACGATCGCGGCCAGCACCGAGATGCGTACGGCCGCCTGCTCGCGCAGCTCCCCCGCCCGGTCCCGCACCGCGGCCCCGATCTGCTCCCCCAGCCCCGCCAGGTCCCCGAGCAGCGTGGCGGTCGACGACGACCAGGCCCCGGCGTCCAGCCGCAGGGTCCGGCCGTCGCCGGAGTCCAGCACCGTCGCCTCGAGGGACCGGACCCGGGTCGCGGCCGCGCTGCCCAGCACGGCCGTCTTCGCCGCCGCCGCCTCGGGGCTCGCGAACTCGTCGAACTCCCCCAGCGCCAGGTCGCGCCGCGCGACGATCCCGGCGAACTGCGAGTACTCGCCCGCCCGGAACCCGCCCGCCGACAGCACCCCGGTCACGAAGGCCCGCTCCTGGGCGCTCGCCTCCTTGACGAAGTTGAGCTGCTCCAGCGACTCCGCGCCGCGCCGCAGCCGGTCGTCGGCCACGGTCTCCAGGTCGAGGAAGATCTCGCCGAGCTCGCCGATCGTCTCGGTGTAGGACTCGAAGACCTCCGCCCGCCCCGCGTCGCCGGAGTCCGCCCCGCCGCGCAGCTCGGCCAGCCCGTCCAGCTGCCCCAGCGCCTCCTCGGCCTGCTCCTCCAGCTCGTCGCCGCCGGCCAGCAGGTCGCGCACCTGCGCGTGGCGGGCGTCGACCTGCTGGCGTACGGCGGAGAGCCGGCCGCGCAGCGTCTCGTCCCCGGCGAGCAGGCCGGTCGTCACGCCCCGCTCGTCCTGCAGCTGCTGCACGAGGCTCTGCAGGCTCAGGACGACGCTGACCCGCTCGTCGGTCGTGGCCGCCGCCCGGTAGCCGGAGATTTCCCCGGCCGAGATGACGCTGAGAAGCACAAGCATGGCCGCCAGCGGTGGGGCCACCATGCGCGTGATCCGGCCGCGGATGGTGTGGGCGGTCGCGCTCCGGCTCATCGGCCCTCCTTTTGAGATCCGGCACAGAATTGACGTCCGCCTACTTCTGGTCAACCACCCGGTCGGGGGACGTCCCCCGGTCGGGGGACGGCCACGGTCCACGATGTGCACAACGCCGGCGGCATGGGCCACGCGTCACCGGGTAGGCGGATGCGATGGCACGCAAACCGCCGGAGATCGCCCGCGCCGCCGTCGGCAGCGGCGCCGAGAAGGCCGCCCTGCGCTGGGACAAGACGCTGGTGGGATCGTTCCTCGCCGGGGCGTACATCGCCTTCGGCGGGCTGGTCGCGATCACCGTCTCCGCCGGGCTCGACCCGGAGATCTGGGGCAGCCTGCCGACCCTGTTCACCGGGGCCGCGTTCACTCTCGGGCTGGTGCTCGTGCTGATCGCGGGCTCGCACCTGCTCACCGGCAACATGCTGCTGGTGCCGATCAGCGCCATGCACGGCCGGCTGTCCTGGGGCGACGTGCTGCGCAACTTCTCGCTGGTGCTGATCGGCAACCTGGCCGGCGCGGTCTTCGTCGCCTACTTCCTCGCCGTGCAGACCGGCGTCATCGGCGGCCTGGGCAGCGAGGCGGGCACCCCGGGCGCGCTGGCCTACGAGCGGCTGGCCGTGATCGCCGAGGCCAAGGGCCTGCACGAGACCGACTGGCAGATCTTCCTGCGCGCGGTCGGCTGCAACTGGCTGGTGTGCCTCGCCGTGTGGATCTCGCTGGCCGCCGACGCGGTCTCCGGCAAGATCCTGGGCATCTTCTTCCCGATCATGGCCTTCGTCGCCATGGGCTTCGACCACCTCATCGCGAACATGTTCTTCCTGCCGGCCGCCATCTTCGCCGGGGTGCCCGGCCTGGGCTAGGACGACACCCTGCGCAACTGGGCCCTCGCCTTCGCCGGCAACCTGGTCGGCGCGGTGGTCTTCGTCGCCACGTCCTACTGGTACCTGTACCTGCGCGACGAGCCGGACAGCCCGGTCCGGGAAGAACCGGGCTGACCAGGTCGCCGTCAGTCAGCCGGACGTGACGTCATCGCAGGTCACGTCGCCGGTCGGGAGTGTGCCTCCGGCGAGGAAGGCGACGGTGGCCCGGTCCGCGCACGCCGAGCCGGCGTGGTAGACGTAGTGGCCGCCGTTGTCCACACCGACCAGCACGGCACGCCCGCCCAGCTCGGTGCGCAGGCCCACGCCCGAGTCCCACGGGGTGGCGTTGTCGCGGCGGTTCTGCAGGACCATGACGTTGCGGGCGCCCTGGTCGGTGACTTCAATGGGGGCGTCCAGCGGCTTGCCCGGCCAGAAGGCGCAGGTCCACGCGTTCACCGGCATGCCCGCGGTCAGGGGCCACCGGGCCCGGTCCGCCTCGACCGCCTCCCGCACGCCGTCCACCCCGGCCGGCCAGGCGACGTCCCCGCACATCAGGGCCAGGAACATCGTGGCCGCGTTGTCCGCCGGCACCCCGGGCGTGGGCGCCGTCCCCGGAAACACCTCCTTGATCACGGCGGTGTCCGCGTCGGTCAGCTTGCCGTCGGCCAGGTGCGCGGCCGCCTGCCACACCTTCGGCAGGACCGGCAGGGTCTCGTTGTGCAGGAGCATCGCGTACGTGAGGTTGCGCAGCAGAGCGCCGTCGAGGCTCATCGGCGTACCGGGAATGGTGGCGGGTTTGGCGTCCAGCCGGGCCGCGAGGGCCAGATAGTCCTTGGTCACCTGCGCGGGGGTCCTGCCGGTCTGCTTCGCGGCGACGGCGGCGGCGTCGGGGAAGCGCTCGGACATGCCCTTGCCCCAGCCGGCCACCTCGCCGGCCCACGCCTTGGCCGGATCGACGTTGCCCTCGAGAACCATCTTGTCGGTGCGCTGCGGGAAGAGCATGTCGTACGCCGCGCCGAGATAGGTCCCGTACGACTGGCCCCAGTAGGCGATCCTGTCCGCGCCCAGCGCCTCCCGGATCCGGTCCATGTCCCGGGCGGTGTTGGCGGTCGTGAAGAACTTGAGGTTCGCGTTGGACGCGCACTTCTGGGCGGTTGTCCTGGCAAACTCGACATTCTTGGCGATCGAACCGTCCGCCGCCGGATAGGGGAACAGCGCGACGTTCGGCACGTCGCCCAGGCCGCAGGTCTGCGGGGTGCTGCGCTCCACGCCGCGGGGGTCGAAGCCGATCAGGTCGTACTTGGCCAGCACCTCGGGAGGGAGCGTGGGGGCGAGGGCGCTCGGGGTGTCGAGTCCCGGCAGCGCGGGGCCGCCGGGATTGACGAGCAGAGGCTCCCGCGTCCCGCCCTCCGCGCCTGCCTCGCCGGTCGACAGCCGCGAGACCGCGATGTCGATCGCCGGGCCGTCCGGGTGCTTGTAGTCGAGCGGCACCCGCAGCACCCCGCACTTCTGTCGCGGGTCCCGCGCGGGTGCACCCTGCGCCAATTCCGGGCAGGCACCCCACGCGATGGTCGCGGCCGCCGGGGCTTGCGGCGCCGCAGCCGTACGGTCGACCGCCGGCGTGTCCTCGTCATCGGCCGCCTCGCACGCCGTCAGCCCGAGCACCGTGACAACGACGGCGGCCGCCATCGTCGTGATCTTCTTCGTCTGTCTCACGCCGGACAACGCTGGACGGGCTCTTCCCCCTTGTCCGGCACTCCACACGAATCCACAGCCCCTTGCCCCATCGGCCCACCCCGCGCCGCCCGAAAGCGCGAACCCCGTACGGATTCGTACGGACCTGTGGACCGCCCGCCACCCTGCAATCGATCATCATCTCGCCGCAGGCGCCGGGCCTCCTCCCGCCGCCGCCGGGCCCGTTCCGGGGCCGGGCCTTCGCCCCCGTGAGGCCCGGCCCCCAGGCGCTCGAACCCGCACCCGCCTCGCCCGAGCCGCCTTCCCCGGCCCGGTGACCGCCCGGCTCCCGCCCTCCCCCGGCCGGCTCCGCGCCGCACCTGCCCGGTGCCGGCGACGCGGCTGGTCAGACGGCGGCGAGGACGGCGGTGACGCGGGCAGCCTCCTGCGGGTTGAGGTCGCGCCAGATCTGTTCGGCCCGGCCGAAATGGTGGCGCGCCTCGGGCAGGTTGCCCAGCCGCCGGTGTGCCTCGCCGAGGCCGGTCTGGGCCAGCGCCTGCTGCTCGGCGTCCCGCACGTCCGGGGCGGCCGCCCCCGCGTAGGCCTCCGTGTAGTGGGCGATGGCCGCCCGGTCGTCCCCGGCGGCCAGGAACGCGTGACCGAGTCCGTTCGTCGAGCAGATGACCCCGTAGCGGGAACCGGCCCGGTCGCTGAGGCGCAGCGAGCGCCGGTAGTGGTCGCGGGCCGCCCGGTGGTCGCCGCGCGCGAGGTGCAGGCTGCCGAGCGCGTCCAGGATGCTCGCCTCGATGACCGGGTTGCCCAGCTCCCACGAGAGGCGCAGCGCCCGGACGAGATGCTCCCCGGCCGCGTCGAGCCGGCCCGCCCGCACCTCGGCCTCGCCCAGGTTGGTCAGCAGCGCCGTTTCCTCCCAGCGGTCGCCGTCGTCCCGGGCCAGCGCCGCGCCCTCCGTGTAGTGCTCGACGGCCCGGCCGTAGCGGCCGCGAAGGTATTCCGCGGTGCCCAGCCCGAGCAGCGCGTGCACCAGCTCGGCCCGTGCCCCTGCGCGCCGCCCCGCCTCCACGGCCCGCGCCAGGTCGCGACGAGCATCACCCACCCGTCCGAGGTGCACCGACGCGATGGCGCGGTAGGTGAGCACCCCGAGCCGGATCTCCGCGTCGCCGGCGAGAAGTTCACCCCCTGCCCGCGCGGACGGGCCGTAGCCACCGGCCGCGAGCCTGTCGAGGTGTTCCAGGGCGGCCCGATGGCGGGAGTGCGCGAGCTCGGTCGTGGCGATCCGCAACACCGCGCGGGCGTGCTGGGACCGGTCGCCCCGGTCCAGCGCTTCCTGCGCGGCGCGGCCGTGCACGGCGAGGGCATCCTGGTGGCGTCCGCGAATGATCAGCCGCTTGTGCAGGGCGGCGCTCAGCGCGGCCCCATAGCCGGGCCGGTCGTGGGCGGTGACGGGGATCCGCACCGAGGCGACGAGAGTGTCGAGCCCGGCGTCCTCGCTCCGGCCGGCCACGGCGAGGAAGTGGTCGAGCAGCCGGCTCAACGCGGCCCGCCGGTCCGCCCGCCGGTCCTCCTCGAGCCCCCGCACGGCGGCGAAGGCGCGGACCAGATCGTGCAGGACGTGGCGGCCGTCGCCGAGCGCCGTCACCACGTGCTGCCGGGCGAACTCGGCGAGCATCCCGGCCGCCGTCTCCGGGCTCGTGGCGGCGAGCGCCGCGGCGGCCGGGGCATCGAAGCTGCCCGGATGCAGGGCCAGCATGCGCAGGAGCCGCCGGCCGTCGGTGGACAGCGCGCGATAGGAGAGGTCGAGCGCCAGCTCCACCCCGAACTCCAGCCGGCCGCCGGCATGCCGGTCGTCGAGCCGGTCCGCGTGGTCGGTCACCGTCCAGCCCGGGCGGGAGCGCATCTGGCCCGCCGCCAGCGCCAGGGCGAGCGGCAACCGGCCGCAGCGCTCGGCGATCCGGCCACCCGCCCGCGGGTCCTCCCCCTCCGGAAGGCCGGCGAGCGCCCCGGCAAGGAAGCCCTCGGCCTCCTCGGCGGTGAACGGCTCGACGGGCACCTCGGCCGCCGAGGGCACCGCCAGCGCGCGCCGGCTGGTGACGAACACGACCGGCTCGCCCGCCGGGCCGGCACGCCGCGCGGCGGACCCGGCCGGGGCGCCGGGCAGCAACGGCGCCACCTGCTCCTCGTCGGCGGCGTTGTCGAGCACCACGAGCACCGGGCGCCCGGCGAGCCGCTGCCGATAGAGGGCGACCCGCTCGGCCAGGGCCAGCGGCACCAGCTGCCCGGGCACGCCCAGCGACCGCAAGAGGCCGTCGAGCACCGCCGCCGGGTCGGCCGGCGGCTGCGTCCGGTCGGGATGGAACCCTCGCAAGTCGACGAAGAGCACCTGGTCGACCAGGCGATCGCGGATCAGCTGATGTCCCGCGCGCACGGCCAGCTGGGTCTTGCCGGCGCCGGCCATCCCCCGCAGCACCGTGACGCCGCCCGGCTCGCGGCACAACCGCTCGATCAGCTCGGCCCGGCCGGTGAACCCGGCGAGCTCCGGCGGCAGCTCGCCGATCACCCGCACCTGCCCGGGCGCCCGGGCCATCCCGGTGATGACCCGCAGCACCTGACGCCACTGGTTCACATAGCCGGGCTCCGGGTGCAGGGCGGCGACGACCGCCACGACGAGCTCCTGGTCCAGCCGCTTGCGCCCGGACCGGAAGCAGTCCACCACCGTCGACCGGCCGACCCGCTCCGCGTCCGCCCGGCCCTGATTGACCTGGCCGGTGATCGCCTCGTAGGACGGGTCGCCCGCCCACACCTTGAGGGCCCGCAGCAAGCCGGCGACCTCGTCGAGGGTCACCGCCCGACCGGGATCCGGCAACGTCATCCTCGGCTCCCTTCACGAACGGCCGCATCACGAACGACCGCAACGTTAGAGCCCGCAGATCCGCCCTGACACCCTCTCCAGTGGGCATTCCGCGGTAGCTCTTGCGAGGGACCGCGGCCTCACTCCGGGGGACGCGCCGTCGACCCGCGCAGGTGGATCTCCGGCTCGATGAGGATCTCGTCGGTGCTCACCGGCCGGTTGCCGATCAGCGCCGTGACGAGCCGGCCCACGTTCTCCGCGATGCGCTCGGTCGGCTGCCGCACCGTGGTCAGCGGCGGGTTGGTGTAGTCGAGCAGCGGCGAGTCGTCGTACCCGATGATCGAGACGTCGGCGGGCACCCGCAGGCCGGCCCGCTCGACGGCGCGGAACGCCCCGAGCGCCATCTCGTCGCTGGAGGCCACGATGCCGGTGACACCCTGCCCGAGCAGGGTCGTCGCCGCCTGCTGACCGCCCTCGAAGTTGAAGTGGTGCCGGACGACGAAGTCCTCGAGGCCACGGCGCTCCATGGCCCGCACGTAGCCCTCGACGCGCCGGTCGGCCGGGATGTTGCCGACCGGCCCCGCGAGCAGCCCGATGCGCCGGTGCCCGAAGGCGTGCAGGTGCTCGACGGCGATCTCGGCGGCCCGCCAGTCGTCGGTGGAGACGATCGGCGACACGGTGTCGGGGAAACCGCCGTTGATGCACACGTACGGGATCCCGCGGTTGTTGATCAGGTGGATGACCTGGTGATCCGCGTTACGCAGGGTGTTGCTCGACGACAGGAAGACGATGGCCGCGACGCCGGAGTCGATCAGGGCCTCGACGTAGTCACGCTCGTGCGGGGTGCCCGGGTAGACCGGGCAGATGATCGTCTTGAGGCCGTGCGGGCTGAGCTCGTTCTCGATCCGCTCGGCCTGCTGGGCGAAGATCGGGTTCCGCAGGCTCGGGGTGAGCACGAGGACCAGCTCGCGGTCCAGCGGGCGCTCGTAGCCGACCTTGCGCAGCGCCTCCTCGACCGCTTGCCGGGTGGCGGCCGACACCCCGTACTTCCGGTTGAGCACCCGGCTGACCGTGGCCTCGCTCACGGCGGCCAGCTCGGCGACCGCGGCCAGGTTGGTCTTGCCCGCCGAGGGCCGGCGCTTCCTGGTCTGGCCCTCGTCACCGGCCGCCGCCATGGCACTCCTCCGCGATCCGTCGTCGGACTTCATTGTTTCACCGACCCGGCGAGCAGCCCCGCGACGAACTGGCGCTGCAGGAACAGGAAGAGGGCGAGCACCGGGACGACCGACAGGAACGTGCCGGTGAGCAACTGACCGTAGTCGGTCGAGCTGATGCCCTGCAACGAGGCGAGCGCCACCGGGATCGTGTACGCATCCTTGGTGCGCAGCACGGTCAGCGGATAGACGAAGTCGTTCCACTGGCCGAGGAACAGGAAGATGGCCAGGGCCGAGAGAGCGGGCTTCATCACCGGCAGCACGATCCGGAAGAAGACCCGCAGCTCGCCGGCGCCGTCGATGCGGGCGGCCTGGATCAGCTCGTCGGGCACGGAGAGCATCGACTGGCGCATCAGGAAGATGCCGAAGGGTACCGCGAGGTTGGGCAGGATCAGCGCCGGATAGGTGTTGAGCCAGCCGAGCGTGACCATGGTCTGGAAGAGCGGCACGAGGGTGACCTGCGACGGCAGCGTCATCGAGGCGAGGATCGCCCCGAAGATGACGGTGCGGCCGCGGAAGCTGAACTTCGCGAAGGCGTAGCCGGCCATGCTGCAGATCAGCACGCCGAGCACCGTCGAGGTGGTGGACACCACGACCGAGTTGCGGATCGCCGCGCCGAAGCCCTGCTCGACGAAGAGCCCGCGCAGGTTGTCCCAGAACGCCGATCCGGGCAGCAGGTTCGGCGGGGTGGCGAAGATGTCGGCCGTGGTGTGCGTGGTGGCGATGACCAGCCACACGAAGGGCGCCACCATCACCACCGCGCCGAGGGCGATGCCGACGGTCAGGACGGCACCGGAGCCGGCCGGTTTCCTGACGGTGCTCACTGCGACCGCCTCCTTGTGACGAGCAGCTGGCCCAGGGTCAGCACGACGACGATCGCGGTCAGCACGTAGCCGATGGCCGAGGCGTAGCCGAAGTCGAAGTACTGGAAGGCGTTCTGGTAGAGGTACATGCCGATGGTCAGGGTCGCGTTGTCCGGGCCGCCGTTGGTCAGCACGTAGGGCTCCTCGAAGAGCTGCAGCGTGCCGATGGTGGACAGCGCGACGGTGAGCACGATCGCCGGCCGCAGCCCGGGCAGGGTGACGTGGCGGAACTGCTGCCGCCGCGAGGCGCCGTCGACGGCGGCCGCCTCGTAGAGCTCCTGGGAGATCGACTGGAGCTGGGCGAGGTAGATGACCGCGTTGTAACCGAGGTAGTGCCAGGTCAGTGACAGCACGATCGACATGCGGGCCCAGAACGGGTCGCCCAGCCACGAGATGCGGGGCAGCCCCACCGAGGTGAGCAGGAAGTTGAGGATCCCGTTGTCCCGGTTGAGCAGGGCGGAGAAGAGGATCCCGTACGCGATCAGCCCCATCACGATCGGCACGAAGTAGGCGACCCGGAACATCGACCGGCCGCGCAGCATTTTCGAGTTGAACGCGACCGCGAGCAGGATCGCCAGTCCCAGCATGACGGGGACCTGGACGACGAGGATGACCGCGGTGTTGCGGAAGGCTGTCCAGAACAGCGGGTCGGTGAACACCCGCTGGAAGTTGCGCAGCCCGACGAAGACCTCGTCGCCGTGCTCGCGGGTGGTGAGGCTCAGGTAGAGGGCGTAGCCGACGGGATAGGCCTTGAACGCGAGGAACAGGACGATCACCGGCGACAGAAAGAGCAGCGGCGTGGCGCGGTTGCGCAGCCGGCGCCGGGGCGCCGGGTGGGTGGTGGAGGTCATCGACACTCGTCTCGGAGAGTGCGGGCGCCGGGGTCCCGGCGCCCGCATCGGCACGAACTGCTACGCGACCTTGCGCCCGGTCTGCTGGGCGAGCAGGTCGGCGGCGCCGTCGAGCGCCTGCTTCGGGTCGGCGCCCTTGAGCAGCACCTGGCTCTGGGCGTCGGTGAAGGCCTTGAGCGCCCGGGCATAGTCCTTCGTGTAGTAGCTGGGCGACGTCTCCTTCTTCAGCTCGTCGACGAAGAACTGGTTCACGTTGAGCCCGTCGAAGTAGTCACTGGGCGCCTGGAACTCGGGGGCCTCCCACATCGGCATGTAGCCGGGGAACAGCCCGGAGCCCTGGTAGACCAGTTTCTGCCCGTCGAGGTCGGCGAGGGCGAACTTCACGAATTCCCACGCGGCCTTCTTGTGCTCGCTGGCGCCGGTGACCGACAGGTAGGTGGCCCCGCTCAGCGCCGAGGTCAGGCCGCCGGGCTTCATGGCGAACGGCGCCCGCATGCCCCACTTGCCCTTGAGGTCCGGCGCGTCGGTCGGGAAGACGCCGGCCACCCAGGAGGCGCCGGGGATGACGCCGACCTTGGTGTCGCCCTTGACCTGGGCGATGAAGTTGTCCCAGCCGCCCGGGACGTCGGCGACGACCCCGGCGTCGTTGGCCTTCTTGAGGAAGGTGAGCGCGCTGACGCTGCCGGGGTCGTTGAGCGTGATGGCGCCGTCCTTGTCGAAGAAGAAGGTGCCCTCCAGGCGGGCGAGCGTCTGCCAGAGGTTCGCGGCGTCGGCCTCGGCGGCGGCCTTGTCCAGCCCGAACAGGAACGCACCGGTCCTCTGCTTGAGCGTGACGCCGGCGGCCAGCAGGTCGTCCCAGGTGGCGAGCTTGGTGACGTCGATGCCGGCCTGCTGGAACAGGTCCTTGCGGTAGTAGACCGCGGCGGTGTTGACCTCGTACGGGATGCCGTAGACGCCGTCGCCGGAGGAGCCGCTCGCCCAGATCCCGGGTGGGAAGTCCTTGGCCACGTCGCCGGCGCCCAGCTCGGTCAGGTCGGCGAGGCCGTCCGGGAAGGTCTCGGTGTAGTTGCCGACGTAGTCGATGCCGAGGTTGACCACGTCCGCCAGGCCCGAGCCGCCGGCCGCGAGGCCGGTCGTGACCTTGTCGTAGATCGCCGGGTTGCCCACGTTCTCGATCGTGACGTCGATGTTCGGGAACTTCTGACGGAAGGCGGGCACGGCTGCCTCGAGGCCCTTGCCGGGCTGGTCCCAGGTCCAGACGGTGATCGTCTGCGCCTCGGTGAGATCGCCGTCGTCACCACCGCCGGCGCCACCGCACGCGGTGAGCGCGCTCAGGCCGAGGACGACTCCCAGGGCCGCAGCCCCGGCGCGGGCAAGCCTAGACGTCATAGCTCCGGTTCCTCTCGCATGGTGTTACCTTCGCCTTGTAAGAATTCATTGCAAGATTGCGTTGCTGTGTTGCAAGTTACAAGGCGGTTACACGGACCGCAAGCCCACCACCAGCAAGGAAGTCGCCGATGGTTGACACGCAGCTCCCCTCGACAGCGGGCACCCTCACCCGGATCGACGACCGGAACTGGACAGTCGACGGGGCGGCGCCCCTCGAGCTCCACCTCCCCGCCGGCCCGGTCTTCGTATTGGACAAGGGCGTGAACGGCCGCTATGTGCTGCCGAGCGACGCGACCAGCCGGCCGCTGACCGGGCGCGGCCGGTGCTGGGTGCTGCCGGAGTCTCCGTCCGCCACGGAACCGGCCTGGGCGATCACCGCCGACGCCGACCTGTCGGTGCGCTTCGGCGACGACGGCTGTCACGTGACCGTGCGGGCCGGGAGGGCGACGCTGACCAGCCACCGGGCGCGCCCGCACGCCGACGTGGACGGCGCCGGGTTCACCCTGGGCTTCCCCGGCGGGCCCGAGCTGGCCGACGCGCTCGCCGGCTTCTACTGGGGCACGATCCTGCCGAGCGTGATCGAGCGGACGGCCGCGGCGGACTACCCCGACCCCGACGGGTACGTGATCAGCACGCTCGCCGACAAGTACGTGGGCACCTATCCCGACGTCGACCACGAGTTCCAGATCAAGGGGCGGCTCGCCTGGGGCAGCGCGACCGACCTCGACGTGGTCCGCCGAATGATCGAGCTGCAGCTGCGACTCATGCGCGAGGACCCGCAACAACTCTGGCGCGATCCGTGCGCGGTCCAGCCCGACGGCGAGCGCGAGTACCACGTGCGTCGCAGCAGTCAGGACGGGACGCAGAACGCCGTGATGTTCCTGGTCACCGGCAACGTCGAGGTGATCGAGTCGGTCTGGCTCTACCTGGCCCGCACGCGTGACCTCGGCTGGCTGCGTGAGCACATCGCCGACCTCGAGGGCGCTGCGTCGTGCGTCGAGGCCTGCATGGATCCGCTCGGCCGGCTCTGGTCCGACGTGTACTACGAGGATCAGGTCATCAAGGACGGCCGCGAGACCCTCGCCGCGGCCCTGGCCCTGCGCTCCTTCGAGCTCCTCGCCGAGTTGGAGAAGCTCCTGGACCGCCCCGGGCGCGCCGCGCACTACACCTCCCGCGCCACCGCCCTCGCCGGGGCGCTCGCCCAGCCACTGCCCACCGGCTACTGGGATCCCGGCAACAATCGCTTCGTCGACTGGGTGGACCGCTCCGGCGTCGTCCACGACCACATCCACCTGCTGGCCAACGTGCTGCCGGTGATGTTCGGGGCGGCCGGCGCCGAGCAGGCCCGCCACGCCGTCGCCCTGGTCGACCGCGAGCTCGACGAGTTCCAGCGCTTCCCCACGTTCCTCGCCGCCCGCATCGCCGACTACACCCCCGCCGAGATCGGCGACGGCGGCCCGTACGACCTCTGCGCCGCCGGCCGCTACTGGTGCTGGGACGCCGCCTTCTGGTCCTGGCGCGGCAACGGCGCGATGCTGCTCGACCAGCTGCACAAGGTGGCCCGGCAGGGGGCCGCCGACGACTGGGTCATGGGCGAGCGCTACGACATGAGCCACGTCTACTACACCGACGGCAGCAACTGGCACGGCGCCGCCCACTACTACGAATACCCGAACGTCTTCGCCTGGGTGCTGATCCACGAGTACCTGGGCGTACGCCCCTCGCTGACGGCCGACCTGCGCATCGCCCCGAGGCTCACCGGCCCCGGCTCGGTCACCCTGGCCCAGGAGGCCTACCAGCTCTCGTACGAACTCGGCCCGGACGGCTTCACGCTGCACAACCTGGCCCCCGTGGCGCGCACCTTCGAGCTCGCCCTCGCCGCCGCCGAGCGGACCGTCGAACTTGCCCCGGGCGCGAGCGTCACCGTCCGTCCCACCGACGAGAGCTGAGCCATGACCCCCCTCACGATCGACCTCGCCGGCACCCCCTTCTCCCGGCGCGGCTCCTACTTCGCCGTGTCCCAGCTGACCGGTCCGGATCATCCGGGCGTGCACCTGCGCACGGTCCGGGGCGGTGCCCGCAACCGCGAAATCGTGCGTTTCGACCTCGGCGGGACGCCCGTGGTCTCCGTACACCCGGGTCTGCTCGCCGTCTCGCACGGTGACCGCCGCACGGAGGTCGCACTGACCGGCAGCGGGCGCGCCCTGCTGCGCGTCACCGGCGCGCTGGCCCTCGACTTCCAGGTCCGCGACCAGTACGACGTGGTCGTCGAGGAGAGCCCGGCCGCCTGGCGCTTCGTGGACGCCGGCGCCAACCGCAACTACCGGATCAGCCTCGCGCGCGGCGCGGCCCGGCTCGAGTCGGCGTGGGACGGGGTCCGCAACGTCAGCGCCCGCCTCGTGGTGACCGGCCCGGCCCTGCTGGTCGTCGACGAGTACGGCAGCGCGGCTCCGGCCGGTCCCGCACCCGCCTTCGACGAGGTGGTCGCCGCGGCCGAGGCGGACTTCGACGCGTGGCTCCGGCGGCACGCCCCCGCGCCGGCGAGCCGGGTCGCCGCGTACGTCACGTGGTCGGCGCTGGTGCCGGCGGGCGGGGCCCTGCGCCGCGAGTCGATGCTCATGTCGAAGAACCGGATGACCCACATCTGGAGCTGGGACCACTGCTTCAACGCGATGGCGCTCTGGCGGGACCCGGAGGCCGCCGCCGGCCAGCTGCTCACCCTCTTCGACCACCAGGACGAGTACGGCTGCCTGCCCGACTACGTCGACGACGCCGGCGTGGAGCGCAACTTCGTCAAGCCGCCCGTGCACGGCTGGACCGTCGACTGGCTGATGAGCCGGGACGGCCTGCCGGACGACACGCTCGCGGCGCTCTACGAGCCGCTGTGCCGGTGGACGGCCTGGTGGTTCGAGCACCGCGTTTACGGCGGCGACGGCATCCCGTCGTACAACCACGGCAACGACTCCGGGTGGGACAACGCGACGATCTTCCGGACGGGCGTCCCGGTCCAGAGCCCCGATCTGCTCGCCTTCCTGGCCCTGCAACTGCTGGCCCAGGCCCGGATCGCCGACCGCCTCGGCCGCCCCGGTGACGCCGGGCGCTGGCGGGTGCGCGCCGAGGCGGCCGTACGCACGATGTCGGACCACTTCTGGCGCGACGGCCGCTTCGTCGCCCGGCACACCGTCTCGCAGCGCCCGATCGACAGCGACAGCCTCATCACCCTGATGCCGCTCGTCCTCGGCGACCGGCTCCCCCGGCACCAGTTCGACGCCACGGTGGAGCGCCTGGTCGGCGGCGGCTACCTGACCGCGCACGGCCCGGCGACCGAGCCGCCGCAGAGCCCCGCCTACGTCGCCGACGGCTACTGGCGCGGACCGATCTGGGCGCCGACCACGATGCTGCTCGTCGACGGCATGCAGCGCGGCGGCCGCGGTGACCTCGCGGCCGACATCGCCCGCCGATTCGTGGCCACCTGCGAAGCGTCCGGCATGGCGGAGAACTTCGACGCCACCACGGGCGCCGGCCTCCGCGACCCCAGCATGACCTGGACCGCCTCGGTCTGCCTCGTCCTGGCCGGCGCGGAGCCGGACGCCGCGCACGGCGCCGAGCTGTCGGTCGGCGGCACGCGCTGATCCGGCTCGGTGCTCCGCTCCCGCACCATCGCGGCGAGCGCCCCGCTCGCGGTGACGTCCGGTGCGGCCGGTTTCCGCTGCAGCGGCGCGCCGGAGGGAGACGGCCCGGCCGGTGGGCACGGCGGGCAGCTCGCTAGCGCTGGATGTTCGCCACCAGGCCGGCGATGTGGGCGGCGCGCTGGTCGCGGGTGCCGGGGCGGCCCGGGACGCCGGGGCGGCGCTGCCACGGCCGGGGGCCGTCGTCGCGGCGGTACTCGACGCCGAGCGCGTCGAGGCGGGCGAGGTGGGTTTCCAACCGGCTCCGGAAGTCGTCGAAGTCGCGGTCGGCGGTGCTCCACAACGCTTCCGCGACCGCGCACAGGCGGGGGAAGACGAGATAGTCGATCGTGCGCGGGGAGTCGGCGTGCTCGGTCCAGACGTTGGCCTGGCCGCCGAGGATGTGGCGGGACTCATCGGCGGTCAGCCCCGGCGGGACGGGGTCGAAGGCGTACACGTCGCGCACGGTCAGCGGGATCGCGACGGGGATCGGTTCCTCGGGCGACTCCGACTGGCGGTAGTCGAGGTAGACGAGGTCGTCCGGGCACGCCACCACGTCGTAGCCGCGGCGGGCGGCGGCGACGGCCCCGGCCATGCCGCGCCAGGAGGCGACCGTGGTGCCCGGGGCCAGGTCGCCCTCGAGGATCTCGTCCCAGCCGAAGGCGCGGCGGCCGGCGGCGGTCAGGTGGTCGTCGAGGCGCCGGAGGAACCAGGGTGCCAGGTCGTCCACCGTGGAGAGTCCGAGCCCGGCCAGGCGGTCGGCCAGGAGCGGGTCGGCACGCCACTGGTCCCGGGGGCATTCGTCGCCGCCGACGCCGATCCAGCGCGACGGGAACAGTTCCAGCACCTCGTCGAACACGTTCCCGAAGAAGTCCACCGTGGACTGCGAGATGTCCAAAACGTTGTCGCAGATGCCCCAGCGGGTCCACACCTCCAGCGGCTGCCGGGTCACCCCGAGCTCCGGGTACGCCGCCAGGGCCGCCTGCACGTGTCCCGGCGACTCGATCTCCGGCACCACGGTGATGAACCGCTCGGCGGCGTACGCCACGATCTCCCGTACGTCGTCCTGGGTGTAGAAGCCCCCGTGCGGCCGCCCGTCCCCCGGCGCGTCGCGGGCCGCCCCGACCTGGCTCTCCCGCCGCCACGCGCCCACCTCGGTGAGCCGCGGGTAGCGCTTGATCTCGAGCCGCCAGCCCTGGTCGTCGGTCAGGTGCCAGTGCAGGGTGTTGAGCCGGTGCGCCGCCATGAGGTCGAGGAAGCGCAGCACGTCGTGCTTGGGCAGGAAGTGCCGGGCCACGTCGAGCATCGCGCCACGCCACGGAAATCGGGGCGCGTCGCGCACCTGGACGCACGGCACGCTCCACGCGACGCCGGCCACCCGGGCCCGCCGGTGGATCGCGGGCGGCAGCAACTGCACCAGCGCCTGACAGCCGTAGAAGACCCCGGCCGCGTCCCCGCCGGCGATCGTGACCCCGGCCGGGGTCACGTCGAGCTGGAACGCCTCGGAACCGATTCCAGCGTCTGTTCCCAGAGCGATCGAGCCGTGCCCGGCCACGGGGAGGGTAAGCCCGGTGGCGGGCCGCAGGGCCTGCTGCAGCCACGCCAGCACACCGCCGAGCGACGCGGGAGCCGACACGGTGGTGCCGGCCGTCAGCGCGAAGGAACCGGTTCCGGCAACGAACGAGAGGGGGCGGGGAATCAGCAAGACGTCAGCCCTTCACGGCCCCGGCGGACATGCCGGAGACCAGATTGCGCTGGATGATCAGGAAGAACACGACGACCGGCAGCGAGAAGAGGACGGACGCCGCCATCTGACCGCCGAAATCGGTTCCCGTGTACGGGTTGGTGAACGAAGCGAGCCACACCGGCAAGGTGTAGCGGCTCTGGTCCTGCATGAACGTGTAGGCGAACAGGTAGTCGTTCCACGCCGCGATGAAGGCGAAGATGCTCGTGGCGACGATGCCGGGCGCCACGAGCGGGAAGAGGACGCTGACCAGCGTGCGCCACGTGCTCGCCCCGTCGAGCTGCGCCGCCTCCTCGATCTCGGCGGGGATGGTGACGAAGAAGCCGCGCATCACCCAGATCGAGAAGGGCAGGACGGTGGCCACGTACGCGAGGATCAGGGCCGCGTAGGTGCCCAGCAGGTCGAGCTTGTTGAACATGACGAACATCGGGACCAGCAGCGCCGTCGCCGGCAGCATCTGCACGGCGAGGATAACGACCATGATCGCGCGGCGGCCGGGGAAGCGGAACCGGGACAGCGCGGCGGCGGCGAAGATGCCGAGCACGATCGACGCCACGACGGTCGCGGCGACCACGATGACGCTGTTCACCAGGTTGGTGAGGAACTGCTCCTGCGTGACGGCCTTGACGAAGTTGCCGAGCGTCGGCGCCTGCGGCCAGAAGTGCGGCGTCGGCGTCATCACCTCCGGCCGCGGCTTGAAGGCGGTGTTGACCATCCAGTAGACCGGGAAGATCCACACCAGGCAGAAGACGGCGGCGAGCGCACGGGCCCTCACAGGTCCTCCCCCGATCGGAGCAGGTTGCGGATGTAGACGGCGGTCAGCGCGAGCAGCAGCAGCGTCGTCACGACCGAGATCGCCGCGCCCTGCCCGATCCGGAAGCCGACGAAGGCGGTCTTGTAGGTGAAGACGCCCAGCGTGCTGGTGGCGTCGCCGGGCCCGCCGCGGGAGACCAGCCAGATCTGGTTGAACACGTTGTAGTCCCAGATGATCGACAGGATCGTCACGAGCAGCAGCGTCGGCCGCAGGTGCCGCAGCGTGATCCGGCGGTAGATGGTCAGCTCCGGGGCACCGTCCAACCGCGCCGCCTCGAGGTACTCGTGCGGCACCTGCGCCTCCGCGGCGTTGAGGGTCAGGGCGATGAACGGCACGGCCTGCCACACGATCAGCAGCCAGATGACGACGTACGCCCGGGTGGGGTCCTGGGTCCAGTCGAGGCTGGTCGTGTCGCCGAAGATCCGCAGCCGGTCGAGCCCCCAGTTGACGACGCCGTAGCCGGGCTGGAAGAGCCAGTTCCACACCAGCGACGACGCCACGTTCGGCATGGCCCACGCCACGATGAGCACCACGGTGACCGTGTGCCGCCACGCGCGGCCCAGCCGGGTGAGCAGATGCGAGACGCCCATGCCGAGGACGACGCTGCCGGCCACCATCGCCGCGGTGAACAGCACCGTGCGGACCAGGGAGCCCCAGAAGGCACTGCTCGAGAGCAGCTGGCTGTACTGCGCGACGCCGACACTGGAGTAGGCGCCGGTGAACAGGCTCCGCTGGTTGTAGTCCGTGAAGGACGTGAGGACCAGAAAGCCGATCGGGGCCAGCGTGACGACGGCGAGCACGACACCCGCGGGGCCGAGCAGCCAGAGCGGGGCCAGGTTCCGCCGCCGGCGCTCCGGAGCCACCGGCGGCGCCTCCGACAAGGTCAACGTGGCCACGATCAGCCGGCGAGGGTCGTGTCGAGGTGCGCATCGAACTCCGCGGCGGCCCCGGACGGCGACTTGGCGCCGGAGGCGACGGACGAGAACAGCTGGTTGACGCTCTTGTCGCCCTCCACGGTCGGCCACTGCGCGGCGGCCGGGGTCGCCTTCGAGGTCAGCGCGGCGGTGAAGAAGCCCTTCTGCTGCTCGGACAGGCCGGGCTGCGCCGCCTGGATGCCCTCGGTGCTGTTCGGGATCCAGCCGTCGGTGCCGAAGACGTACTGGTCCTGCACGGCGGGGCTCGCGGCGATCTTCGTCCACTGCAGGGCGAGGTCGTGGGCGTCGCTCTTGGTGGCGATGCCCCAGTCGGAGCCGCCGAGCATCACGGGCTGGTTCTTGCCGGAGAGGCCGGGCAGGGGGAACGTACCGATGTCCTCGGTCCTGATCCGGGGGTTGGCCTTCTGGATCAGGCCGATCGAGCCGGCCGTGGCCAGGATCGCGGAGGTCTTGCCGTCGGCGAACAGCTGCGTCTGGTCGGGCGACAGCGTGTCCAGGGTCCGCGAGGCCGCGGTGGAGTACGCGTTCTGGAACGTCTTGAAGTCAGCCAGGCCTTTCTGCGCCTCGGGACTCGAGAAGCCGCCCTTCCACGAGGCGCCGTCCTTGCCGGCGATGTCCCCGCCGGCGTCCCAGACGAACTGCAGTCCGGCGTACCAGTACTGGCCCGGCAGATAGAACGGCGCGAAGTCGGCGGCCGGGTTGGCGCCCTTCACCTTGTCCAGGGCGGCGGTCAGCTCCGCGTACGTGCCGGGGGCCCGGGTGACACCGGCGGCCGCCCACGTCTTCTTGTTGTAGATGACCGCCCGGGCGCCCGCGAAGCCCGGCACCGCGTAGAGCGCACCGTCCACGGTCGCCGGCTCGGCCAGCCCCGCCAGCCAGGTGCGGCCCTGGCGGAGATCCGCCTGGTAGGCGGTCAGGTCGAGGAGCCCGCCGTTGGCCGCGTACCCGGGCACCTGGGTGTTGCCGAGGTCGAGCACGTCCGGCGTCCCGCTGGTCGACAGCGCCGTACTGATCTTGGTGGTGATGCCCTCCCACTGCTGGATCTGCAGGTCGACCCGGGCGCCGGTCGCCTGGGTGAACCTGTCGTTGATCGCCTTGAGGGTCGGCTCGGTGTAGTCGCCGTCCATGACCCAGACGGTCAGGGTCTTGCCCTCCCCGCGGGTCGCCGGGACGGTGGCGGGCGCGCCGCTGCCGGTGGCATCGGTGCCACCACTGCTGCAGGCGGTCAGGGTCAGTAGGGCGGCGGCGGTCAGGACAACGGCGGCACGGCGCATGGGGACTCCTGGAAATGGGCAGGGTGGTGCGCCCGGGGACTCGGCGAGCCCACGGTCCACAGGGGAGGATCTAGGTCTTGCTCCGGCCCCGGTTGCGGGTCGGGTTCTTCTCGGGGAGCCGGTGGGCGTCGACCGCGCGGACCGTGAGTTCCAGGGCCTCGGCCGTACGCTCGTAGGTGCGCTGGGCCACGGCGACATAGATCATGTCGAGGACCAGCAGCTGGGAGTGGAGGGCGGAGAGGGCGGCCAGCCGGAAGGTGGTCTCCTGCACCGCGGTCGTGAAGACGACGTCGGCGATCTCGGCCAGCGGCGAGCGGCTGTAACTGGTGACGGCCACGGTGAGCGCCCCGTGATCGGCCGCCTCGGCGAGGGTCTCGATCACCTCCCGCGTACGCCCGGAGTGCGACAGCCCGATCGCCACGTCGCCGGGCAGCAGCAGGGCCGCGTTGGTGAGCGCGGTGTGGCTGTCGGTCCGGTGCCAGACGGGCACCCGGATGCGCTCGAGCCGGAAGGCCATCTCGCGCGCCGAGGTGCCGCTGCTGCCCAGGCCGAAGAGCTCGACCCGCTTCGCCCCGGCGATCGCGGCGGCGACCCGGTCCACGGCGGCCACGTCGAGCGCGGCGGCGGTGTCGTGGATCGCGCGCGTGTCGGCGTTGGTGACCACGCCCAGCACCTCGGTCAGCGGGTCGCCCGGGGCGATGTCGCCGCTGATGTCGGTCTCCCAGCGCGCCTGCACGGCCCGGCCGGTCTCGGTGGCCACGGCGACGCGCAGGTTGGCGTAGCCGCGGAAGCCGAGCGTGCGGCTGAACCGGGTCACGGTCGCCGTCGACGTCCCGGAGCGCTCGGCGAGGTCGACGATGCTGGCGTTGGCGGCCGCCTCCGGATCGGCGAGAATCGTCTCGGCGATCCGGGCCAGGGCCTCGGCCATGCCCGGCCCCTCGATGCGCAGCCGCCCGAGCAGCCCGCCGCTCTCACCCGTCACGTCGGTCATCCTTTTCATCAATGTCCGTTGCCGATGAAAATTACGACCAACGCGTGAACTAGTCAACAACAACTTTCTATGCTTCGATCGGCCGCATGGCCTTGGTGGTGGGAGTCGACGCCGGTGGCACCGCGTCCCGGGCCGTGCTCGCCACCACCGGCGGGGCGATCGTCGGCCGTGGACACGCCGGCCCCGGCAACCCGCTCACGGCCGGGCCCGGGCCCGCCGCCGCAGCGGTCGCGGCGGCCGTGCGCGCCGCCCTGCGAGGCCACGACCCCGCAGCGGTATGCGCGGCGACGCTCGGCATCGCCGGCCCTGAGGCCCCCTTCGCGCCGGCCCTGGCCGCCCTCGGCATCACCGCCCCGGTCACGGTCGTCGGCGACGTGGTTACCGCCTTCGCCGCGGGCAGCTCCGCAGCGTCGGGGACAGTGCTGATCGCGGGTACGGGCGCCATCGCCGCCGCCATCCGCGACCACACCGTGGTGCGGACGTCCGACGGGCTGGGCTGGCTCCTCGGCGACGAGGGCTCCGGCCGCTGGCTCGGCCTGCAGGCGGTCCGCACCGCCGTCCGCGCCTGGGACACGCCCTTCGCCGCGCAGGTGGCCACGCACGCGGGCGTGGCGACCGCCGACGCCATGGTCTACTGGGCGCAGGCCCTGCCCTGGGAGAGGATCGGCGCCCTCGCTCCCCTGGTCTGCGCCGCCGCCCGCGCCGGCGACCCGCACGCCACGTCCCTCGTCGTCAGGGCGAGCGCGCATCTGCTCGCCACTCTCGACGACGCGCACGCCAGTGGCCCGGTCGTGCTGGGCGGCGGCCTCCTCACCGGCGACACCCCGGTGCGCGACGGCGTGGTCCGGGCCCTGCACGGGCGCGGCTGCCATCCCCGCACCGCCCGCGACCCCGCCGCCGGTGCCGCCTGGCTGGCCGCGCGCCCGCTCAGCGACCGGTCACCGAGGGCCCTGCACGACGCCCTTTCAGGTACGTCCTGATCGCCGCGACGGTCTCCTCGGGCGCGCTGAGGTTCGGGCAGTGCCCGGTCGCGTTCATGATGACCAGCGTGCTCTCCGCCAGCTGCTCGTGCACGTAGCGCCCGACCGCCACCGGCGCGATCACGTCGTCGGTGCACTGCAGGACCAGCGCCGGGGTGCGCACCTTGGGCAGGTCGGCCCGGTTGTCGGACAGGAACGTCACGTGCGCGAACCTCTTGGCGATCTCCGGGTCGGTGGCGCAGAAGCTGTTGACCAGCTCCAGGGCCAGCTCGGGATGCTGCGGGTTGGCCATGATGATCGGGGCGATGACGCTCGACCAGCCCAGATAGTTGCTGTCCAGCGACACCATCATTTCGTCGATGTCAAGCCGGCTGAACCCGCCGATGTAGTCACCGTCGTCGATGTAGGACGGCGAGGGGCCGACCAGGATCAGGTCGGCGAAGCGCTCGGGCTCGCGGATGGCGGCGAGGATGCCGATCATCGCGCTGACCGAGTGGCCGACGAACACGACGTCGTTCAGGTCGAGCTCGTGGATGATCTCGAGCACGTCGGAGGCGTACCCGTCGAGTTGCGCGTAGCGCACGCTGTCGTAGGCGCTCAGGTCCGAGCGGCCCACCCCGACATGGTCGAAGAGCACGAGCCGGTGCGTGTCCGCGAAGGCGGGCGCCACGAACCGCCACATGTGCTGATCGCACCCGTAGCCGTGGGCGAACATCATCGGCTGCCCCTCCGGCAGACCACTGACCTGCAACGCGTGCCGCTCGGCGATCGACATGAGACGGACCCTAGGCCCGCCGGCCCCGCGGCATCGCACACCCTGTCCGGGGCGAGCGGGCCTCAAGCCCGGGTGACGAGGGTCCGGCCGCGGAAGTCGGACGGGTCGCCGGAGGGATCGGGCAGGGTGAAGTAGTACCCGCCGCCGAAGGTCAGCGTGTAACGCTCCAGCGCCTCGCCGGCCAACCGCCGCTGCACCGTCACGAAGCCCTTCTCGAGGTCGCGCTGGAAGCAGGTGAAGATCTGGCCCTCGCCCGCGTCCGGATGCCGGTAGGACCAGCTGCGGCGCAGGATGCGATGGGCCTCGCTCTCCCGGGTGTGCGGGTTGGCTCGGCGGATGTGCGCGTCGAGGGCGGTCAGGCGCCCCTCCGGGTCGGTGGCGTAGCCCGCGTCCGGCGCACCGAGCGGCGCGTCCGTCTCCTTGCGGCGTCCGAAGACCCGTTCCTGCTCGGCGACCGTCTCGCCGTCCCAGATCGCCGTTGCCAGCTGGATCAGCCGCACCACCTGGTAGCTGCCACCGACGCACCAAGCGGGCTCGTCGTCGCCGCGGCGGACCGGCAGCAGCGAGTCGATGAGAGGCGCGTCGGTCACGTCGGGATTGCCGGTGCCCTCGCGGAAGCCGAAGAGATTGCGCACCGAGCCGTCCGGCGCGGGCGGGTGGAAGCCGGGCATCCGCCAGCGCTCGCGCAGGCCGGTCGATACCACCGGGCCGGGGCCGGAGGTCTGGACGAGCACGTCGCCGTGACACCACCGCTCGTCGAGGACGTCGGCGGGGAAGGCCGGCATGGCGGTGAGCAGCCGGGGCCGGGCCAGCCCGGGATGCCGGTCGAAGAGCGACGCGCCGACGGACACGATCGCCGGGGCATCATCGAGCCGCTCGTGCACGTCCCGCAGCACCACCGCCGGGTCGGCGTCCGCGTCGAGGTCGTAGGCCACCAGAAGCGTGGTCGCCCGCGCGGCTGCGGTGACCGCGCGCACCTTGGCGACAGGCGGCCCGGCGCCCGGGGCGACCGGCGACGGAGCGCTGTCCGGGCGAGCCGGGGTGCAGGCAACGGCGCCGGCGACCCCGGCCGCGCCGAGCCCGGCGAGCAGCGCCCGCCGCCGGACCGTCATCGCCGCTGGGCTCCTTCGACCGGCGCCTCCATCGTGGGCGAGACGTAGAGCAGCTTGTTCGGCGACCGGTTCAGGTTGTCGGCCCGCAGGAGCCCGGTCGTGGCGATGCCGGTGAGCGTCGCCGCGACCTGTGCCGGGGTGGCCTGCGGTTGCAGGGCGAGCAGCAGCGCGGCGGCCCCGGCCACGTGTGGTGCGGCCATGGAGGTTCCGGTCATCAGCTTGGTGGCCCGGTCGGTCTTGTTGTTCGCCGACAGGATGTTCTGCCCGGGAGCGAACAGGTCGAGGCAGGTGCCGTAGTTGGAGCCGTAGATCGCGCTCCCCCAGTTGGTGCCGCGCTCGTAGACGGAGTTGCTGGCGCCGACCGTGATGGCCGCGGGCACGTCCGCCGGGCTGTAGTTGCAGGCGTCCGAGTTGTCGTTGCCCGCCGAGATCGTGTAGGTGACGCCGGACGCGATCGATGCCGACACCGCCGCGTCCAGGGTCGCCGACTTCCCGCCGCCCAGGCTCATGTTGGCGACCGCCGGCTTCACCGCGTTCTGCGTCACCCAGTCGACGCCGGCGATGATCTGGCTGGTCACCCCGACCGCCGAGCAGTCGAAGACGCGGACCGCCACCAGGGTCGCCCGGCTCGCCAGGCCCGTCGTGGCGCCACCGATGGTCCCGGCCACGTGGGTGCCGTGCCCGTCGGCGTCGCAGTCCTGGCCGTTCCAGCCGTCGCCGATCGCGTCGAAGCCCACCGAGGCCCGGCCGCCGAACTCCACGTGGCTGGTGCGGATGCCCGTGTCCAGGACGTACGCGTGCACGCCCGTCCCGGCCGAGTCGGGGAAGCTGTAGATGTCGTCCAGCACGGTGGAGCGTTGGTCCACCATGTCGAGGTTCCACAACGGGTAGTAGCGCGCGTCGTCGAGACGCATCACGGTGTCCGCCTCGACCCGGGCTACGCGGGGATCCGCGGCCAGCCGGGCAGCCTCGTCGGCGCTACCGGAGAGCACGAAGCCCCGCAGCGCGGAGCCGCGGTAGGTGTACGTGACCCGTCCGCCGTACCGGTCGGTGAGGGCATCGGCGCTCGGCGGCGCCGTCAGCCCCGCGACCGGCGTCAGGGTGACGATGTAGCGCCCGGGCACGACGGTGGCCCCGGCCGGCACGGTGACCGGCCCCCGAGCGGGCGCCGCGTGTGCCGTCCCGGCCCCGGCGACCAGCGTCGCCGCGGTGGCCAGGACGGCCGCGGCGACCCGCCCGTACGTCCTGTTCTCTCGCATGGATCCTCCCCCGTGAGGCCGGCGCTCAGCCGGCGTCGTGGAACGTGGAGACGCGACGCGGATCCCACATGGGCACGTCCTTCTCCTCCATCCGGTCCCACAGCGCATCGGTGCCGTGGGCGCGGAAGTAGTCGAGTTCGTCGGTGAACAGCGGCACCGCCGTCAGCACCCGCACGTGCAGACCGTCGACCTCGATCTGCGGCACGATCGGGTCACCGCTCAGCAGCACGAAGAAGCCGGTGAAGTCGTAACCGGGGATCACCGGCTCGCCGTAGCGCCACGTGTTGCCGTGCACCAGAGGCACGCCGGTGAACTGGGGCATCAGCCCCAGCCACGCCAGGGACTGCGCGACCTCGTCGACCTCGGGCAGCAGGCCTAGGTAGAACTCCAGCCGGTATTCGTCCTTGTAGTCCGGTTGCAGCAGATCGCTGATGCCGGCGGTCAAGTAGAGCGTTACCTCACCGGTGGCCGGCGAAGGCGCGTACTTGAGCACCGAGACCGGCAGGCCGTTCTGCTCGAAGCGCATCTCGGCTTCCGGCTCACCCAGGAGATCGGCGTACGCCGCCCGCACGCGCTGTGATGTCGTCATTGTTTCGGTGCTCCTCCGAACGGCCACGGTTTCCCGGCCGGCCACGCCGGCGGCCAGTATTCTCCCGGACCGGTACCGATCGGCCGATCCTGCTTGGCCGAGTTGCACGGCCCGCAGGCGCCGGTGGTGTTCGTCGGATCGTTGACCCGCCCGGAGCGGGTGTCCCGGGTGTTCACGTGACCGCCCCGCGCCCAGTCGTACTTCTGCGGGTTGTTGACGTGCTCGTAGTCGGTCGATTTGCTCGCACCGCAGTACGGGCACATGGGCGACCGCTTGAGCGCGTCATCACGCACGCTCCTCGTGGGCCGCTTGTAATGCCTGCGCGCGTACGGCGGGGTGAGGCTGATCGGCTTGGTGCCCATCGGGTCGATCAGGGCGGTCGGCCGGTTGGCCGCGTACTCGTGCAGGTTGACCCCGCCGTCCGGGCCGAGCGGGTCCTCGCTCGCGAAGCGTTGCAGAGCCGGGCTGTAGTAGCGCTGCCGGTAGAAGTACAGCCCGGTGGCGTCGTCCTCGCGCCCGGTGAACCGGAGGGCGTTGCCCCCGTCGTCCCCGGTGACCGTCGTGGTCCCGAACGGCTGGTACGCGTAGGACGCCCCGGCCCCGGCGGCGTCCACCAGGCCGATCACGCTGCCGATCGCGTCGGTCTGATAGCGCTTCACGGTGCCGTTGACGTCCCGGGTCAGGTAGCCGTCGAGGCCCGCGCTGAGCGTCGTGGCGGTCACCGTGCCGTTCACCATCTCCTGCACGGGGTTCTGACCGTCGTACAGGAAGGTGGTGGTCTTGCCGTTGACCGTGCGGGTCAGGCGCCGGCCGTCGGTCGCGTAGCCGAAGGTGGCGGTCAGGCCGTCGCGCGAGAGCCCGGACAGCTGGTCCCGGTCGTTCCATGTGTACGTCGTCGTGCCGTCCGACTCGAGGTTGCCGTTCTTGTCATAGCTGACGTCGGCGGCGCCGAGCGTGTCGAGCCGGTTCGCGGCGTCGTACGTCGCGGGTCCGAACGCGTCCGGCAGCTGCTGCCGCGAGTACGTACCGGTGGTCAGGACCGGCAGGCCCGAGCCGTCGTACTGGTAACCGAGGTCGCCGAGCGTGGTGGTGTTCACCTTGTACGTGATCGACTTGACCTCGCCGGCGTCGGTCCACCCGTACGTCTGGCTGACCCCGGTAGTGGCCGGGGTGCCGACCCGTTCCGGGCGGCCCACCACGTCCCGGCTGACCGTCGTGACCGCTGTGCCGCCCTGCTGTACCTCCTGCAGGTCGCCGTTCGCGTCGTACACGTGCCGGATCGCGGGCTTCCCCGGAAGCGTCATCGTGCGGTCGCGGACCGTGGGACTGTACGCGTACGACACCGTGCCGCCGGCGGTCGTCTCCTTGGTGACCCGGTTGAGACCGTCGTAGTCGACGCTGCTCGGGCCGGCCACCGGGTCGGCGACCGAGCGCAGCCGATCGCCGAGGTCGTAGGTGAAGGCGATGGTGGCGGACCCGGTCGTGCTCGTGACGGTGCGGTCGAGCTCGTCGTACGTCTCCGTGGTGGTGACGCCGGTACGGGTGGTCCGCGTACGCGGGTTGCCGTTCTCGTCGTAGGCGAACGTCTCCTTCTCGCCCAGGGCGTCCTGCTCCCACTCGACGCGGTCCATGGTGTCGTAGCTGGTGATCGTCCGGCCGCCGCGCGGGTCCTCGACCGACTTCCGGTTGCCGTTCTCGTCGTACGCGATCCGGGTGGTCAGGCCGAGCGGGTCGGTGGTCGTGAGGACCTGGCCCGCCGCGTCGTACGTCGTATCGGTGCGCGCACCCCGCGCGTCGGTCTCGGTCACCGGACGGCCGATCGCGTCGAACCCGGTCGTCGTCACCCGGCCGGTCTCGTCGGTGGTCCGCACCGGGTCGGCGCCCTGGTAGTCGGTGCGGAAGACCTTGTTCGCCGGGTCGGTCATCGTCGTGATCAGACCGCTGCCGTCCACGCCGACCAGCGTCTTGCGCTTCATGGCGTCGGTGACCGACTTGAGCGCCCCGCGCGTGTCCGGCTCGTAGATCGTCTCCTTGCCGTACGAGTCGGTGAACTTGGTCAGCTCGGAGTGCGGCCCGGCGAAGTCGAACTTCTCGGTCCGCGCGTCGGCCGTCCCGGCGAGCACGGTGGTCTGGGTGACCTGTCCCTTGGCGTTGTAGATCCACGTCGTCCTGCGGCCCAGGGCATCCGTCGTCGCGGCCTTGCGTACCCCGGACGCGTCGTAGTCGTAGTGGAACGTCTGCGCCTTGTCCGTCCCGTACGCCTTGGTGTCGTCCACCATGAAACCGTTGGCGTTGAAGGTGATGCGGCGCACGTGGCCGCGCGGATCGGTCACCCGGGTCTCGGTCACCGCGGTCCCGGACAACGTGTAGTCGAACGCCGTGACGGTGTCGTCGGCTGCCTTCTGCGTCTTGACCCGGCCGGCCGCGTCGTACTCCATGCGCAGGTAGGTGATGCGGCGCGGGTCGGTGATCGTGGCCATCCGGCCCTGGGCGTCGTACGTGTAGGTGGTGATCCCGCCCCTGGCGTCCTTGACCTCGACCAGGTGCCCGGTGGCGTCGTACTTGTAGGCGACCTTGCGGCCGATGTTGTCCTCGACGGCGCTCACCCGGGGCGGGTTCGTGGAGCTGTAGGTCAGCTTGATCCACCGGCCGTTCGGCGAGGTGATCTGGGTGACCGGGCCGTTCGGCCGCAGGATGCCGTCGGTGCCGGGCGGCGCGGTGGCCCGGCTGATCGTCGTGATGTTGCCGTACTTGTCCCGGATCGACTGCAGCGGCGCCTCGTTGCCGAGCACCAGGACCGTGCCGTCGACCAGGGAGACGTCCCAGCCGTCCCCGTTCCACTTGACGGTCGCGCCGTCGTAGATCGTCGGCGTCGGGTCGGCGAGGTACTCCGCCCCGACGAAGTCCGTGCCCGGCGACGTGCGGTGGAAGTGCACCTTGGCGCCGTCCGGCTGGACCAGGTCGAACTGCTGGAAGTCGAAGCTGCCGATGACGCCCGGCGTCCACGGGAACAGCCCGTAGTTGAAGTTGGTGCCCACACCGAACGGCCGCATGTCGGTGTCGCCCTGCTGATAGGTGCGGCTGATGCTGATCGGCATGACGTCGTCCACGACCAGATCCGTGGTGGTGTCCACGAAGAGGCCGGTGGCCGGGTCGACCGGGTCGTTGATGTGCGTGCCCGGCTTGGGGGCCCACAGCGCCGGGTTGAGCCCGGGCACCGCGGTCATCGCACCGGTCAGCCGGTAGAACCGGACGCCGGGGTCGGGCACGATCTGCTTGCCGTCCTTCGACACCCGGCCGAGCCCGTAGATGTGCCAGCCCTTGCCGTCCGGGTCGTAGTTCCAGAACTGGGTCCGGGTGCCGGGCGGCTCGTGCGTGTAGTTCGGGTAGACGATCGTCGCGCCCTGCGGGAACAGCACCCCGCCGCCGGGCTGGACGGTGAAGTAGACCGGCACCTTCGTGGGCGGCAGCGGGAACGGCGGCCGGTCGATCGGGATGGCGGTCAGGCTCAGCTCGGTGGCGACCTTGCCGTCGGCGTCGCGGATCGTGGTGCCGGCCGGGATGCGCACCTCGAGGCCCGGGATTGCCCTGGTGGTCAGGACCGTCTCCCGCACGGTCGGACTGGGCACCGTCACGGTGTTCGCCTTGTCCAGCTCGGGCAGGAAGACGGTGTAGGGCAGGATCAGCATCGCGTCGCGGGTGATGTCCACGCCGATGTCGAACACGCCGTACTCGTGGCCGCCGTGCGCGGCGGACCGGCCGTCGACCCGCAGCGAGACGTGCCCGGCGGGCAGCCCGGTCAGCGCGAAGCGGCCCTGCGCATCGGTGGTGGCCTTGCGCCCCGCCGCCGTCACGCTCACGTGGGCCAGCGGCTTGTCGGCGGTGTCCAGCACCTTGCCGACCACGCCCGTGACACCGACCGGGAACTGCAGCGCCCGCTCGCGTACGGGCACCGGCTGACCGTGGGTCGTCCAGTCCTGGCCGTCCAGGTTCTTGGCGTCGGGTTTCCACCCGGAGTCCGCGCAGCCGGCGGGACGCTGCGGCGCGGCCGGGGCCACCCGCTCCCCGGGCGCCCGCTCTCCGGCGCCGAACGACACAGTCCCGGCCGGGCCGATTCGCACCTCGGCCGGTGTCGCGCACGCCGGCGGCTCCGCGGTGCGCGGGGCAGCGAGCTTGCGCTGCGCCTTGTCCGCGGCGAGCGGCGTACTGTGCCGCTTGATCTGCGCGGTGATGGTGCCGGTGGAGCCGAGGCTGGGGTCGAAGACCATGGTGTACGCGCCGGCGGCCAGCGAGGGCAGCTGTGTGCGCACGTAATACAGCCAGGAGTGCCGCAGCACGACCGTGCCGGCGGAGTTGTAGATGGTGATGTAGGCGCCGAGCTCCGCCGAGCCGAGCTGCACGTCCAGCACGTCGCCGGCGACCGCGGTGAACGAAATTTTCCCGTTCTGCCCGGGCCGGGTGAACGTCATCGGCAGCGCGGCCCCGTCGGTCACCGCGGTGCCGCCGTCGACCTCGTTGGACAGGAAGAGCTGCAGGTCGCCGTACAGCTCGGGCTGCGAGGCGTTGGTCAGCTCGAACCGGTAGGTGCCGGCCACCGGCAACGGCGGCAGATCCTGGCCGACCGGCATGTGCACGACGCCGAAGAAGTCGAGCTGCGTGTTGTCCGGCTTGTAGACCTTGAGGTTCCACCAGAGCAGCTTCTCGCTGAGCCCGGCGAGCGTCAGCCGCTGCCCCGCCGTGCCGGTGAAGGTGCCGACGATGCGACGGCCGGGCAGCGTCACGGACACCGCGGTGGCCGGCGCGTTCGGGGTGAGCGCTCCGGTGTCGATCGGCTCGACCGCCGCCACGGACAGGGTGCCGGTGCCGGCCGTCTCCGGGTCGACCTTGATCCGGTACTTGCCGGTGGACGGCAGGGCGGCGTAGTCGATCGTGCGGCCGCTGCTGATGCGGATGCCGTCGGGCCGGTAGAGCTGCAGGTTCACCTCGCCCATCAGCCTGCGGTCCAGCGTGCTGAGATACAGGGGCTTGCCGGCGGTGCCGTTGTAGTCCAGCCAGATGTCGCGCCCCGGCCGGTCGACGGTGAGTGCCTTCTTGGTGTTGACCGGGATGGCACCGGCCTCCGTGGGCGTGGAGAGCCAGACCTTCAGGCTGCCGACCGCCTGCCAGCCGGTGATGAAGAGGTTGTGGGTGCCGGCCTTGCGGACGGCGGGCATGTCCCGCGTCTCCGCCCAGCCGGTGTCCAGCAGCACCTGGACGTCGTCCGGCTCCCCGATGATGCCCGAGGGGTACGCGGGCCGGTCGCTGACGGCCAGCGTGTTGTCGGTGTAGCCGAGCTGCAGCGTCTGGCCGACCGTGCCGGCGTAGGGCAACCGGACCGACTGGCCCGGGCGCTGGATGGTGACCGGCACGGCGGCGCCGTTCGCCGTCATCGTCGCGCCGGTGATGACCGAGGACAACCAGATCCGGCCGAAACCCAGCTCGGTCGCGCCGAAGCCGACGTTCACCTTGAAGGTGCCGGTCTGCTTGGCGTGGTAGACCATGGTCGGCGTGTACTGGCTGAGGCGCGCCTGCCAGGTGAAGACCGAGTTGTCGGGGGCGGTCAGCTTGACCACGTAGGTGTTGCCGGGCTGGTCGATGTCGGTGAGACCGAAGCTGATCCAGTCGCCCGTGGTCGCCGTGAACGAGTACTGCTTGGTCTGCCCGGCGGCGGTGATCTGGAACGGGACGCCGGAGCCGTCCTTGGTGAGCGTGCCGCCGGAGAGGGTGCTGGTCGCGGTCACCTTGACGGCACCGGCCGCGTCGTCGTTCGGGTCGATGACGATGGCGTAGGTGCCGGTGGTGACGAACGGGGGCAGGTCCTGCACCAGCGTGCCACCCGCGAAGACGTTGAGCGGGTCGCCGTTGTTCTTGGCGAAGTCGCCGCCGTACGGGGTGTAGAGCCGCAGCGCCGAGCGGACCGGGATGGTGTTGCCCTCGAACCTCAGGCTCGCCTGTTCCCCGCTGACCCCGTCGATGAGCAGCAGCGCCGACTTGCCCGCGGCGATCGTCGCCGTCACCGTCGGCTTGCCCACGCCCACCCGGCCGGCGTAGGCCAGGTTGCCGATCGCATAGCCCGGCGGCGCGACCAGGAAGTCGCCGGCGCTGGTCGCCGTGCCCGCCGGGGTGCGCACCGAGACCTTGCCGGAGCCCGCGGTGACCGGCACCCGGACGACCAAGCTGGTCGGCGTGGCGGACTGCACCTGCGCGACGGTCCGCTGGAAGGTCACCACGTTGCGGGCCGGGTCGGTGTCGAAGCCGGTGCCGGTGATGGTGACGAGGTCGTTGCGGTTGCCCCGGTCCGCCGACAGCGCGGTGACGGTGGGCGGCGGGGCCGCCGCCTCGATCCGGAAGTTGCGGGGGCTGCGCGCACTCTTGGCACCGACGGTCACCTGCACCGCACCGTCACTGACCCCGGCCGGCACGGTGACGGTCAGCCGGGTCGCGGTCGCCGCGGTGACAGTGGCGGCGATGCCGTCGACGGTCACGGTATTGCCGGCCGGCGTCGTCGCGAAGCCGGTGCCGCTGATCTCGACCTTGGTGCCGGCCGGCCCGCGCGCCGGGACGACAGCGAAGACGCCGACGTCACCGGTGGCGATCCGGTCGACGGACAGCACGTTGCCCGCGTCGTCGTAGCGGTAGGTCGCCGCACCGGTCGCCTTGTCCACCACACCGGCGAGCTGGCCGCTCGCGTCGTAGAAGTTCTCCCGCGGGCCGGCGGGCGCGGGAGCGGCGGCCCGCGCCGGCAGCTCCGCCGGGGGCACGGTCCCGGCGGCGGGTGCCGCGGCGGCCGGGCCGGTGAGCAGCGTGGCCAGCACGACCGGAACGGTCGGTGCGACCAGGGAAAAGCGCATGCGGATGCGCCACGACACAGCCATTGGGTCCCCCGTGAACCAAGCGACGGCGATCGACAGTCCCCGATGGATGGACGACCCCCGAGGACGAGCGGGACGACCGTAACCGCTGGACAGCGGAGCGCGATACCCCGACATACCGGCCATATCACCACGATGGCCGAATGAGCTGCGGAAACTGTCCAGAAACTTCAAGACAGTGACCTTCGTCGACGTGTGCTATCGATGATCTGCTATATGCTGCCGCCGTGTCCGCACTCACCCGACCTCTGGCCGGCCTCACGCTCGCCGCCCTGACGGCATTCGCCCTGACCGCCTGCTCGGAGGAAGGTCCCACCCGCGAGGCCGTCGCCGGCAAGATCCGCACCGACCCCCGGATGGCGGACACCCCCGCCGTGGTCGTCGACTGCCTCACCGACTGGTACATGGACTCGGCCACCCCGGACCAGCGGCGCGCCTTCGTCGCCAACGAGCCCGGCGACCCCGTGGCGGCCACCCCGCCGGACGACACCATGCTGGCCTGTCTCAAGCTCGCCGGCTGACCGCGCGGCCGGCGCCCGGCGCGTCCCGCCGGGCCTCAGGGCCCGGCGCGTCCCGCCGGGCCTCAGCTGCTGGTGGCCGCGGGGACGCCGGCGGTGCAGGTGACGGTCATGGTGAGGCGGGTGTTGCCGTGCTTGAAGGACACCTCCGGCGCCGGGCCTGCCGCCTTGTCGCCCTCGACCACCTTGTACGGCTTGGCGGCCGTCCACGACAGGATCTGCGCCGTCTCGCCGGACGGGCAGGTGGCCCGCACCGAGCCGGCCTCCGACGACAAGGTCCGCGGCGCCGGCGGTGCCTCGGGAGCCGTCGTCGGCGGCGCCTCGGGAACGGTGGCCCGCGGCGCCTGCGAAACGGTGCTCGGCGGCGCCTGCGGAACGGTGGTCGCCGGCTTGCGCGTGGTGGTGTGTGCCGGGGCAGGCTCGCGCCGGCCGGACGGCGGCTGCGACGCACGGGCCGGCGAGGGCACCGCGAGGGACGGCGGCACGACGATCGATCCGGGTGATGTGGCCGCCGCAGGCCCCTCGTCCGGGCGCAGGAACCACGTCGTCGCCGCGGCGACCCCGGCGAGAGCGAGGGCGGCGGCGACGGAGACCGCTACGCGCCCGCGCCGCGAGGCGGCACGCGCAGGCGCCGGCGGCGCGAAGACGGCGGCGGGCACGGGGGCGGGCGGCTCGTCGGTCGCCACCTGCAGGCCGGCGCCGTGGGCGAGCAGCGCCGCGGCCTCCCGGGCGCTCGGGCGGTCCGCCGGGTCCTTGGCCAGGCACCGGTTGCACAGGTCCGTCACGAGCTGCGGCACCTGGTAGATCGGCAGCAGCGGCGCCGGCTCCAGGTAGACGTGCGCGGTGAGCATCTGCGTCGTCGTCTCGGTGGTCCACGGCGAGTGGCCGGCGAGGAGGCGGTAGAGCAGGACGCCCAGCGCGTACACGTCGGAGGCCGGCTCGACCGCGTCGTGCAGCAGCCGCTCGGGCGCCAGGTACGCGGGCGTGCCGAGCACCTCGAAGTCCACGGCTCCGGGCCCCGGCGGGCGGACCGCGGCGGCGATGCCGAAGTCGACCACCTTGGCGCCGGTCCCGGCGAGCATCACGTTGGCCGGCTTGATGTCACGGTGCGCCAGGCCCTCGGCGTGCGCGGCGGCGAGGGCGGCCGCCACCTCCGCGCAGACCTGCATGGCGAAGCGGGGCAGCACCGGGCCCTCGGTCAGCCGCTGGTGCAGGGTCCGGCCCCGGATCAGCTCCATGACGACGAAGGGCACGGTCAGACCGTCGATGACCGTCTCGCCGTAGTCGTACACCTGGGCGATGTGGGGGTGGGAGAGCGCCGCCGCGGTGCGGGCCTCCTGGCGCACGCGCAGCCGCGACTCCGGGTCGCCGGCGTAGTGACCGGCCAGGATCTTCACGGCGACGGACCGGCCGAGCACGTCGTCGCGGGCCTCCCAGACGACGGCCATGCCTCCGGCGCCCACCTGCGAGACGAGCCGGTAGCGGCCGCCGAGCAGGGTGCCCGGCCCCAGGATTCCATCGCCGTTCATCGTTGGGAGTCTGCCAGAAGTGGCCTCCTGGGCACGTAGCGGTAGAGGACCGCGGCCGCCAGCACGCCGACCAGGCCGGAGACCACGATGCCGCCGGCGAGGCCCGCGAGCCCGGTCACCGCGGACAGGATCACCGGGCCGAGCGAGGCGCCCCCGTCGGACAGCTCGCGCCAGACGCCGAGGAAGGTGGGCCGGCCGATCAGGGGCGCACTGTCCGCGCCCAGGGTGTTGTTGATGCCCGAGCCGAACCCGTTGCCCACACCGATCACCACGGCGACCACCCCGAGGGTCACCGCCGAGTGGGTCAGGGGCAGGACCAGGAAGCCCAGACCCATGACCAGCGTGCACGGGACCGCGATAGCCCGCCGGCCCCAGCGGTCCATCACCAGCCCGGAGGGATAGAAGACCAGCGCCTCGACGACCCCGGAGACGCCGAAGAGCAGCGACGCCGTGCCGGGATCGAGGTGCAGGTGCTCGGCCCAGAGCGGCACCACCACCTGCCGGGTCTGCCGGATCGCGGAGAGCAGCGCCACCCCGGCCCCCAGCGTGGCCAGCGTGCGCCAATGGTCGCGGACGATCGCCACGGTCGAGACCGGGCTCGGGGCGGCGTCGCCCGCGGCGAGGTCGGGCAGGGCGTACACGATGGCGCCGGAGCCGACGATGGCGGCCAGGGCCAGCACGTACGCACCGGGCAGGCCACCGAGCGCGATCGCGCCCGCCCCGGCGAACGCGCCCGCGAAGGCACCGATCCGCACCACGCCGCCGAGCGTGGACATCGCCCGCGCCCGCCTGCCGAACGGCACGATCTCGGTCAGGTACGACTGGCGGGCCAGCTGGAAGACCGCGCCGGACATGCCCAGCACCAGCACCCCCGCGGCGAAGGGCCACAGCCCCGCGTCGAGCAGGCACAGCCCGAGCCCGGCGACGGTGAGCCCGGTGGCGCCGACCATCACCCGGCGCTCGCCGAAGCGGGACGTGAGCACGCCCGCCGGGATGTTCGCCACGATCGAGCCGATGCCCATGAGCGCCACGACCAGCCCGGCGACGGCGACGGAGGCCCCGCGCTGCACGGCGCTGAGCGCGACCACCGGCGCGACGGCGCCCGAGGAGATCCCGTAGAGCAGGGAGGGTCCGTACGCCGGGACCGCGACGTCGCGAAGCCGGAAGCCGGTGCTGTCGGTCTTATCGGAGGCGGGCAAGGACGACCGGCACCTCCTGCCCGGACCAGCAGGCGGTGAGCACCCCGGCGTCGGCCGGGTCGACGGCCGTCGTGGGCACCCGGTTGACACTGATCGTCACCGTGTCGGTGGTGATGACGGTCGGCTCGCCGGCCCGGACCCCGGTCACCGTGGTCGGGGCGGCCACGTCCGCGCCGCTGCCGGTCAGTTTCGTGTCGCCCTCCCGGGGCACCCGCTTGCCGTCGATCTCGAACTCCTCGGCGGCCTCGTGCCCCGCCTCGCGGATGACCGCAGCGAGCTGGGCGACATAGACCGGGTCGCCGGTGGCGTCGTAGACCCACCGCGTGCCCAGCACCGAGTGCTCGGTGGTGCCGACCAGCCACGCGCCGGCGCCTTCGAGCGGCGCGCCCCGGTAGGTGAGTGGGATATGCCACACCAGCCCGTCGCCGGCGCCGACGAGCATGATCTCGATGCCGACCTCGCCGGCCGGGTCGTCGAGGCGGGCCGCCGCGACCCGCTCGGGCGCCGGGGTCGCGGGGCCGTCGTACCAGGGCTGGGCCGGCAACCAGGCGGCCAGCAGCTCGAGCTTCGTGGGAGTGATCTGAGCCTTGTGCAGGAGGGCCATGCCCGGAAGATTAGTGTGCTGGAGATGATCTCGGCGTTCTCCGGCTTCGCGCTCATCGGCGGGATCGTGCTCGTCGGGTGGATGCTGCGCCGCTGGGGGCGGCTGCCCGAGCACGCCGAGGCGGTGCTGGGCCGGGTCAGCTATCTCGCCCTCGCGCCGTGCCTGCTCTTCCAGGGCGTGGCGGCGGCCGACCTCGGGCTGCTCTTCAGCGAGCCGCTGCTGGTGTCGACCGCGGCGGCCCTGCTCTGCTTCGCGATCTTCGCCGTGGCGTTCCGGCGGCTGGAGCGGCCGGCGCGGGTGCTGGGCGCGATGGCGGGCGGCTACACCAACGCGGGCAACATCGGCATCCCGGTGGCCACCTATGTCCTCGGCGACGCCACGCTCGTCGTGCCCATCATCGTGCTGCAGACGCTGTTCCTCATGCCGCTGGCGATCATCCTGCTGGAGATCGGGCTCACCGGCCGGGCCGAGTGGCGGGCGGTGCTCACGGCGCCGTTGCGCAACCCGATGACCATCGGGGTGCTGCTGGGGCTGGTGGCCAATCTCACGGGGACGGGGCTGCCGGGCGTACTCGGCGACCTGGTCTCCACCATCGGCGCCGCCGCCGTGCCCGTGGTGCTGATCGCCTTCGGCATGTCGCTGTCCGGGGGCCGGGTGCTCGGCGCCGGCCCGGACCGCCGCCCGGCCCTCGCCTCGGTCATCCTGAAGGTCGCCGCCATGCCGGCCCTGGCCTTCCTGCTCGGCACCGCGCTGGGCCTGACCCACGACCAGGTCTACGCCGTGACGGTGCTCGCCGCCCTCCCGGCGGCCCAGAACGTCTTCCTCCTCGCCCAGCGCTCGGGCGCCGCCCTGATCCTGGTCCGCGACGCCGTCTTCGCCTCGACGGTCGCCTGCGTCCCGGTCCTGCTGCTGATCTCCGCGCTCTTCACGAGTGTGTCGAGCCCTTAAACTATAGTTGACCTATAGGAGATGGGGGTTGAGTCTGTCAGCACGGAGGTATTGACGTGACTCTCTTCCTGGACCGCAGAGCATTCCTGTCCGCCACGGCCGGCGCGGTCGCGCTGGGCCTCGCCGGGTGCGGCGACGACGGGCCCGCCACCACCCTCGCCGCGACCGCGGCCCTGCCCGAGCGGGTGCCCGGCGGCACCAAGCTGGTCGTCGGCGACAAGGAGCACCAGAAGGCGCTCGAGTTCTCCGGCGAGGCGGACAAGTTCGGCTTCGAGGTGGAGTGGGCCAACATCAGCGGCGGCCCGCAGACCCTCGAGGCCTTCCGGGCCAAGGCCGTGGACCTCGGGTCCGTCGCCGACATCCCGCCCATCCACTCGCACTGGACCGGCATCCCCACGAAGATCGTGGCGGCCAAGTTCCGCAAGGACCCGCTCAACCACGCCATCTACCGGTTCGGCATCGCCCCCGGCGTGGCCGTGCGGGAGCTCCGCGACTTCCGCGGCAAGAAGATCGCCTACAGCCCCGGCCAGGCGCAGGGGGCGCTGGTCCTGCGCGCGCTGCACAAGGCCGGGCTCACCAAGCAGGACGTGCAGCTCGTCGAGCTGTCCAGCACCAACGACGTCTACGTCACCGCGCTGGCGAGCAGGCAGGTCGAGGTGGCGCCCATCGGCGGGGTGCAGATCAAACGCTACGAGACCAAGTACGCCCGGGACGGCGCCACCACGATCGCGCACGGCCTGCGCGACGACCCCGGCCACCTGTACGCCCCGGAGACCGTGCTGCTGGACGCGGGCAAGGCCGCGGCGATCCGGCAGTACGTGCAGGCGTGGGCCCGGGCCTGGCGCTGGCGCGAGGCGAACCCGGACGAGTGGATCGAGCGCTACTACGTCAAGGACCAGGGCCTGACCGCCGGCGACGGCCGGTGGATCGTGGACAACGCCGGGGTCGCGGACATCCCGGCCGACTGGACCGAGGCGATCGGCCGCCACCAGGAGACCATCGACCTGCTCGCCCGGGAGACCGGCAACAAGCCCCTCACGGCAGGGGACCTGTACGACCGCCGCTACGAGCGCATCGCCGCCGACGCCCTCGCCGCGGCGGGTGTGTCGTGAGCGTCCTGACGCCGCCCCGGCGCAGCCTGGGCCCGGGCCGCCCGATCCCGCTGGGCGCCGCCCTGGGCCCGCTGCTGCTGCTCGCGATCTGGGCCGTGGCCTCGGCACTGGGCTGGCTCGACCCGCGCACCCTGTCCGCGCCGTGGACCGTGGTCACCACCACGGGCGAGCTGATCGCGGACGGCCGGCTGCAGGACAACCTGGCCATCTCGGCGCAGCGCGCCGGCCTCGGGCTGCTCGCCGGCGTCGCCATCGGCACGGCCCTCGCGCTGATCTCGGGGCTGAGCCGCTGGGGCGAGGCGATCCTCGACGGCCCGAT
>NZ_JAUQWH010000006.1 GCF_030757795.1 Actinoplanes oryzae
GCCGCAGCCCGTCCGCCTCCACGAACCGGCTGGTGAAGACGTCGGTGAAACCGTCGGGCAGCGGCAGCGAGCTCAGGTCTGTCATGCCGGGGACCATACCCATGTTGGAACGATCGGTACAAGATGTGTAGGTTGACGAACCATGGCAGGCCGCAAACAATTCGACGTGGACGAGGCGCTGCGCCGGGCGATGCTCGTCTTCTGGCGCTGGGGCTATGCGGAGGCCTCGGTCGAGCGCCTGACCGAGGGCACGGGCCTGGGCCGGGGCTCGCTCTACGGCACCTTCGGCGACAAGGGCGCCCTCTTCCGCAAGAGCCTGCTGCGGTACGCGGAGACCTACCACCCGCTCTACGACCAGGCCCTGGCCGGCCCCCACCCGGACCCGGGCGCCGCCGTGGCCGCCTTCCTGCGGGTGACCCTGAACCGCATCGCCGACCCGGCCGTCCCGGACGGCTGCCTGCTCACGATGTCGGTGGCGCAGCTGCCGGCCCTCGACGCGGAGAGCCAGGCATTGGTCCGCGAGACGGTGGGCCGGCTCCGGGCGATGTTGGAGCAGGCGCTGCTGGCGGCGGGCGCGGACGAGCGGGAGGCGGCCGAGCTGGCGCTGTGCACCGTGGCGGCCAACAAGTCGCTGGCGGTGCTGAGCCGCGGCGGGTTCCCGGGTGAGGACCTGGCAACCGTCGCCGCGGCCGCCGCCCGTCGCCCGTCGCGGCCCTGACCGGGCCGCCCGCCGCCCGTCGCGGCCCTGACCGGGCCGCCCGCCGCTCGTGGCGGGCCCCGGCCGGGCCGCCACCCGCCCGCCGCCCGTCCGTCGCGGCCCCGGCCGGGCCGCCCGCCGTCCGCGGCGGTGGCTTTCGGGTCAGCCGGCGTTGACCTGCAGGACCCAGGTGACGCCGAACCGGTCGGTGAGCATCCCGAAGCCGGGCGAGAAGGGCGACGGGCCGAACTTCTCGACGATCGTGGCGCCGGCGGACAGCTTGTCCCACAGCGTGCCGACCTCCTCGACGGTGTCGCCGCCGACGGCGACGAAGAACTTCTCGCCGGTCAGGGTCAGGCCGTCGGCGCGGGTCGTGGCGGTCGGTGCGGGTGCGGCCGGGGAGTGGCTGGGCGCGTCGTAGGCCGCGATGCGGAAGCCGCTGTCGGCGCTGACCTGGCCGAAGACGACCTTGTCGGCGTCCGGCAGGTCCCGGGGCATCCCGAAGTCGCCGTAGGCGACGACGGTGAGCTGTCCGCCGAACACGGACTGGTAGAACTCCAGGGCCTGGCGGGCGTCGCCACGGAAGTTGAGGTGGGTGGTGGTGGTGATGGCCATGACGGTGACTCCTGGTCCGGGCTCGGCGCTTGGTGCGCCGGCGTTGCACCGAGACTCGCAGGGGTAGGTGCCAGGAAGTGGCACCTACCTCGTACGGCTTCCGCTCAGCGGTGCGTGGCGACCAGGCGGCGCTCGCCCAGGCCGACCAGGGTGTCGGTGAGCTTGCCGAGCAGCGCGAGCAGGATGATGGCCAGGAGCATGATGTCCGTACGACCGGTGTTCTGGCTGTCGATGAGCAGGAAGCCCAGCCCCATCGACGAGGCGATCAGCTCGGCGGCGACCAGGAAGAGCCAGCCCTGCGCCAGGCCGAGCCGCAGTCCCGACAGCACGGCCGGGGTGGCCGCGGGCAGCAGGACCGTGGCGAGCAGGGCGACGCCGGACCGGCCGTAGGCCCGGCCCACCTCCACCAGGTGCGGGTCGATGTGGGCCAGGGCCGTGGACACCGTCGTGTAGACGGGGAAGAACGCGCCGATCGCCACGAGCACGATCTTCGGGGTCTCGCCGATGCCCAGCCACAGCAGCAGCAACGGGACCCACGCCAGCGACGGCACGGCCCGGACCGCCTGCACGGTGGGGGCGAGGGCGGCGCCGGCCGTACGCGACAGGCCCACCAGCCCGCCCAGCGCCAGCCCGAGCCCGGCGCCCGCCGCGAAGCCGATCAGGACGCGCTGGGTGCTGATGGCGATGTGGTGCCACAGCTCGCCGCGGCCCAGCAACTCACCGACGGCGGCGGTCACGTCGGCCGGCGGGGGCAGCTGCGCCGGCGAGAAGCGACCCGACGTCGCCGCCCACTGCCACAGACCCAGCAACACCAGCGGGAGTACGACCCCGAGCGCCGCACGGCCCCGTCCCAGCGTCACGGCGTGCTCCGCGCGGCGGCGAAGCGGGGCTCGAAGAGGGTGCCGACCGCGTCGCGGACGGACTGCTCGCTCTTCACGTCGCCGTCCGCCACGAGCACCGGCAGGATCGCGTCGAACACCGCCCGCTGCGCATCCCCGGGGACCGGGTCGGCATCCAGTTGCGTGCGTTCGGTGAGCACGAGCTCGGCGACCCGGGGCGAGATCCTGGCCTCCCGGGCGTAGAGCGCCGCCGCGTCGGCCGGGTGCTCCACGATCCACTTGCGAGCTCGCTCGTACGCGTCGACGACCGCCTGGGCCACCTCGGGCTGCGCCGCCAGGAAGGACTCGCGGGCGTTCAGGACCCCGTACGAGTTGAAGGCGACGTTGCGGTAGAGCAGCCGGGATCCCGCGTCGAGCTGGGACTGGGCCATGAGCGGGTCGAGGCCGGCCCAGGCGTCGACCTGGCCGCGTTCCAGGGCGGTGCGCCCGTCGGCGTGCTGCAGGTTGACCACGGTGACGTCCTTGCCGGACAGCCCGGCCTCGTCGAGGGCGCGCAGCAGGAAGAAGTACGGGTCGGTGCCCTTGGTGGCCGCCACCTTCCGGCCCTTGAGCTGCGCCACGCCGGTGATCGGGGAGCCCTTCGGCACCACGATCGCGGCCCATTCCGGTCGGCTGAAGACGGCGATGGTCTTGATCGGGGATCCGTTCGCCCGCGCCACGAGCGCTGCCGCGCCGGCCGTGGATCCGATGTCGAGGGCGTCGCCGCGCAGCCCCTCGTTGGCCTTGTTGCTGCCGGCGGAGAGCTGCCAGCTGACCGTCACGTTCCGGGCGGCCAGCTCGGTCTCCAGCCACTTCTGGTCGCGCAGCACGAGGCTGGCCGGGTTGTAGTACGCGTAGTCGAGCCGCAGCTGCGTCCCGGCCGTGCTGCTGCTGCTGCCGCTGTCGTCCTCGCCGGCCACGCATCCGCCGCTGACCAGCAGGGCCACCATCGCGACCGCCGCCAGCCCGGCCCGCACGATTCTCATCCCACTGCCTCCCGCTCCACGGTGCCCACACCCAGGGTCGTCAAGAGCTCGGCGCGCAAGGCGGCCAGGCTCGCGTCTCCACGGTCCCGCGGCCGGGGCGCCGCGATCTCCCGGATCGCCCGCACGCCCGCGGGGCCGCCGGCCCGGGACCCGAGCAGCACGACGCGATCGGCGAGGTACCCGGCCTCGTCCACGTCGTGCGTCACCAGCAGCACCGTCGTCCCCGCCGTCCGCTGGACCCCGAGCAGCAGGTCCTGCATCCGCAGCCGCGTCAACGCATCCAGTGCGGCGAACGGCTCGTCCAGCAGCAGCACCCCGGGGCGCCGCGCGAGCGCCCGGGCCAAGGCGGCCCGCTGCGCCATCCCGCCCGACACCTGCCGGGGCCGATGCCGGGCGAACGCCGCCAGCCCCACCACGTCCAGCCAGTACGCCACCGCCTCCCGCGCGGCAGCACCGGTCACGCCGCGCGGCAGTCCGAAGGCGACATTGCGCTCGAGCGTGCGCCACGGCAGCAGCCGAGGCTCCTGGAACATCACGGCGCACCGCGGCTCGTTGCCCCGCACCGGGCGCCCGTCGACCCGGACCGTGCCCGCCGTCGGCGTGTCGAGGCCGGCCGCGAGCCGCAGCAGCGTCGACTTCCCGCACCCGGACGGCCCGAGCAGCGCCACGATCTCGCCGGGCGCGACGGCCAGCGACACCCCGCCGAGGACGGCCCGCCGCTGCCGCCCGACCGCGAACTCCTTGCCCACCCCGGCGAACTCCAGCGCCACCGCGCCTGCCCGATCCGACACAGGCGCAGCGTACCTACAAATCCTACTGGCTTACTAGAGCAACTGATCGACGGTCTTCGCAGGCCGGCCGTCCCCGCGGAGGCTTACGCCGTCCCCGACGATGCGAAGCTGTTCGACCGCAGCCACGCCGTGAAGCAATGGGCCCTCGACCCCGAATCCGCCCGTGCGTCTCACTCGTCCACTGGGGAAGCTGACTCAGGAGGCTTTGCGCACCACCGAGCGCGGGCGGGATCCGAGGTGGCCCGGCGGGGATGCCTTACGCGCGCGAGAGCCCGCGGCCCGCGCGACGGCCGGCGGCGGCGCGGCGGCCGGTGACGGCGTGGTGGGTGGCGCGGCGGGTGGTGGCGGCGTGGTGGGTGGCGCGGCGGGTGTTGGCGGCGCGGCGGCCGGTGGTGGCGGGGCGGGTCGTGGCGGCGCGGGCGGGCGGGACTGCGGCGTCAGCGGGCGGGAGCGGGGCGGCAGGGGACGGGGGCGCATGGCGCGGAGCGGGTCCCAGCCCGGGGCGAAGGTGCGGCGGGCGGTGTCCAGGAGCAGGGCCCCGGCGACCGCGCCGACGGCGGGCGATCCGAGGAGCAGGCCGGCCACGGCGGCGGCGAGGCCGGTCCAGACGAGGACGCGGGCGCCGAGGTCGGCCACGCGGATGCCGGTCGGGCGCTCGTGGGTCCAGCCGGGCAGCCAGGCGACCGTGACGGCCAGGGCCACGGCCGCCAGGACCGCCGCGGCCGTCAGGACGCCGCGGGGCCAGCCGAAGTGGCCGCCGGCCGCGTAGACGCCGGAGAAGACGCAGCCCAGCCAGGCCTTGGCGAAGACCCATTGCGCGAGGCGGGTCAGGACGCCGTCGTCACCCATGCCGACCCCCTCGCCGCACGCGGCCCGGCAACGACGGCCGGAACCCTCACACCACCGACAGCGTACGGCCGCGACCGCCCTCGCGTCCCGGCCAGTCGACCCAGCCGGCGGATTCGAGCTCGGGGCGGCGTACCTCGAGCTGGCGCAGCAGGATCCCCTCGCGCAACCCCCACGGGCAGATGCGCAGCGAGTCGATCCGCAGGCCGCGCATCACCTCGTAGGCCACCACCGAGCCGGCGAGGATCTGCCGGGCCCGGTGCGAGGACACGCCCTGCAGCTCGGCGCGGCGCTCGGCGGGCAGCGCGCCGAGGCGTTCGATCCAGGGGCGCAGGGCGCGGCGGCGCAGCTCGCGGTCGACGAACGGGCCGCGGCGCTGGGGTGCCGCGCCGGTCAGCCGGGCGAGCTGCTGGAACGTCTTGGAGGCGGCCACCGCGGTCGCCGGCGCCTCCCAGGACGTGCGGGCGGCGATGCGCTTGATCCGGCTGCGGACGTGGCGCTGCAGGCCGGCGACGGCCGCGGGGGAGGGTGGATCCCCGTCGCTCAGGAACTCGCGGGTCAGCCGGCCGGCGCCCAGTGGCAGGGACAGCGCGCTCTCGGGCAGCCGGTCGCGGCCGAACGCCAGCTCGATCGAGCCGCCCCCGATGTCGGCCAGCAGCATCGGCCCGGCCCGCCAGCCCAGCCAGCGCCGGGCGGCCAGGAAGGTGAGCTGCGCCTCCTCCACACCGGACAGCAGGCCCAGGCGTACGCCGGTGGCCTCCTCGACCTGGGCCAGCACCTCGTCGCGGTCGGGGGAGTCGCGCACCACCGCGGTCGCGTACGCGAACAGCGAGTCCACCCGCGCGCCGGTGATCTCGCGCGTGGCCTCCCGCACCGCCGCGATCATGCGCTTGCGGCCGCGGGACGCCACCGACCCGTCCGGCCCGACCTGCTCGGCGACGCGGGTGCGCGCCTTCCAGGTGTGCACCGGCACGGGTACGCCCGACTCCGCGTCGGCGACCACCAGGTTCACCGTCGTGGATCCCACATCCAGCACCGCTATCCGCATCCGCGCCGCCTTCCCCGTCCGGCCGCAGCTAACCGTCGACGAAGCCTAAGCCGCCGGCCTGCGCAAAGTCCGGGAAAGAGAGCACGGGCACAGTCACGGCACCGCCATCCGGGCGGTGATCGTCGCGAAGTCCCGCTCCGGGATCCGGAACAGGCCGCGGCGGAACGGCAGGCCCCAGCGGGCGGGATCCGGAACGAAGGACAACTGCTCGACCAGCGGCTTCGCGTCCACCCGGAGGCAGGGGTGGAAGTCGGCCGCGAGCCGCCACGGCTGGAAGTCGTCGCTGACCCGGACCTGGTAGGGCGCGTCGCCGGTGACGGTGGCCCACGCGGTGAACTGCCGGACGGGCCTGCCGCCGTGCAGCGTCGTGCGCGGCGAGTAGAAGACCATCCCGTCGCCCGGCCGGGGCCGGCGCAGCCGCGTGCCCGCCCCGTGGTCCGCCTGGGTGAAGCCGCCCCGGACGGCCGCCTCGACGTGGTCCAGCGTGACGGTGTTGATCCAGAACTCAGGCACGGTCGTGCAGGGTGATCCGGTAGCCGTCGGGGTCGGCGAAGGTGAACGTGCGGCCGAAGGGGCCGTCGGTCGGCGCGGCGACGATGGTGTGGCCGTCGGCGGCGAGGGCGTCGTGGATGGCCTGTACATCGGTGGCGTGCAGCCAGATCGCCGCGCCGATGCCGGGCTGGGCGACGGCGTCGAGGTCGGTGCCCGGCACGACGTCGCGCAGCGCGAAGGCGATCGGCTCGGTGTCGAAGACGACGGCGTGCGGCGGGCCGGCCGGGGAGCGGACGAGGCCGAGGTAGCGCTCGTAGAAGGCCTGCGAGGCGTCGAGGTCGCGCGCCTGCAGGGAGAGGAAGTCGGGGCCGGTGGCGGGCATGTCGGTGCTCCTTCGCGTGGCGGCGTGGTGCGTGTCAGTATCCTGACACGTACCACGGTATGTCAGAATGCTGACATGAGTCAAGGCGGCGCCGGCATCGACCTGGAGAAGTCCCTGGGCTACCTGCTGAAGGAGGCGTCGAGCGCCCTGCGCACGGCCATGGAGGAGGTGCTGCGGCCGCTCGGGATGAGCGTGACGCACTACTCGTGCCTCGAGCTGCTGGCGCAGCGGCCGGGGCTGTCGAACTCCGAGCTCGCGCGGGGCGCGTTCGTGACCCGGCAGTCGATGAACACGCTGCTGCAGGCCCTGGAGCGGGACGACTACGTGACCCGGCCCGCGGCGGCGCCGGTCGGCAAGGTGCTCCCGGCGCGGCTCACCCCGCGCGGGCGGCGCAGCCTGGAGAAGGCGACCGTGGCGGTCCGGTCCGTCGAGGTCCGCATGCTGGCCGGCCTCTCCGAGGAGGATCAGGCCGAGGCGCTGCGACTCCTGCGAAGCATGGTCCGGTCGCTGCGCGCATAAGGCGGACAGCGGCATGGTCTGGTCGTTGGGCGCGTAGGGCGGACACGCCGAGGGCCCGCGAACCGCCGGGAAGGTGGCGGTCCGCGGGCCCCTACTCGGGTGCGGGTCGAGCCGTGGGTCAGCTGAGCGGCGGGTACGCGTTCGCCATCAGCTGCTGGAACTGCGCGGAGAACCAGGCGCCGGAGATCGGCGCGTTCGGCAGGGCGCCGCTCGGGTTGTTGCCGTTGCGGGCGTTACCGGTGTAGGTCGGGTCGCACATCCGGTCGAAGCCCTTGCCCTCGTCGTTCGGGATCAGCGTGCTGGAGCCGTCCGACTCGCCCGGGGGCTTGACCCAGACGTAGGCGTCGATGCCGGAGGCCGGGTTCGCCTGCGGCCGCTCGCCGAGGCCGGCACCGCTCTGGTTGCACCAGTTGCCGGCGTGGATCCGGCGGTCGATGCGCGACTGGTTGACGAAGGTGTCGACGTCGGTCGCGGTGCTCGGGCCGGTGGGCCGGGCCGAGCCGCCCCAGCCGTTGCGGGAGGTGTCGATCAGCATGCCGATGCCGGAGTTGAAGCCGACCGAGACGAGCTGGTTGCGGAACGCCTGGGCGAACGTGAGCTCGTCGGTGTACTGGTTCCAGTCGACCCACTTGGACTGGCGCACCGAGACGCCGTTGACCGTGGTGGTCGGCTGCACGTACGGCTCCCGCAGCGCCGAGTAGTTGGCGGTGTTGACGATGAAGCCGTGCACGTTGTTCACGCTGCCGGAGGCCTGGGCGGCCTGCAGCAGGATGTTGGCGGTGGGCAGGAAGTTGCTGTCCCAGCCGATCCAGCCGTGGTGGGCGGCGTCGACGTAGTTGTAGGTGTTGCCGAGGGCGCCCAGCTTGTTCAGCGCGTACCCGACGCCCTGCACGTAGCCGCCGTTGGCCTTCATGGTGTCGCACATCGCCGTGCCGCCGGCCTGGCCCGAGGTGTTGGTGACCAGGTTGGGCAGCGAGTCGATCTCGATGATGTTGATGATGCGCAGGCTCGCGTACTTGGGGTCGGCCTGGATCGCGGCGATCGGGTCGATGTACTCGCTCTTGTAGCGGGGCAGGTCGTTCGGGCCCAGCTCGCCGTTGGACGCCAGGGCGGCGCAGTCGCGGCCCGGCAGGTTGTAGATGACGAACTGGATGTAGCCGGCGCCCTGGGTCAGCGCCCGGTCGAGGTGGTCGCGCACGCCCATCGAGCCGTTGGAGCTGCTGTCCTCGGTGCCCTCGATGGCGGCGATGCGGTCGAGCCACACCGCGGTCGGGTTGTTGGAGACGCGGCTGCCGCCGGGCTCGGCGTTGGCCTTGGCCTGCCACTCCGGGTTGCGGTAGCCCTGGACCCCGGCGTACGGGTTGTCGACCTTGCTGCCGGCGGGCGGCGGCGTGGTCGGGTTCGACGGGCCGGGGTTGGACGGCGTCGGGTTCGACGGCGACGGCGTGCCGGGGCCGGCGCTGCCGGTGCAGACCGTGCCGTTGAGCGAGAACGACGCCGGGGCGGTGTTGGTGCCGGAGTAGTCGGCGTTGAAGCCGAACGTCGCCGACGCGCCGGTGGCCAGCGAGGAGGCCCACGACGGGCCGGTGGCCGTGACGTGCGTGCCGCTCTGGGTGACCGTGGCGCTCCAGCCCTGGGTGACGCGCTGGTTGCCGGCGAAGTCCCACTCGAGGCGCCAGCCGCCGGTGATGGGGTCGCCCAGGTTGGTGACGCTGACGTTGCCCGTGAAGCCGGTGCTCCACGAGTTGGCGGAGTAGGAGACGCGGCAGCCGGCGGCCGCGCTGGCCTGGGTGGCGGCCACGACGCCGAGACCGGTGACCAGCGCGGCGGCGCCGGCCACGGTCACGAGCCGTCTGGCCGCGGGGGGAAGTCGGAGACTCATCGCAGATTGCTCCTCAGAGGACGGAGAGCAAGACAGGGGATCGACACTCATCGGTGTCTGTTGCATCACAGCCTGACATGGGAGCGCTCCCAGCGCAATAGGCCGTTAATGAATCCGAAACTTTCAGGAAACCCCGGCGCAGGACGGGGTCGCCGAGGGGGCGGCGCCGGTGCCCTGGAAGCCGAACTCCGTGCTCGCGCCCGCGGCCAGCCGGCCGTTGTACGCGACGTTCGTGAACCGCACGGTCCCGGTCGACGACCCGGCCGCGGCGCTCCAGGTGCTGGTCACGGAGGTGCCGGTCGGGAGGGCAAGGGTCGCGGTCCAGCCGTTCAGCGAGGAAAGAGCTGTCACCTTCACCGTGGCGACGAATCCGCCACTCCACGAGTTGACCGACAGCGTCGCCGCGCAGGAGCCCGCGGGCTGCGAGGGCTGCGAGGGCGGCGGCGTGGACGGCGAGGTTCCCCCGAAGACGGCCGCTTCGCGGGAGGTGGCGGCGATGCCGTTGGCCCCGGCGAACAGACGCTGGCCCCACGAGGTCAGCGCGGCGTTGTCGAAGTTGGTCACCAGGTCGAGGTACTCGACGCCGCCGCCGTTGCCGCTCCACGACCAGCCGAGGTAGCCCACCCCGAGCTGCTGGGCGGTGGCCATGATCGCGTCCTCGTCCGGGTCGCCGTCGGAGTGCAGGTTGCCGAACTCGCCGATCACCAGCGGCAGCCCGGCCGTGCGGAAGCGCCCGAGATAGTCGGTCACCTCCGCGGCGGTGTCGAAGACCCCGTACATGTGGATCGAGAAGATGGTGTTGCGGCGCGGGTCGGCGGCGAACACGGCGGCCGCGTTGTCGCGCATGACGAACTGCCAGTCCTGGCCCCAGTTCGGCGCGTCGACCATGATCGCGTGCTCGAAGCCGGCCGCGCGCAGCCGCGTGATCGCGTTCGTGGTGGCGCCGGTCCAGGCGGTGGCGTTGGTGTTGCCGTACGGCTCGTTGCCGATGTTGAGGATGACGTAGGCCTCCTGGCCCGCGAGGGCGGACTTCACGCTGATCCAGTAGTCGACGGCCTGGTCGAGGGTCGCGGCGCCGGCCTGCTCGCCGTAGCCGGTGGTGTCGTGCGCCTCGAGCACGCAGATCAGCCGGTTGGCCTTGCACTGGCCGATGAGCGTGGTGATCTCGGCGGCGCTGGTCGGCCCCCAGCGCTGCCCGCTGCCCAGGACCACGCGTACGGTGTTCGCGCCGCGCGCCTTGATGTCGGCGAGCGCCTGCGGGGTGCGGCTGGTGTACCACGCGTGCGGGTGGTTGACGCCGCGCATGACGAACTCGGTGCCGGTGGCGTCGAGGACGCGGGTGCCGCTCACGGTGAATCCGGACGCGGCGAAGGCCGGCCGGGCGGCGAGCCCGACGGCGAGCGCGGCGACCAGGACCGCCAGGGCGGCCAGGATCTTCTTTGTCACGGGGAGCCCTCCATCGCTGTGGATGCGCTCCCACGATGGATTGACGCCGGTCTTTGTATGTCGGCGCCGGCGAGAAGTCAACAGCGCGGCCGGAATCCACCCGGTCGGTGCCAGTTTGTTTCGGGAACTTGACATCCACGTAACGCGGCGGAATGGTATGGGAGCGCTCCCACAACGACGTACGTCAATGTATATGGGAGGATCCCACGTGCGCCCCCTACGCACAGCCGTTCTCATAGCCGCGTTCGCGCTGACCGGAGCCGCCACGGTCGCCGTGCCGCTGGTCGCTCAGCAGGGCGCCCGGGCCGCGGCCGCCGACGCGTACAGCTGGAAGAACGTCCGCATCGACGGCGGCGGCTTCGTGCCGGGCGTCGTCTTCAGCCGGGCCGAGCGCAACCTGATCTACGCGCGCACCGACATCGGCGGCGCCTACCGGTGGAACCAGTCGAGCCAGAGCTGGACCCCGCTGCTGGACTGGGTGGGACGCGACAAGTGGGGCTGGAACGGCGTGCTCAGCATCGCCGCGGATCCCGTCGACGCCGACCGGGTCTACGCCGCCGTCGGGATGTACACCAACAGCTGGGACCCGAACAACGGCGCCATCCTGCGCTCGTCGGACCGCGGCGCCACGTGGCAGGCGACCACGCTGCCGTTCAAGGTCGGCGGCAACATGCCGGGCCGGGGCATGGGCGAGCGGCTGGCCGTGGATCCCGCGAACAACCGCACCGTCTACTTCGCGGCCGAGGGCGGCAACGGGCTGTGGCGCAGCACCGACTCCGGCGCCACGTGGGCGAAGGTCACCGCCTTCCCCAACGCCGGCAACTACGTCGCCGACCCGTCGGACACCAGCGGCTACCAGAGCCAGAACCAGGGGCTGACCTGGGTCACCTTCGGCGAGGCGGGCACGGTCTTCGTCGGCGTGGCGGACAAGCAGAACCCCGTCTACCGCAGTACGGACGGCGGGACGACGTGGGAGCGGATCCCCGGCCAGCCGACCGGCTATCTCGCGCACAAGGGCGTCGTGCAGGGCAAGTACCTGTTCATCGCCACGAGCGACACCGGCGGCCCGTACGACGGCGGGGCCGGGCAGGTGCAGCGCCTGGACACCACCACCGGCACGTGGACCGACATCAGCCCGACGCCGGCCGGGACCTCCGACGCGTACTACGGCTATGCGGGGCTGACCGCCGACCGGCAGCACCCGGGCACGATCATGGTCGCCACGCAGATCTCGTGGTGGCCGGACGCGATCTTCTTCCGCAGCACCGACTACGGCGCCACGTGGACCCGGATCTGGGACTTCGCCGGGTATCCCAGCGTCGCGAAGCGGTACACCATGGACATCTCCGCGAACCCCTGGCTGGACTTCAACACCAACCCGCAGCCGCCGGAGTCCACGCCGAAGCTCGGCTGGATGAACGAGTCGCTCGAGATCGACCCCTTCGACTCGAACCGGCTGCTCTACGGCACCGGCGCCACGCTCTACGGCACCACGCAGCTGACGAACTGGGACAGCAACACGACCTTCACGATCAAGCCGATGGCCAAGGGCATCGAGGAGACGGCCGTGCTCGACCTGGCCGCCCCGCCCACCGGGGCCCCGCTGGTCAGCGCGCTCGGCGACATCGGCGGCTTCCACCACGCCTCGCTCGACGCGGTCCCGCCCACCTTCCACGACACCCCGAGCCTGGGATCCAACACGAGCCTGGACTTCGCCGAGCTGAGCCCGCAGGTGTTCGCCCGGGTGGGCAACGGCGACGCGGCCCCGCACCTCGGCGTCTCCAGCGACGGCGGCAAGAACTGGTACGCCGGGCAGGAACCCGCCGGCGTCACGGGCGGCGGCACCATCGCGGTCGGCGCCGACGCGGGCTCGTTCGTGTGGTCGCCGGCCGGCGTGGGCGTGCACTACTCCACCACCCGGGGCAGCAGCTGGACCGCCGCCACGGGCGTGCCGGCGGGCGCCAGGGTCGAGTCGGACAGGGTCAACCCCAAGACCTTCTACGCGTACGCCGGGAGCAGCGTCTACGTCAGCAAGGACGGCGGCGCCACCTTCGCCGCCACGGCCGCCCTCACCGCCCGCAACCTCAAGGCGGTCCCGGGCCGGACCGGCGACGTGTGGCTGGCCGGCGAGTCCGGGCTGCACCGCTCGACCGACGCCGGAACCACGTTCACCAAGGTCGCGTCCGTCACCTCGGCGATCAACGTGGCGTTCGGCAAGGCGGCGCCCGGCGCCTCCTACCCGGCCGTCTACCTGGTCGGCGTGGTCGACGGCATGGACGGCGTGTTCCGCTCCGACGACGCGGGCGCCACCTGGGTCCGAATCAACGACGCCCAGCACCAGTACGGCAACTCCGGCGACGCGCTCGCCGCCGACCCGAACGTCTACGGCCGCGTCTACCTGGGCACCAACGGCCGCGGCATCCTCTACGCCGACCGGCTCGGCGGCTCGACGCCCAGCTCGTCCGGCAGCGCCACACCGTCGGCATCCGCGTCCGCGTCCGCATCCGCGTCTGCGTCCCCGCCTCCGGCCACGGGATGCACGGCGACCTACCGCGTGACCAACTCCTGGTCCGGTGGATTCCAGGCCGAGGTGACCGTGCAGAACGGCGCCACCGCGAGCACCGCCTGGACCGCCACGTGGACCCTGCCGTCCGGTCAGGCGGTCACCCAGGTCTGGAACGGCGTGCTCAGCCAGTCCGGCTCGGCCGTCACCGTCCGCAACGCCGCCTACAACGGCTCCCTCGCCGCCCAGGCCGGCACGACGTTCGGCCTCACCGGCACCGGCCCGGCCACCGCTCCCACGCTCACCTGCGCGCGCTCCTGAAAGGGGACCTCGATGAAAGTCCGTAACAGATTCCTGCTGGCGGCGGCGAGCGCGATCCTCGCCGCGACCGCCGGGGTGGTGGTCCTGACCAGCGGCCCGGCCGAGGCGCACGGCGCGATGATGGTGCCCGGCAGCCGTACGTACCTGTGCTGGAAGGACAGCGTCGGCTCGACCGGCCAGGTGCAGCCCAAGAACCCGGCGTGCGCGGCCGCCATCGCGCAGAGCGGCCCCAGCTCGATGTACAACTGGTTCGCCGTGCTGCGCTCCGACGGCGCCGGCCGCACCTCCGGCTTCATCCCCGACGGCCAGCCGTGCAGCGGGGGCACCGGCGGCCCGTACGACTTCACCGGCTTCAACCTGGCCCGCGCCGACTGGCCCGTCACGCACCTGACCTCGGGCGCGCCGCTGCGCTTCGACTACAACAACTGGGCGAAACACCCGGGCACCTTCCGGCTCTACATCACCAAGGACACGTGGAGCCCGACCCGCCCGCTCGCCTGGAGCGACCTGGAGTCCCAGCCGTTCTCGACGGTCACCAACCCCGAGTCGGTCGGCGGGCCCGGCACCGAGGACGGGCGCTACTCGTGGACGGCGAACCTGCCGTCGGGCAAGAGCGGCCGGCACCTCATCTACTCGGTGTGGGCGCGCTCGGACAGCCAGGAGACGTTCTACGGCTGCTCGGACGTCGTCTTCGACGGCGGCAACGGCGAGGTGACCGGGGTCGGCGACGGCACGACCCAGCCCACCACTCCGCCGCCCTCGAACCCCACGACGCCGCCTCCGGCCGGCAGCTCGTGCTCCGCCGCGTACACGTTGAGCAGCTCGTGGACCGGCGGCTTCCAGGGCGAGATCAAGGTGACCGCGACCACCGCGGTGGCCAACTGGGCGGTGCGCTTCACCTGGCCCGGTGGCCAGAGCTCGAGCCAGGCGTGGGGCGGTGTCATCAGCACCGCCGGCACCGCGGCGACGGTCAGCCCCGAATCGTGGAACCGCAGCCTGGCGGCCGGGGGCACGGCCACGGTCGGCTTCCTCGGCAGCGGCACCGGACCCACATCGCTGCCCGACCTGACCTGCGCGCCCGTCTGACCTTTGCCGGCGCGGGCCCGTGGTTCCACCGCCACGGGTCCGCCATCCCCTGGGAGTTTCCGTGCGTCCACGTCACGTCCTCGCCGCCGCGCTCGCCTCCGTCGCGGTAGCCGGTGTCACGATGCTCGCCGCGCCGGCCGCCGACGCCGCCGAGTCCCCCTACTACGTCGACCCGCAGACCTCGGCCGCCCGCTGGGTCGCCGCCAACCCCGGCGACTCGCGCGCCGCCGTCATCCGCGACCGCATCGCGAGCGTCCCGCAGGCGCGCTGGTTCGCCTCCTACAACCCGGGCACGGTCCAGTCCGAGGTGGACAGCCTCACCGCCGCCGCGGCGCAGGCGGGCAAGACCCCGATCATGGTGCTCTACAACATCCCCGGCCGCGACTGCTCCGGCGCCAGCGCGGGCGGCGCCCCGGACCACGCCTCCTACCGGGCCTGGATCGACCGGGTCGCCGCGGGACTGCAGGGCCGCGCCGCCGCCATCATCCTGGAACCGGACGTACTCAGCCTGATGAGCAACTGCCAGAGCCAGGACCTGCAGAACCAGGTGTACGCCTCCATGGCGTACGCGGGTAAGAAGCTGAAGGCGGCCTCCGCGCGCGCCAAGGTCTACTTCGACGCGGGACACTCGGCGTGGCTGGCCCCCGCCGACATCGCCGCCCGCCTCAACCGCGCCGAGATCGCCACGAGCGCCGACGGGATCGCCGTCAACGTGTCCAACTACCGGACCACGGCGGAGACCATCCCGTACGTCCGCAACGTCATCGCCGCGACCGGCGTGAGCGGCCTCAAGGGCGTCATCGACACCAGCCGCAACGGCAACGGGCCCGCGGGCAGCGAGTGGTGCGACCCGGCCGGGCGGGCGATCGGCACCCCGTCGACCGATCAGGTGGCCGATCCCATTCTGGACGCGTACCTGTGGATCAAACTGCCCGGTGAGGCGGACGGGTGCATCGCCGCGGCGGGCCAGTTCGTGCCGCAGCGGGCGTACGACCTGGCGATCGCCGCCGGTCCCGTGCCGACCTCGCCCAGCGCTCCGACTCCCAGCGCTTCGACGCCGGCCAACCCGGGTGCCTGCGCGGTCTCCTACTCCAGCAATCAGTGGGCGACGGGCTTCACGGCCGACCTGCGCATCACCAACGGCGGCCCGCCGCTCTCCTCGTGGCGCCTGACCTTCACGGTCGGCTCGACGGTCAGCGTGAGCAACGGCTGGAACGGCGTCTGGAGCCAGTCGGGCACCACCGTCACCGTGGCGAACCCGTCGTGGGCGGGCGGCCTGCCGAACGGCGGCTCGGTGACCACGGGATTCCAGGCGACCTTCACCGGATCCCCGGGCACGCCGAGCGGTTTCGCCCTCAACGGCACGCCCTGCACGGCGACCGTGTAGAGCCCCCGGCCGGTCCGGTCCTGCCCCCGGGCCCCTTCCACCGCCCGTTGATCTTCGCGTTCCCCCGGGCGCGAAGATCAGCCGGACCGGCCGGGCCCCAAGAGATCCCATCGATTGCCCGCGATGTCGAGGAAGACCGCCACCCGCCCGTACGGCTCGGTGCGCGGCTCCCGCACGAAGGTCACCCCGGCGTCCACCATCCGCCGGTACGTGCCGTCGAAGTCGTCGGCCCGCAGGAAGAACCCGACCCGGCCCGCCGCCTGAGCCCCGACGGCGGCGCGCTGGTGCTCCCCGTCCGCCCGGGCCAGCAGCAGTCCCGTCTGCGCCCCGGGCGGACGCACCACCACCCACCGCTTCGGCCGCCCGTCGTTCGTCAGCGACGGCGAGTCCTCCACGAGCTCGAACCCGAGCACGCCGGTGAAGAAGTCGATCGCGGGATCGTACTCGTCCACGATCAGGGCCACCAGATCGATCTGCACTACATCCCCTCCACAACCCGCCGGATCCCGGGCGACGTCACCGGCGCCCAGGCCGCGAAGAGGGTACGAAAATAGGTGCCGTGCTTGTCGAGCAGCCCCGGGTTCTGCTCGATGACGTCGAGCTCGTTGACGATGCTCAGATCCACGAACGGCCCGACCCGCTCCGGCGCGAGCACCGTCTCGCGGCCGGTGAACCGGTCGTGCACGGTGCCGGTCTCGGCCAGCTCCGGCCAGCTGAGCCGCCGCTCGCAGGCGCCGTACAGGTAGACCAGCTCCTCGGCCTCCGCCCCGATCACCGCCCGCAGCGGCTCCCGCTCGGTCCACGGGACAAGCGCCAGGTCGAAGCCGTCCGTGCTGTAGGTCGCATGCGTGAGCCCGGCCAGCTGCACCTCCTCGGCGGCCCCGAACTCCGCCAGCCGCTCCTCCACCCGGCACAGGTGGGCGTAGAGCGTGCCGCCCGGATGCTCGATCGCCTCCGCCCCGTGCTCCCGCAGAAACGCGCGCGCCGCGCTGTCGAAGCTCATAGCCGCGACCCTAGGCCGGGACGGCCCTCTCGCGCTGCCCGGCAGATCACAGCCCCCGGTGCTGCCTCATCCGCGGTCCCGGACGGCGCGGGAGCCGATCGGGGCCGCCGTCGTCCTGCTACCGAAGGCTTGCTACCGAAGCCCCGGAGATCAGCTTTTCAATGGCGTCGGCGGCCGTGAGCGCTCCGCCGGCAGCGTGGAGCAGGTCTCGCATCGCGGCCAGGTTCTTGTGGATCGGTTCGCTGTCTTCGACTTCGGTCACCGCGTCGAGCAGGGCGGCGGACGTGATCTCAGTCAGGTGTACGCCCAGGGCCAGCTCCTGGATGCGGCGGGCGTTGGCCGCTTGCTCGGGCATCTGCGGCACGCACACGGTCGGCACCCCGTTGAGCAGAGCCTCCATGGTCGAGTTCATGCCGGCGTGGGTGACGAACGCGGTGGCGTGCCGCAGCACCTCGAGTTGTGGAAAGTACGGGCGTACGTCGAAGTTGGCCGGTAGCGGGCCCAGGTCATCGCGGTTGACGCGGTTCCCGATGGCCATGGCGACCCGCCAGGCGGTGCCGCCGAACGTCCGGATGCAGAGGCGGAAGAACTCCGGGTGTTCGTTCATCATGGTGCCGAGGGCGATGAACAGCAGCCGGGTGCCGGCCACGGGCGCCTTCCAGGGGTCCGCGGCCGTCCGGGTGTACGCCGTCGGGCCGACGAAGACGTATCGCTCGTCGAAGGTCTCACCTGCGTATTGGAAACGTCGGGGCAGGAAGACGACGGTCAGGTCGGCGGCGCCGGAGTTCAAGACGGTGGCCGGCTTCCCGGAGACGCCGAGCGGTTCCGCGAACGCTTGTACCTGCTTGTCCGCCGCGGCGATGCCGGCGGCCCGGCGGCCCGGATCGGGGATGAACTCCTGGAGGGGGTTGTAGTGCTCATTGGCTGCGAAGGTAGGCCGCAGCTGAACGGTCTTGACATCGAGCAGGTCGGCGACCATGGCACCGGACAGCGAACTGGCGTCGTAACAGATCGCGTCCGGCCGGTCAGCCGCGAGTCCGTCGCGCAGGACCGGGAATTCGCGTTCGGTCCGTGCCAGCAGCATCCGCGCGATCATCGCGGCCGGGTCTAGGTCCGCACCGGTCAGCGACTGCTGTCCTGCCCGGCCGCCGCCGAAGTCGTTGGCGGGCAGCGGCAGATGCCGGGCCCCGGCCTGCTCGACCGCGTCGCCGTAGGCGTCACCGGCGGCGTAGGTGACGCGGTGGCCACGACGGACCAGTTCGGCCACGACGGGAAGGGTCGGGTTGATGTGACCGGCCCCGTCACGGCCGACAAACGCGATGTGTCGCTGCACGGGAAGTCCCTTTCGGTATGACGGACGTTTCTCTCCAGCAACCTAGGTGGGCTGTCGCGCGGGTGGCGGTCAACCGATGTCGCGTACGCGCCGTCGTCCGGGACGGGGCATTTCACCGGTACAACGGTGGATCCGTTTCGCCCGGATCGGCCTTGATGTAGGCGCCGGGTGTGTATCCGGTGATGCGGCGGAAAGCGCTGATGAAGGCGCTCGGCCGGCGGTAGCCGACGGCTCGGGCGGTCGTGTTGACAGCAGCACCCTGTCCGAGCAGCCGGATGGCGGCGCGGATCCGGACCCGGGTCCGCCAGTCCGCGAAGGTCAGACCCGTCTGGGCCGGGAACAGCCGTGACAGTGTGCGCGCGCCGGCATGGACCTCGTCGGCCCAGTCGGTGAGTTCGCGTGTGTCGGCAGGGTCGGCCAGGAGCCGCTCGGCGATGGCGCGCACACGCGGGTCCGTGGGCACCGAAATCTGAATGTCAGTCGCCGGCAAGGGACTGAGCAGCGCGAACAGGAGGGCCTCACTCGGACCGCGGCTCGCATCGTCCGGCGCGGTCCGGATCAGGTGGGTGATCAGTTCGCGAAGGAGCGGCCCGACGGTGACGCCGGTGGGCTCGGTCCAGGCGATGGGGCAGCGTTCCGCGTCGAGGTGAAGGATCGACAGATCGCCGTCGTGCAACACCCGGCCGCCGTGCTCGACGTCGCCCGGCACCCAGAGCCCGTAACCAGGCGGGATCAACCAGTCCCGAGACCCGGCGGTACCCATCAAGGTCGCGCTCGTGCTACCCAGCAGCACCGGCTCGGGATGGGAATGGGTCGGCCGCTTCTCGACTTCTGCCGCGTCACCGCGCTGAATGCTGAGGATCGGTGACCCTGCCGGAGGCTCGTTGTTCATGCGTCCCATCCTCCGGCGCGCCGTGCCGGCTGTGTGCGCCCACGTCCCCAAAATGGCGCCTGCGCGTCATGACCTGGCACCCACTCGCAGGCAAGCCACCAGCAGCGACGAGCGTGGGCCACCTCGTGGCCGGGGAGGCTGCGGAGCGCGGGCGGTGACAGGCGGCGCCGGTGGCGGGATGGCACCATGGGGTGCCGCGGACTACGTCGTGGTCAAGAAGGCGATCGACGACCGTTGTCCGGCCGAGGGCCCGGGACCGTGGATCGGCTACCCCTACGGTGATGTCGTTGAGGACGAGACGGTGGCGTAGCCCGGGCAGGCGGCGTCGCGGTGCTGCTTGTGGTGGCGCATCCACAGGGCGACGTCGAGGATGCGCAGGAGGGTGACCTCGGGGGGTAGGCCGGCGTTGTCGCGGAGCGCGGCCAGGTCGGTGCGCACGGCCGGGTCGGCCAGGGTGGTGTCGAGGGTGCGCCAGACGTCGCCGGGGAGGGCGAGCTGGCAGCGGACGACCCGGTCCCAGACGGGGATCAGCTTGGGACGCTTGCGGGCGAGGAGTTTGCCGGCGGTGACCCAGCCGACCCCGTCCTGGGTCTTGAGCAGCTGCCAGGCCTTGTCGGCGGGCGACCCGGGCCGGACGTGACCCGCCGCCTCGGGCGTGCCCAGCGACACGTCCGCCGGGATCTCCGTCAGGTGGCGGGAGAGGTCGCGGCCGAGCTGACCCTCGAGCAGGTCGGCGGCGACCGCGGCGGGGACGCTGACGCTGAGCATCGTCACGGCGACCAGGTCGGTCGCGGTGATGGTGTCGCGGGTTTCCCGCCGGTCACCGCCGCCGCCGAGCTGCTCGAAGTGGCGGCCGGTGTACGTGGCGAAGTAGGTCTTCAGGTCCGCCGGGGCGGCTCGGAGGACGGCGCGCAGATCGGTGGGCACCGCCGGATGTTACTCGGGAGCGTAGGCGCGGACCTGGGTCAGGTAGGCGGTCGTGAAGACGCGGCCGGCGCCCACGGCGACGGCGCCGGGGCTGTAGCCCTTGCTGACTTCGAGGGTGCGCAGGCGGCGGCCGGTGCGGGTGTCGACGGCGGCCAGGTAGGTCGGCTCGGTGTCGGCGCCGGGGTGGTGCTGGAACCACAGGACGCCGGTGGCGGCGGTGAGGGGGCCGGTCGGGCGGGCGGGGGAGGTCCACCGGGTGCGGCCCCGGGGGTCGAGGGCGACGACGCGCCGGGTGGCGGTGGCGGCGTAGATCCCGGCGCGGCCGGCGGTGACGTCGGTGTAGCGGGCGGGTGGCGTACTGAAGCGGATTTTGCCGTCCGTGGCCCGGAAGGCCTGCACGCGGCCCGCGGCGACATAGACCGCGGCGGCGTCGGTGGCCAGGACGCCCTCCGGCACGCGGGAGCGGGACCACAGCCGGCGGCCCGTGGCGGCGTCGAGGCCGTGCAGCGTGCCGGTGGCGGGCGTACCCGTCGGGGGCAGCAGGTGGATCGCGAGACGGCCGGCCGCCGAGGCCAGGCGCGGGGAGCCGCCGGCGAGGGTGCGCTGCCAGGCCGGGGTGCCGTCCGCGGCCGACCAGGCGGTGACGGTGGTGTGCGCGCAGCCCGTGGCGCCGGGCCGGTCGCAGCCGGTCTCGGCCGCCGCGAGGACCAGCGGGCCGGCCGCGACGAGCTCGGTGGGGAACTTCTCGCCGGGCAGGTCACGCTTCCAGGCGGTCCGGCCCTCCGATGTGTACGCCCGGACGGTCGCCTTGACCCGCGCCCGCTCGTACGCGCTGAGCGTCAGGATCCGTCCCCCGGCGGCGAGCGGTCGCGTGAGGAACAGCGTCGCCACGGGGTCGGCGGCGAACGGCAGCCGGGCGCCCGTGGCGGCGTCGCGGCGGGTGATCCGCACGGCGGTGCCCGGGGCGGTCGCGGGCTGGGCGTCCTCGGTGTAGTAGACGGATCCGCCGGCGTACGTGGGGCTGGATCCGATCGTGCCCGCGATGGGTCCGGCGTGCCAGGTCGCGTGCAGGCGGGCGGCGGCAGCGGGATCCGGTCCCTGCCGGGCAGCGGCCGGGGCGGGCAGGGCGGCCAGCAGCAGGGCGACGGTCGGCACAACGGCGGCGAACATCCCCGTACGATGCCCCGCCGCACCGGGAGACGCCCAGCTCGGCACGCTGATGATCACCCCGGGGTGGGCGTTTCGCGTCCCCCGTTCGACGTCGGGGCCGCCAGGCTGTCGCGCAGGCCGGTGGCGCGGGCGACCGGGCGCTCGACGGCGGCGCGGATCCCGTCCGGGGTGCCGAGGATCCGCAGACCGGTCCGCGCGCGCGTCACGGCGGTGTAGAGCAGCTCGCGCGTCAGCAGCGGCGAGCCGGCCTCCGGCAGGATCAGCGAGACCTTGCCGAACTGGCTGCCCTGGCTGCGATGCACGGTCAGGGCGTAGAGGGTTTCGGCCGACGACAACCGCGACGGGGGTACGAGCACCGGTGTCCCGCCCCGCGCGAAGGCCGCCCGCATACCGTCGGGCGTGTCGACGATGACACCCGTGTCGCCGTTGTAGAGCCCGGAGTCGTAGTCGTTGGCGGTGATCAGCAACGGCCGGCCGGGGTCGAGGTCGGCGGTGGCGTCCACGCCCCGCCAGCGGGCGATCTCGCGGGTCCAGCGGGTCACGCCGTACGGGCCCTCGCGGTGCGCGCACAGCACCCGGTGGGCGTCGAGGGCGGCCAGCGCGGCGGCGGCGTCCCCGGCGACGGCCGCGCCGGTGACCGCGCCCAGGGCGGCGAGGGTGTCCGAGCGGAGGCCGTCGACGTCATCGGGACCCGTGAAGACGACGGCGGGATCTCCGGAGGCGAGCACGTCGAGGGCGGCGTCCACATCGCCCGTACGGACGGCCGTGGCCAGGGCGGCGATCGCACCGCCGAAGCGCCACGTCCGGGTGAGCGTGACGACGCCGTTGACCACCTGTTGCCCGGGTTCGAGGAGGCCGGCGAGGGCCTCGTGGAGCGCGGGCTCGGGCGGGCCCCCGGCGCGGACGATGTCGCCGAGCACGGCACCGGCCTCCACCGAGGCGAGCTGGTCCGGGTCGCCGACCAGGACGAGGCGGGCCTCCGGGCGTACGGCCTCCAGCAGCCGGGCCATCAGCGTCAGCGACACCATGCTCGTCTCGTCGACGACCACCACGTCGTACGGCAGGCGGTTGCTCCGGTCGTGCCGGAAGCGCGTGTGCGAGCCGGGCCGGCGGCCGAGCAGCCGGTGGATGGTGGACGCGTGCAGGTCGCCGAGCGCGGCCCGGTCGGCGCCGGGGAGCGTGGCGGTCACCTCGCGGACGGCCTCCTCGAGCCGGGCGGCGGCCTTGCCGGTGGGCGCGGCGAGCGCGATGCGCAGCGGGCCGCCGGGCTGCGCGGCGAGGACGGCCAGCAGGCGCGCGATGGTGGTGGTCTTGCCGGTGCCGGGGCCGCCCGCGAGCACGGACACCGGGCGCAGCGTGCTGACGGCCGCGGCGAGGCGCTGGCATCCGCCGTCGGCGGGGAAGAGCCGGTCGAGGTCGGCGCGCAGCCGGGCGTGATCGACGGCGGGGCCGGGTGCGGCGGCGCGGGTCAGCAGCTCGTGGCGTACCTGGTCCTCCTGCCGCCAGTAGCGGTCCAGATAGAGCAGCTCGCCGACCAGCCGCACCGGGCCCTGATCGGCCGTCACGAGCGGGCTCCGGCGGCAGGCGGCGAGCCAGGCCCGCGGCTCGGGCCACGGCAGGGCGACCGGCTCGTCGGTGACGGTGGTCAGGTGCACGCGGGGCAGGTCCAGGCACACCGAGCCGAGCCGCAGCGCGCGGACGGTCAGCGCGACGGCCAGCTGCACGGTCTCGTCGGGCTCGCCGCCGAGGGCGGCGACGCGGCGGGCGGTGTGCACGTCGGCGAGGCCGAGGATCCCGGCCGCGTTGAACTGCTGCAGCAGCCCGGTGGCGCGCCGGGCGAGCAGGACGGTCATGAGACGCCGTCCAGCAGGTCGGACAGTTCCACGATCAGCGCCGCCGGGGGCTGCCAGCTGAAGACGCCGTACGGGACGCCGGCCGGTGCGGGCGTGTCCGGCCCGGCCATGCCGCGCAGGAACAGGTAGAGCACGCCGCCGAGGTGCCGCGCCGGGTCGTATCCCGGTTGCCGCCAGCGCAGATACCGGTGCAGGGCGACGGCGTACAACAGGGCCTGCAGCGGATAGTGGGCGGCGATCATCGCCCGGGTCAGGGCCGCCGGGCGGTAGTGGTGGAGCGTGAGGGGCTGCCCGGGCTCGCCGAGCCAGTTCGACTTGTAGTCCACGACGACGTACCGGGGCCCGGGCAGCCGGAGCACGGCGTCGACGCTGCCGGTCAGATAGCCGCGCAGCCGCTGGTCGCCGAGGCCCGGGGCGCGCAGCTGGTCGGCGTACCCGGCAAGGGGGTCGTCCTGGGCGAGATGGCGGGCGAGCGCGTCGCCCAGCGCGCCCAGCGTGACGGGCGCGGTGTCGCGGGACCGGTCGCCGCCGTCGAGGGGCAGCTCGAAGTCGAGCTCCGCCAGCCGGTCCGCCGGGGCGAAGTCCGCCAGGGCCCGCCCGCCGGCCAGCGGTCCGAGCGGGGTGTGCAGCGCGGGCAGCAGGGCGGCGGCCAGCTCGCCGGGCTCGACCGTCAGCGCCGTGCGGGCCAGCAGCTCGGCCGCGCGGGCGGTGAGCTCGGCGGGCAGGGCGGGCGAGGTGACGTCGAGGTCCTCCAGGATCGTGTGCAGCAACGTGCCGAAGGAGGCACCGCTCGGCAGATCGGCCATCGGCGAATGCTCACCGGATCCCTCCGTGTCCGGAAGGGATATGAGTTCCTCGTCGGTGATGACGCCGGTGTCCGGTTCGCTGCCGACCCCGGGCGCCTCGTGGACCCCGGCGGTCAGCCGCGAGTACGACGTCCGCCGCCACCCGAAGTCCAGCGACCGCGAGAACTGCGCGGCCGCCAGCGCCGGGCGGGCGATCTCCGGGGCAGGCAGGCGTACCGGCGGCGCCGGCACCACCCGTTCCACGGCGACCGCCGGGCCGGCGAGCGACTGCAGGTGCGCCCAGGCCGTGGCGTCATCGGGCACCGGGTACTCCGGCTTCGGGGTCTGCCCAGCGGCCGGACGACCGAAGAGGAACCGGTGCAGCGCCGACGCCTTGGTGTTCGCGGTGGGCGCCCACCACGTGACGACCTGACACGCGGCCCGGGTGAGGGCCACGTAGAGCAGCCGCAGGTCCTCGCCGCCGTCCTCGGCCTGGTGTCGCGCGGCCCCGGTGGCGTAGCCGGGCCCGGTGGGCCCCCCGACGTCGAGCACGCGGGCGCCCGTGTCGTCGTGCAGGTGCAGCAGATCGGGCCTGCCGACGTGCCGGTCCCACGCGAAGGGCAGGTAGACGACGGGATACTCCAGCCCCTTGCTGGCATGCACGGTGAGGATCTGCACGGCGTCCGCGTCGGACTCCAGGCGCCGGCTGCGTTCCAGGCTCACGTCGTGCGGGGCCTCGTCGATGCGCCGGCGCAGCCACTCGGCGATCGCCGTCAGCCCCAGCGCGCCCTCGGTCGCCGCGGTGTGCAGGGCCATGCCGACGTGGCGCAGATCGGTCAGATGCCGTTCGCCCGAGCGCCACGCCAGCAGCCGGGCCGGCATCCCGGCCGCGGTCACGGCCTCCAGCAGCGCCGCGACCCCGCGCGTGGCGAGCAGCCCGGCCCAGCCGCGCAGGATGACACCCAGTTCCTCGAACTCCCGCTCCCCGGCGCCGGCCAGCTGCCCGGTCGTCCATCCCACCAGGCCGGTACGCGCGGCAGCCGCGACCCGCGTCCCGCGGTGCGGCTGTTCGAGGGCTTCCAGCAGGGCCAGCCAGTCGCGGGCGGCGACCGTGCCGAAGACGCTCGTGGTGCCCGCGAGCACGGCCGGCACCCCGGCGGCGGTGAGCGCGTCGTGCACCTGCTGGCTCTGCCGGTGCGTCCGGACGAGCACCGCCACGTCGCCGGGCGCGAGTTCCCGGTCGCCCAGCCGGGTGCCGCCGCTCAGCAGGGCGACCAGGTCCGCGGTCAGGTCCCGGGCGATCGCCTCCCGGGCGGCGTCGGTCGCCACGAGACCGCTCTTGTTCGCCGGGAGGCCGGCGCGGGGCACGAAGCGGATCCGCAACGGTGCGCCCGGCTGCAGGCGCCGGGCGGCGTGGGCGGCGGCCACCGGGCGTACGGCGATGCGGTCGTCTCCCAGCGCCGCCTCGCCGAGCACCGTCTCGAAGGCGGCCAGCACCGGGGCGTCGCTGCGCCAGTTGGTCGCGAGCGTCGCGTGGTGCGGTGCGGCGCCGGCCGCGGCGAGATAGCTGACCACGTCGGCGCCCCGGAACGCGTAGATGGCCTGTTTGGGATCCCCGATGAGCACCAGCGTCGCGTGGCCGTGGAACGCCGTGCGCACGATCGTCCACTGCACCGGGTCGGTGTCCTGGAACTCGTCGACCAGCACCACCCGGTACCGCTCGCGCAGCCGCCGGCACGCCTCCGGCCCGCGGACGGGATCCGTGAGCACGGCGGCGAGTCCCGTGAGCATGTCGTCGTATCCCGTCAGGCGCCGGGTGCGCTTGCGGTGCGCGACCTCGCGGCGTACGGCCTCGGCGAACCGGTAGCGCGCCTCGGCCTCACTGCCGGGCGGCGCCGAGCACGGCTCGAGGCGGGCCTGGCTGTCCGCGACCGCCTGCCGCGCGACGTCCAGCGCGCACTCCCGGGACAGGGCCGGCGCCGGGGCGCCGGGGTGCGCGTACTTGCGCAGGTAGAGGTCGTCGGCCACCTCGACCACCAGGTCGTCCGGGTCCTCGACGAACACAGCGTCCCGGTCGGTGTCCGCGGCGACGCCGAGGCTCGCCAGCACCTCGTGGCAGAACTGGTGGGTCGTGGCGATCGTGGCCGCGTCGAAGCCGGCGATCGCCGCGGCCAGCCGGGCCCGCCGCCGGGCGACCTCCTCCGGCGGCATGTCGGCCGGGCCTGTCCCCGCTCTCGTGGATGCGCACGCCAGGCCGCGTTCCGCGGATACCAGGTGCTCCCGGACGCGCTGCCGCAGTTCCGCCGTCGCCGCCCGGCCGAAGGTGACCAGCAGCAGCTCGTCCAGGCTCGCCCGGCCCTCGGCGACGTAGCGGGTGGCCAGCGCGGCGATGGTGAACGTCTTGCCGGTGCCCGCGCTCGCCTCCAGCACCACCGTCCCCGTCGGCAGCTCGCCCCCGATGTCGAACGCGGCGACGCCCCGGGTCAGGGTGGCCGTCACGGCTGGTCCTCGCGCTCGGCGGCGCACAGGGGCCGCCACAGCCGCATGGCCAGCTCCCCGAACCGGGTAGGCTCGGTCGTGCCCGCCGTCGCCAGCAGCCGCTCGAAGGGGGCGTGGTCGCCGAGCACCAGGACGTGGCCCGCGTCCTCGTTCTCGCCGGCGCCCCGGAACCGGGACCACTCGGCGGCGGCCTTGGTGTGCGCGGTCTCCACGCTGCCGTTGCGCAGCCGGCATCGGGCGTACGCGTGCGAGCTCTTCGCCGGCAGCGGCAACGGCTCCCGCAGCCCCTCGTCGTGCAGGCTCACCAGATCGTGCAGGGTCTGCCGGGCGGTCTCCGGATCGAGCGGGCCGTACGTGCAGCGGCGCACCCCGCCGGCGCCCCGCCCGAGGGTGACGGCCTGCCACGGGGTGCCGGGCCGGGCGGCGGTCAGGGCGAGCAAGGTCAGCCACGCGCGGAGGCGGTGCTTCGGGCTGATCCGGGCGTACGAGACCGCGACGGCACAGTGCCCGTGCACGCCGGACACCGTTCCGTCGAGGCGGCGTCCGTCCGGCAGCTTCAGGGACAGGTCGAGGGCGGTGGGCGTACCCGTCAGGTGGGTCCGCGCCGCGGCCGCGAGCGGCGCCACCTCGTCGGCCATCGCCTGCAGCAGCCGCCGTCCGAGGGGACCCGGCGGCACCGTGCCGCGCCGCCATTCGGCCTGCACGCAGCGGTCCAGGTCGGCGCCGCGCAGCAGGGCCCGCAGCAGCCGCTCGCCGACCGCCCAGCGCTGCAGGCCGTCCAGCTCGACGGGCAGCCCCTCGCCGGGGTCGGCGTCGTCGGTGAAGAAGCTGAGCCCCAGCCGCCGCCGCAGGAACGCCCGCGTCGGATGCTCCACGAAGGACCGTAGGTCGTCCAGGGCGAGGACGTCGCCCGGGACGGGTGGCAGGGGAGCGGGCAGGAACGGCGGATCGGCCCGGCGCGGCCCGGCCCCGGCGGCAGCCCCGGCCAGCGCCACCGGATCGAAGCTGAACGGCGCCTCCGCGGCGAAGTTGCGCCGGTCGAAGGGCTGCAGCGGGTGGCGGACGACGGTTGTGCCCAGGACGTCCAGCACCTCGTCGAGGGGGACGGCCGGCGGGCGGGGCGCGTTCGTCCGCTCGTCGGCGCCCGAGTAGAGCAGGACGAGCCGGTCCGTCGCCGCCATGATCGCGTCGAGCAGCAGCTGGCGGTCCTCGCCGCGCGGATCCCGCTCGCCGGCACAGGGATCGCGGGCGAGCACGTCGTCGCCGTCCACCCCGGACGACCGCGGGAAGACCCCGTCGTCGAGGCCCAGCACGCACACCACGCGGTGCGGCACCGAGCGCATCGGGACCATCGTGCAGATCGTCAGGTCGCCGGTGCGGAAGTTGGCCCGGGTCGGCCGGCCGCGCAGCCGTTCGTCCAGCAGCGAGCGTACGTCCGGCAGCGTGAGCGTGGTGCCGACCGGCTCACTCGTCAGCTCCGCCCGCAGCTGCGTCACCTGCCACGAGTCCGCATCCGGCACCGCGGTCAGCGCATCCACCGCCGTGACCAGCGCATCCAGCCACACCTGCGGCGGATGCTCGCCGGACAGGCTGGTCAGCGCGGTCGTCAGCCGGTCGACGAACTCGGCGAGCCGGCCCGCGAGGTCCACGTCGCCGGCGTCGACGTCGTCGAGCGGCAGCGCCGTGCCCAGCCAGCCCAGCTCGTCCTCGCCCATCGCCACGCCCAGCAGGACGCGGTCCAGCCCGGCCTCCCACGTGTTCGGGCGCACCCCGTCGAGCTGCCACCGCGCCCGGTGCGCGGCGTCCAGGCCCCAGCGCACGCCCGACTGCACCACCAGGTCGCGGAGGCGGTCCAGGTCGTCGTCGCGCAGGCCGAAACGCCGGCGTACGGGCGCCGCGGCGACCAGATCGAGGACCTGCGCCGCGCTCACCCGGGCGCCGGCGAGCTCGAGCAGCCGCGCCGCCACCCCGAACAGCGGGTTCACCTGGCGCAGCGCCCGGTCGGCCAGCTTGACCCGCAGCCGGTGTGCGGGGTGCGCCGCCTCGGATCCCAGCCCGAACGACGCGGACACCAGCGGGGCGAACGTCTCGATGTCCGGGCACATGACGAGGATGTCCCGCGGTTCGAGGGCCGGATCGGCGGCGAGCAGGTGCAGCACGATCTCCCGCAGCACCTCGACCTGGCGGCCGGGGCCGTGACAGGCGTGCACCTGGACGCTGCGGTCGTCGTCGCTGGCGTCGCTCGTCGTCGCGGCGGGTGGCTCGTCCCGGGCGATGGCTTGTTGCAGACGGCTCAGCAGTGTGGCGGGCCGGTCGGTTCCGGCGGGGTAGTGGCGGTCCTCGATCGGGACGCCCGGCGCGGCGAGGAGGAGTTGCAGCTCCCGGGCGTCGCGGCCGAGCGAGGCGAGCAGCGGGTGGCGGGGGACGGCGGTGGTCGGGTCGGCGCGTCTCGGGAGGCGGGGGCGCTGGTGGGCGTACGGGCGCAGGGCCTCCCACAGCGCGGGCGAGGGATGCGGCAGCCAGAGATGGACGTCGCGGTGCTCGGCGAGGGCCGCGAGGACGGCGATGTGCGCGGCGGGCAGCCGGGTGGGACCGAAGACCGACACGCGGCCCGGCAGGGAGGAGACGTCCGGGTCGGCGTGCAGCAGCTCGCGCACGGTCCGCAGCCGCGTGGCCGGGTCCGGCTCGGGCAGCTGCCGGGTCAGGCGGCGCCAGAGCTCGGGCTGCCAGCGCAGGTCCGCGGGGATGCCGGCGTCCGTGCCCGCGGTCCACTGCCGCAGCATCTCGGGGCGGTGCAGGGCGTACGAGCTGACGAGGCCGGCGAGGTGACGCGCGGTGGCGTAGCGGCGGCCGCGGCGGATCTCGTCGCCGTCCAGGTAGGCCGCGAGCGGGCGGCACCAGTCCTCGTGCAGCGACCGGTCGATGACGTCGAGCACCGGCCAGACGAGCCGGTCGGGGTGCCAGGGATCCTCGCGCGGGGCGTCGGTGTCCGCCTTGTCGGTGGCGCGGCCGATCAGCTCGGGTACGCCGGGGAACTCGACGTTCGCGCACACGCCGCCGCGGCCCGGCCCGGTGCCGAGATGGTGGCTCAGGCGCTGGGCGAGCCACCGCTCGACGCCGCGCGACGGGACGCCGACGACCTCGGGGGTGAAGGGATCGCCGAGGCGCTCGCCCAGGACGCCGGCCAGCGCGTCGGCGAGGCGGTCCGCCCGTTCGGCCCGATGTACTCGCAGCATGCCTGCCTCGTCCCCGGTCGAGACTGCTCAGGCCGTACCGTATATGAGTATTTTTCGGTGCTTGGGGGTTTCCGGGGAACTGCTCCCGGCTGATTATGATCGCCGGGTGCCCACCCTGCGCATCGTCGCCGCCGTGATCCGTGACCCGCAGGGCCGATGGCTGCTCGTCCGCAAGCGCGGCACCACCGCCTTCATGCAGCCCGGCGGCAAGCTCGAAGCCGGTGAGGCCCCCGCCGAGGCCCTCGTCCGCGAGCTCGAGGAGGAGCTGGACCTCGGCGTCAGCCCGGCCGACCTGACCCACGTCGGCCGCTTCACCGCCCGGGCCGCCAACGAGACCGGCTTCCTGATCGACGCCGACGTCTACACGGCGCCGTCGCCCACCGCGGTCGTGCCGCTGGCCGAGCTCGAGGAGGCCCGCTGGGTCGACCTCCTCGCCCCGGGCGACCTCGAACTGGCTCCCCTCCTCACCGACCACCTCCTGCCCCTCCTCCGCGCCGGCCGCCTCTGACCGTGCGGGACGCGCGGCGTGACACCGCGAACCCCGGTCAGCGGGCGGCGAGGCGGAGTTCGAGATCGTCGAGCACGGCGGACAGGGCGCGGGGCGGCCGATTGGCGGGACGGATCGAGAACATGATGTTGTGGCAGGGGATGACCTCGTAGGTGCGCTCGCCGCAGCGGATGCGGAGGAACCAGCGACCCCACTCCGGGGTGACCTCGACCGCGGTGATCTCGTCGAAGGGGATCCGGAAGCTGCGCGTCACCCAGTGCTGGGTGACGGCCGTGTCGTCGATCTCGGTGCGGATGCGCCGGCTGCGGACCAGCAGCAGCGCGATGACGGCCAGCAGCACCTCGGCGAGCGTCGTGGTGACGACGAGCTCGAAGCCGGGGGCGCGCACGGCCCGCACGACCAGGGTCACCATCAACGCCGCCACCCCGAGCAGGATGGCGGCGTTGACGACGATCCATGGCCAGTGGCGGTACGTGCGGGTCACGTACCCATGATGACCGGCCGGCGCCACGACCAAGCCGCGCCCGGCGTCGTGGCGGTCCCGGGTCAGGCGCCGCGGAGGATCTCGGAGAGTTTGCCGGCGGCGCGCAGGGCGGCGAGGCGGCCCTGGTGCAGGACGGTCAGGTCTTCGACGGCGCAGGCGGGCGGGCTGTGGTTGACGGCGGCGGCGAGGGCCTCGTGGCGGCGGGCCCAGGTGCGGACGCTGTCGGCCAGTTCGTTTTCCTGCTGCTCGGGGGTCAGGTTCGCGCCGGTCAGGCGGTCGAGCAGGCGGGTGCGGTACGGCCAGTAGGACCAGACCTTGGTCTCGTCGATGAGCTGCTCGACGGGGTCGGTGCGCAGGTAGCGCAGGGCGAGCTGGATGGCGTCCGGGCTGCCGGCGGCGATCAGGTCGTCGACCATGCGGTGCCGGGCGTGGGCGCCGGCGACCTCGTAGAAGGTGCTGCGGCAGCCGTAGGGGCGGGCCGCGCCGACGACGCTCTTCCAGGTGAGCGGGGCGCCGGGGCGGGCGGCGAGGAGCTCGGCGACCGCCTGGAAGTAGACGATCTTGGTGTGCCAGTGGTTGCGGCGCGGCGACCGGTTGGCGGACAGCCGGGCGTGCCAGTCACCGATGACGGTGTGCTGCAGGTCCATTGTGATCATCGACGACATCGCGGTGTGTCCCTTTCACGTCGGCTGGAGGCGATTCGAGAGTGACCGGCCGGGGGCGCCGGCCGCATCACGCGTTCACGTGGTCCTGGCGGACACGACCGGTCACGGCGTCCAGGACGCGGTCCCAGTCGGCCGGCGCGTGGTCGCCGCCCCACGCCACCTGCTGGTCCGGGCGCACGAGCACCAGGCGGCTGAGCAGGTTCGCGCGCACGGTCGCGTCCTCGAGCGTCAGGTGGGTCATCGGGATCCCGCGCTTGCCGGCGGCGGCGACCATCGGCTCGCCCGTCCGCTCCTCGGTCAGGTCCACCAGCGTGAGCTGCGGACCCAGCCGGTCGAAGAGGTTGGCCCCGCCGGGCAGCCGGACGGCGGGCAGCCGGGCCCCCGCCTCGGCCGTGCCGGCGACGTCCACCTGGGGCGCCTCCTGGCTGAGCACCCCGGCCAGGACCTCGGTCGAGGCGCCCGCCGCGGCCAGCCGTCCGAAGCGGTGCCGGGTCTCCAGCGCCCGGGCCACCAGCTCGCGGTCGATCAGCGCGCGGCGGCGGCGCTCGTCCTCGTAGCTGGCCAGCAGCGCCGGGCCGCCCCAGCCGCGTACGGTCGCGGCCAGCTTCCAGCCCAGGTCCACCGCGTCGCCCACGCACGTGTCCACGGTGTCCCCGGCGGGATGGAACCGGTGCGCCGATTCACCCGCCAGATACACCGTGCCCTGCCGGTACGCCGCCGCGACGCGCAGCGCCTCCTCCGACTGGGCGACCCCGAGCACCTCGGCGGTCCCGGCGCGGATGCCCAGGCGGGCCAGCAGCACGGCCGGGTCGGGCAGGGCGGCCTCCTCGGCCGACAGCGGCAGGTGCCCGATCCACAGCTGCCGGTCGTGGTGCCAGGTGAGGGTGACGTCGCCCGCGATCACCGTGCAGGGATGCGCCGTCGTACGGGCGACGTCCGCGCTCCGGAACCACACGGTGCAGTGGTGCACGGGCGGCGTCAGATGCTCCATCGGCACGCCCAGGCAGCGGCGTACGGTGCTCTGCGCGCCGTCGCACCCGGCGAGGAAGCCGGCCTGCACCACGTGCCGGGTGCCCGTGCCCGCCTCGAGCAGCGTGGCGACCGTGCCGGTGGGCTCGGGGCGCAGGTCGGCGAACGTCCAGCCCTCCCGCAGGTCGACCAGCTCGCTGCCGCGGACCGCCTCGCGCAGCCCGGCGATCAGCAGCTCGGCCGGCAGCAGCGAGTACGGCTCGACGGGCGGCGTGCCGTCGGTGCTCCCGGCGTACGCGCGGCGCAGCTCGTTGGCCGAGGGCATCTGCGACACGTGCACGGGCGGCTGGTCGAGGCGCCGCGTCCAGATCACGTCGGCGGGGGAGTCGGGGTCGAGCCCGTGCCCGCGGATCCAGCCGGTGAGCCCGAGGCGGCGCAGCAACTCCATGCTGCGCCCGCTGACCAGGGCGAGGCCGGGTTGATGCGGGGGCTTCGCCGAGCGCTCGACGACCGTACTCCGCACGCCGTGGTGGGCCAGTTCCAGTGCGAGCACCGAACCGGCGACGCCGGCCCCGACGATGAGGACGGGCGTGCGCAGCGTGGTCATGATGGGATTCCTTCCCCCGGACGGCCTGACAGGGCCATGCTGGGGCGGATCCGGGCGTGCGGCTATCACGTGTCCACGGGGTTCTACGGTGGATGCCGCCGGGCGGCCACCCGCGCGGCCAGCTCGACGCGGCGCTTGATCTCCAGCTTGACGAAGATCTTGCGCAGGTGACTGTCCACAGTGTGCCGGGACAGGTAGAGCTCGGCGGCCACCTGGCTGTTGGTCAGCCCGTCGGCCACCAGCAGGGCGACGCGCTCCTCGGCCGGGGACAGCTCGGGCAGCAGCCGCGGGGGGACCGCCTTGCCGTCGGGCGGCGTCACGCGCCACGCGCCGAGACGCTCCTCGAGCTGCCGGCGCGCCCCGTCGGCGCCGCAGTCGGTGACGATGCTCAGCGACTCGTCGTACCAGCTCTCCAGCACGGCCCGGTCCTCGCGGCCCTGCCCGGCGGCGGCCGCATCCGCCAGGGCCGCGGCCACGGCCAGGGGGCGGCCGGCGTGCCGGAACTCGTCGACGGCCTGCCGCAGCCGCGCGGTGTCGCCGAGCACCAGCCCGGCCGCGTGCGCCGCCGCGCCGGCGGCCGAGCGGGAGCCGGGGTTGCGCCGGGACAGCTCGGCCGCCGCCTCGGACACCGCGGCCGCCCGGGCGGGATCCCCGGCGGCGAGCGCGACCCCGGCCAGCGTCGCGGCGGCGCCGGGCTCCAGCACGAGCAGGGCGAGGCGGTGCGGCAGGGCTTCGTACAGGCCGGTCAGCAGCCCGTACGCCGCCTCGTCGTCGGCGGTGGCGTGCAGGTAGACGGCCTCGGACCAGACCACGTCCTCGGGCGCGGCCGTGATGCCCGAGGCGATGAACGCGCGCATCCGGGTGAGCTGGGCGTTGGCGGCCACGAGATCGCCGCGCAGCACCGAGATCCGCGACAGGGCCCCGAGCAGCGGCACGGCCAGCTGGATCGCGGTGAGCCGCTCGGCGGTGTCCACGCCCGCGTCGGCTTCCGCGGCGGCCTCGTCGAGCCTGCCCCGGGCGGCCAGCAGCGCGGTGCGGTAGTAGTGCCACAGCGGCTTGTCCCAGGCCGTGCCCAGCGCGTCGGCGTCGGTGCTGCCGCGCAGCAGGGTCTGCTCGGCGCCGGTGAAGTCGTCGAGGGTCGTCTGCGCGCTGGCCAGCCAGATGCGCGGGTGGCGGTGGCGGGCGTGCCCGCGGGCCTGGTCGGCCAGCCGGGTCGCGGTCGCCGCGTGCGCCAAGGCGTCGGCCATCCGGCCCTGGGCCTGCGCGGCCAGGCTGCGGGCGGTCAGGCCGAACACCGCCGCCCCGAACTCGCCGCCCTCGCGGCCCAGCTCGTCGGAGGCCGTGCCGTCGGCGTCGGCCCCGGCGAGATCGTCGGTGTAGACGCGGGCGTGGGCGCGGATGGCGTGCAGCCGGGCGCGGGTCCCGGTGGTGACCGCCTCGAGGGCCAGAGCGCGGTCGGCGTACGCCTCGGCGGTCTCGTTGTGTCCCGCGTGCTTGAACGCCTCGGCGAGCCCGAGCAGCAGCTTCGCCTCCGTCTCGGCGTCCAGGCCAGCGGCGAGGGCTTGTTCGCCCAGCTCGCGGGCCTTGTCGAGGCGGGCGGCCGAGGCGAGCAGCCCGACGGCCTCGGCGACCAGCGGCGTCCGCTTCGGATCATGGGCGCCGAGGGTGTCGAGGGCGTGCACCATGAGGTCGGCGGCGGTGGCCGGGGCGGCCACGGCGACCTCCCGGGCGGCGGTGCTGAGCATCGTCACGGCCTCGCCGGTGCCGTCGTGACCGCTGCGCAGCAGGTGCTCGGCCACTTCGAGGGCGGGGCGGCCCTCGTCGCGGGCGATCTCGGCGGCGGTGCGGTGCAGCTGTTCGCGTACGGCATGGGGAAGGTTGTTGCGCACGGCCTGGCGCACCAGGTCGTGGGTGAACGTCAGCCCGGTGCCGTCGGTGAGGAAGTCGCCGAGCGCCTCGCGTAGCGGGGAGAACAGGGCCGGGCCCGGGCGGCCGGTGAGCCGGGCCGCCGCGGCCATGCCGAACGGGCGGTCCAGCACCGAGGTGGCGCGGACCAGCCACTGCGCGTCCTCCGACAGGCTGGTCAGTACGTTCTCGACGGTGTCCATGAAGCTGGACGGCAGTTCGTCGCCGGTCACCGTGGCGCGCCCGGCCTGCATGAGCACCTGGTGGCTGGCGCGCAGGGCCCGCATCAGCTGGGTGACGCGCAGCGGGATGCCGCCGCAGCTGCCGGCCAGCGCGAGCACGGTGTTGTCCACGTCGGCGCCCAGCACGGCGGCGCTGAGCCCGGCGACGGCATCCTCGTCCAGGATCGGGACGTCGATGCTGGTGGCGTGGTGCGCGGCGAGCCAGTCGAGGGTCTGCATGCCCGGGGTGCTGCCGCCGTCCGGGCGCCCGGCCAGCAGCCAGCACACGGGGGCGGAGGCAAGGGCGGGGACCAGCTCGCGTACGGCCAGCGCGCTCAGCTCGTCCATCCACTGCGCGTCGTCGATCACGACCAGCAGCGGCTGCCGCGCGGCGAAGTCCTCCAGCGCGGTGCGCAGCCGGTCGATGGTCCGGAACGGCTCCTCGCCGCGGGGGCCCTCGAACAGCCAGCCGAACTCGGGCGCCTCCTGGGTGCACGCGCGCAGCGCCCCGGCCAGGGTGACCAGGGGCGCGGCGAGGTCGAGCTTGAACGCCTCGCGGTGCGCGACCGCCACGTCGAGGCCCCCGGCCAGCGTCACGGTGGCGCGCAGCAGGTGCGACTTGCCGACCCCCGCCTGGCCCCGCAGCACCAGGCACCCACCGGCGCCCGCCGCGGTGTCGGCGAGGGCGCCCCGGAGAGCGGCGAGCTCCCCGTCGCGGCCGAAAGTGTGCTCGCTCAGGACCGGCTCCAAAATGTGCGGTTGTTCCGGTGCATCGATGTGCCCTGCGTTGCTGTGGTTGTGCGGGCTTGCCGGTTCTCGGCGTTACGGGGCGATTCTGTCCGTTTCCGGAGATCCACTGAAGACCCGTTCGGACGGTTCCGCTGCGCTTTCCGGAGCGGGTTACGGGCCGGATGATTTTTGTATCACCGCATGGTCAGACGTGCATCCTCGCCGGATCGGGCCGCCGGGCCGCCGGCCGTCCTGTCCGTCAAGGCGCCCGCCAGCATGCCCCTGAGCAGGCCGGGGCCGTCTTCGGTGAGCACCGACTCCACGTGGAACTGCGCGGAACGGATCCCGGGACCGGCGAGCGCGTGCACGGTGCCCGATGCCGGATCCCGCACCACCCGTACGGGACACCTGACCAGCGGACTGTCCAGAATGTCGCCGGCGCTGACGGCGGCGTACGAGTTGTAGAAGCCCACCGAGTAACGCCGTCCGCCGAGCGTGACATCGGCACGGACGCCCTGAGCAGGTTCACTCTTACGGGTGATACGCAAGCCGAGTTGCGCAGCGAGGACCTGATGACCAAGGCAGACCGCTACGAGCGGCGTACGGGCGGCGAGCAGCGACCGCGCGATGCTGTGCAACCGGTCGACCCGGGGATCCCGCCGGTCGAGCGGGTCGCCGGGTCCCGGGCCGAGCAGCACGACGTCGGCCTCCGGCGCCACGCCGTCACGCCAGCTCCGCACCTGCACGTTGGCGCCGAGCGTCCCCGCCATCCGCGCGAGCATCCGGGTGAAGTCGTCGCCGGCGTCCACGATCACCAGACGCCGGCCCGCGAGGCGGGGATCGGGTCCCGTCGCGTCCGGCCCGTGGAGCCAGAAGCGGGAGAGGCCGGCGTTGCGGTCGCGCAGCTGACGGCGTACGGCGGCAGTGATCGGGGGGTGCGGGTTCGGTGCCGCGGGAATGGGGTCGCCGCGCAGGGCCGCCAGGAGCGCGGCGGCCTTGGCGTGGGTCTCGCGGGCCTCGGCGCGCGGGTCGGAGCCCCGGACCAGCGTCGCGCCCACGCCGGCCGTCACCCGCCCGTCCGCGGTGATCTCCGCCGTGCGGATCAGCAGGACCGAGTCCAGCTCGCCGTGGCTGCTCAGGGCCAGGACGCCGCCGTAGACCCCGCGGTCGGTGCCCTCGTGCGCGGCGATCACCTCGCAGGCGCGCGCGACCGGGCTGCCCGTCACCGTCGGGGCCGGCATCGTGAGGCGCAGCACCTCGGCCGGCGTGCGGCTGGTGGGACCGGAGATCACGTACTCGGTGTGCACGAGCCGGGACATCATCCGCAGCCGGGGACCCTCGACCCGGGGCAGGCCGCGGTCGCACACGCGGGCCATCATCTTGAGCTCCTCGTCGAGCACCATGAGCAGCTCGCCGGTCTCCTTGCCGTCGGCCAGGAACCGTTCGAGGCCGCCGGGATCCGCGCCGGCCGGAGGAAGACGCCAGGTGCCGCTGATCGGATTCATCATCGCCCGGCCGCCCCGCAGGCGCACGTGACACTCGGGTGACATGCCCGCGACGGTACGGCCGCCGGCGTGCACCACGAACGTCCAGTACGCGCCCCGCTCGGCCGGCAGGAACCGGCGGAACAACGCGCGCGCCGCGTCGGGCGACCACCCGTCGTACCGCGCCCGGAGGGTCCGGCGCACCACGAAGTTGGATCCGTCGCCGCGCGCGATGTTGCCGTCGATCACGTCGCGCACGATGGACTCGTACTCGGCGTCGCTGCGGTCGAAGCCCTGCACCCGCAGCGGCGGCAGCGCCTCGGGCAGCCGGCGCATTGCCTCGGCGACCGTCATCTCCTCGCGTCCGGTCACCGCCAGCACCGTCGCTTTCCCGCCCTCCCCGGCGGCGTTCCGGTACGGCAGCAGGGTCAGCGTCTCCCGGTCGCCGGGGGCGTCCGTGGGCTCGCACGCCAGCAGCTCGACCCGGTCCGGTGCCCTCCGCAGCAGGGCGAACGCGTTCGTCATGACAGCAGAGTCGCGCGCCGGGCGGCCGTCCGGTACCTACCGGAACGAGTAGTACCGGGCCGCCGCGCCCGTCCCTAGCGTCGGACGCAGACCGTCACTCCGCGTCCGACGAAAGGCGCTCCCATGGACGACACCATCCCGTTCGCCCGGCGGCTGCGGCTGCGCCGGCTGTCCCGCCGGGACGGCCCCGGCCTGCTCGTCGTGCCGCTCGACCACGCCGTCGGCAGCGGGCCGCTCGCCCGCCCCGACCTCGACGGCCTGCTCGCCCAGCTGGACGCCGCCGGCACCGACGCGGTGATCCTGCACAAGGGCGCCCTGCGCCGCGTGGATCCCGCCCGTTTCCGCCGCATGTCACTGGTGCTGCACCTCAACGCCAGCACCGCGCTCGCCCCGGACCCCGACGCGAAGTACCCGGTCGCGACTGTTCCCGAGGCGCTCAGCCTGGGCGCCACCGCCGTGAGCGTGCACGTCAACATCGGCTCGGCGACCGAGGACCGGCAGGTCGGGCATCTGGCCGAGGTCGCCGCGGACTGCTCGCGGTGGGGGATTCCCCTGCTCGCCATGATGTACGTCCGGCCGGCCGCTTCGTATGCCGGCTCGGCGGGCTCGGATCCCGGGCGGCTGGCCCACGCCCTCGCCGTCGCCACGGAACTCGGCGCGGATCTCGTGAAGACGGCACTTCCGTCGTCGCCGGCCGCTGCGGCGCGGGTGGTGGGCGGGTGCCCGGTGCCTGTGCTCGCCGCCGGGGGCGCGGTGGACGGCGACAGCTTCGACCGGCTCGCCGTGGCCGTCGGCGCGGGGGCCGGCGGGATCGCGGCCGGGCGGCTCGTCTTCACCGCTCCCGACCCCGGCGCGATGGTGCGGCGGCTCACTGCCCTTCTCTCCTCTTCGTCGCATGCCCCGGGGGTGCTTGTCGGATGACTGTCTCCACTGCTTACCACGCTTCCGCCCGCGGGACCCGGCAGTGCTGGCTGGATCTGCGCGATGCCGGCCATTGGCTCGACGCGGCCCGGACGGAGGCGATCCACCAGTGCTTCGACGCCGTGCTCGCCGAGGATCCCGCCGGCCTGGAGGGCCTGCCGCCGACGGTCACCCGGGTCCTCGCGCCGGCCGGCCCGGTCCCCGCCGAGCTCGGCGCCGTCGACCTGGTGCTGGTCACACCCGACCGGTTGCACGAGGCGGCCGGCCATCCCGGCGTACGCTTCGGCACCCGCCACGACGTCGTCGACCCCGCCACGCTCGAAGCCGCCTGCCGCGCCGTCCGCCAGGACGAGTGCACGCTGCTCAGCTTCCGCGACCCGACGAACATCCCGATGGAGATCGTGCTCGCCGCCGCCGACGGCGCCCCGGGCACGATCATCACGGCTGTGCGCGACGTGCAGGACGCGCGTGTCCACTTGAGCGTGCTCGAACACGGCCCCGACGGCGTCCTGCTCGCCCCGCGCGAACCCGGCGACGCCACCCGCCTGGCCGCCGTCGTGCGGGACCACTCGCCGGACATCGAGCTGGTCACCCTCACCGTCGACGCGGTCGCCCACGCCGGTACGGGCGAGCGCGCCTGCATCGACACGTGCACGTGGCTCCGGCCGGACGAGGGCATCCTGGTCGGATCACGCTCCCGCGCCCTGATGCTCTGCGTGAGCGAGACGCACCCGCTGCCCTACATGCCGACCCGCCCGTTCCGGGTGAACGCGGGCGCCGTCATGTCGTACACGCTGGCGGACCAGGAGCACACCCGCTACCTGAGCGAACTGACGGCCGGCGGCACGGTCCTGGCGGTCTCCGCCGACGGCCGCACCCGGCGCGTCACGGTCGGCCGCGTCAAGATCGAGACCCGCCCGCTGCTGGCCATCCACGCCACCGCCCCCACCGGCGAGCGGGCCACTCTCATCGTGCAGGACGACTGGCACGTCCGAGTCCTGGGTCCCGGCGGCACGGTGCGCAACTCCACCGATCTCAAGCCGGGCGACCAGGTCCTCGGTCACCTCCCCGGCCGCGAGCGCCACGTCGGCTACCCCATCGACGAACTCTGCTACGAACAATGAGTTCGCCGGAACCGCCCGCCGCCCGTACCCACCCGCCCGGTCGTGGGGTGTTCGACTTCCACGTCCGGTGGGCGGGAGACGAGCATGCTCTGCTGTCCGTCCTGGACAACCACGGGATCACGCGTGCGGCGGTGTCCGCCGGTGGGGTGGTTCCCCTGCGGCAGCTGTCCCGCCAGATCAACGACGGCGGCCGGGCGGACGCGCAAGCGAACAATGCCGCGACGCTCGACGTGTGCGATCGCGCGGGAGGGCGTCTCGTGCCGTTCTACTTCGCCGATCCGGTGCGGGACGTCCGCGCGTACCGGCGGGTGGTCGCGCAGTTCCGAGGGCTGGAGATCTCGCCGGCCGTGCACGGGTTCCGATACGACTCCCGGGAGGTGGCCGAACTGGTCACCATTGCCGGGGCCGCCGGACACCCGGTCTACACGGTCACGCTCGCCCGGCCGGGGGTCCGCCCGTCGGATCTCGCGGCGCTGGCCCGCAGATTCCGGCAGGTCGCCTTCGTCTGGGGGCACTGCGGTCACACCGGGATCGACGTGTCCGGACTCGAGGACCTGGCTGACGAACCGAACGTCCTGGCCGAGCTCTCCGGCTGCCTCACCGTGACGGCCCGTGCCGCCGTCGACCGGCTCGGTGCCGGACGGGTGCTGTTCGGCACGGAGTACCCGCTGCAGGACCCCGCCGTGGAGCTGGCCAAAGTGGCGGCGCTCCGGCTGTCCCCGGACACCCGGCGGCAGGTGATGTGGGGCAACGCCTGCCGGCTGCTCGGTGAAGATCCCGATGCTCGGCCGGGGCCCGTCGTCCCGGCAGGCAAGCGAATTGCGCCGCGGTTGAGTCGCAGGGAGTTCCCCGGATGCGTCGGCGCGGAAGTGAGGGGAGAACAAGAATGAGTACTGTCATGTCCTGGCGCCCGCGGCTGGGCGACTGGCGGAACGCCGACGAGCTGGCGGCCTTGCAGGATGCGGCGTTGCCCCGGGTGCTCGCGGCGGCCGGGCGGTCGCCGTTCTACCGGGCCCGGGGCGACGGCGTGCCGGCGAACCGCGCGGAGCTGAATGCGTGTCCGCTCACGACGAAGGCGGATCTGCGGGCGGCGTATCCCTTCGGGATGCTGGCCGTCGATCGGCGGGAGCTGGCGACCTATCACGAGTCCAGCGGGAGCAGCGGGACTCCGACCGCCTCGTACTACACCGCCGAGGACTGGCTCGATCTGACCGAACGGTACGCCCGTAAGCACGTCGGCATCGGGGCGGACGACACGCTCCTGGTGCGGACGCCGTACGCGCTCATGATCACGGGGCATCTCGCGCACGCGGCCGCCCGGGCTGCGGGTGCGACGGTGGTTCCCGCGGACAACCGGTCGCTTGCCACCCCGTACGCGAAGGTGGTCCGGCTGGTGCACGACCTGCGCGTGTCGCTCACCTGGTCGCTGCCGACCGACGCGCTGTTGTGGGCCGCCGCGGCCGGTCATGCCGGGTACCGGCCGGACCGGGACTTCGCGGGACTGCGCGCCTTGTTCGTGGGTGGCGAAACGCTCAGTACGGCGCGCAGAACGCGCATCGAGGAGATCTGGCAGGCCCCGGTGGTCGAGGAGTACGGCGCCACCGAGACCGGCAGCCTCGCCGGCGAGTGTCCGCACGGGCGGCTGCACCTGTGGGCGGACCGCGCAATCTTCGAGGTGCACGACCCGCGGACGGGACGCGTCACGCCGATGGGGCGGGGGCAGCTTGTCGTGACGCCGCTGTACCGGGATGCGATGCCGCTGCTGCGGTATGCCATCGCGGACGAGGTGGACGTGAGCGACGGGGACGCGTGTCCGTGCGGATGGGCGTTGCCGGTGGTGCGGGTGCTCGGCCGGGGCGCGAGCTCCGGCCGGGACGAGCCGGGGTTCGGCCAGATCGACGTGGAGGAGCGGGTTTTCCGGTTGCCGCGGGAGTACGGGGTCATGTTCTGGCGTGCGCGTGTGGAGTCGGCCCGGGGCTCGTCCGGCGTGGCGGTCGCTGACGCGGCTGGTGGTGCGGGCGGCGGGACTCGTGGTCCGGGCGGCGGGGTCCGTGGTCCCGGCGGCAGGGTCCGTGGTCCGGGCGGCGGGGTCCGGCTTCGGGTGCAGATCGAGGTGGCGGACCGGTTCCGGGGGGCCGCGGTGCGCGCACTGGATGCGTCGCTGCGCGAGGCGCTCGGTGTCGAGGTGGTGGTGGATCCGTTGGCGCCGGGTTCGCTGGTTCCGGCGAGCCTGCTCACCTCCGCGCCGGATGTGTTGAAGCCGCGGGGGCTGTTCGGGCCCGGCGAGGACTGGGACAAGGCGCTGCGCTACTACTGAGGAGGATTGTCGTGACTCGCATCCTTGTGGCGGGCGCCGGGATCGCCGGCCTCACCACCGCGCTCGCTCTCGGCCGGGCCGGGTTCGCGTGCGACGTGATCGAACGTGCGAACGAACTGCCCACTTCCGGCGGCGGCATTCAACTCTCGCCCAATGCCACCGCGGAGCTCGAGCGGCTCGGTGTGACGCTGCCGCCAGCGGACGTGGTCCACCCGGCCGGGCGCAAGCTGATGCGGTGGCGGGACGGCCGGGTGCTGGGCCGGGTGCCCCTGGACATCTACCGGTCGCCGTATCTGACCGTGCGCCGGGCGACCCTGTGCCGTGCGCTGCTGGCCGAGGTGCAGCGCGTGCAGGGGCCGCGGGCGGTGCGCTTCGGGGTGCGCTGCACCGGCGTGGGCGTCCCCGGCTCAGCCGGCCCGGGCACTGACCGCGATGCGGGCGGTCAGCGCGGCTCGGGCGGCCGCCCATGGTCCTGCGCGGAGGGCTTCGCGCGGTTGAGCGACGGCTCCTTGTGGACGGGGGACTTGATTGTCGGTGCCGACGGGTTGCGGTCGACGGTTCGGGACGGCGTGGATCCCGCGCCCGTGGGGCACAGCGGGTGGGCTGTCTACCGGTGTGTGATCCCTGCCGGCAGGGTCGGGTGGGGGGCCTCCGGGATCCCGGGGACCCGGCGGGGGCGTGCGGGGCTCGGTGCCCAGGGGGAGCGCTTCGCGATCGGTGGGCAGGGGACGGCCGAGGTGCGGGTGTGGCTCGGGCCCGGGCGGCATTGCGTGGTGTATCCCATCGACGGCGGGCGGGCGCTGAATCTCGTGGCCGTGGTGCCGGCGCCGGTGCCGCCCCGGGCCGGGCGGGAGGTCGTCGCGGCGGAGATGCTGGCGGAGTTCGGCGGGTGGGATCCGGTGCTGCGCGCGTTGATGGCCGTGGCGGGTCGGGTCGAGCTGCACGGGCTGGCGATGCGGCCGGCTCCGAAGTCGCGGTTCTCGGGGCCGGTCGTGCTGGTCGGGGACGCTGCTCAGCCGATGCTGCCGTTTCTGGCTCAGGGTGCCGCGCAGGGCATCGAGGACGCGGTTGCTCTCGTCGCCTGTCTGCGCGACGACCGTGGGCGGATGCCCGCCACAGCGTCCGGGTGGCGGAACGGACTTGCGCGGTATGAGCGTTCGCGCATGCCGCGGGCGGCCCGGGTCGCTGCCATGGCCGCGGCCGGTGCCGTGGATCACCACCTGCCGGACGGGCCGGCGCAGCGGGAGCGTGACGCCCGGCTCGCTGCGGGGACGGCGGAGCTCGACTGGCTGTACGCCCCCGGCGCGGCGGCGGTGATGTCCCGATGATCCCGGCGGCGCAGCACGGTCGTGAGCCCTTCTCCGGTACGGGCGGAGGCGGACGGCCCGCGGAGAAGCCGCGCCGATGGCCGACCCGGGCAGCGCACGCGCGGCAGGCGCGGAGGATGCGCCGACGCCGGGTACGGCGCGGGCGGCAGGCGAGGAGTGTGTGCCGGCGGCGGGTGTCAGGCGAGGGGTTTGTGCCGAGGGTCGGTGGCGTGCGGGCGGCGGGCGGGAGGGGTGCGGCGATGACTGGCGGCGGGCGGGCGGCGGGCGCAGAGGGCGCGCCGATGACTGGTGGTGGTCGGGTGGCAGGCGGAGGGATCGCGTTGGTGACGGGGGCGGGGCGGGGGATCGGGGCTGCGGTGGTGCGGGCGCTGGTGGCGGACGGGTACACCGTTGCGGCCACCGACCGGGAGCCGGCGATTGTGCGAACGAGCAGAACGCGCATGTTCGTTCTGGACGTTCGCGACGGGGCGGCTGTCCGGGATGTCGTTGCGCGGGTCGAGTCGGAGGTCGGGGCGATCGATGTGCTGGTCAACGTGGCGGGGGTGCTGCGTACCGGGCCGGTGGTGGACACCAGTGACGAGGACTGGGACGACGTGTTCGATGTGGACGCGGCAGGGGTCTTCCGGGTCAGCCGGGAGGTGGCGCGGCGCATGGTGGCCAGGAGGCGGGGCGCCGTGGTGACCGTGGCCTCCAACTCGGCCTCGGTTCCTCGGGCGCACATGGCGGCGTACGCGGCGGCCAAGGCGGCGGCTGCCCACTTCACCCGTTGTCTCGGGGTGGAGCTGGCGCCGTACGGGATCAGGTGCAACGTGGTCTCGCCGGGATCCACCGACACGGCCATGCAGCGGGGCCTGTGGGACGACCCGGTGACCGGGGCGGCCGGCGTTGTCGCGGGGAGTCCCGGGCTTTTCAAGCTGGGCATTCCGCTGGGCCGGATCGCCGAGCCCGAGGACGTGGCCGCGGCGGTGGCGTTTCTCGTGTCGGAGCGGGCGCGGCACATCACGATGCACACGCTCACCGTCGACGGCGGGGCGTCACTGGGAGTTTGACGATGCGAGGGGATGGCGGGCTGTGGGCGTACCTGTGATCGGGGAGTACGCGATGCCGGGGGCGCGGGAGATCCCGGAACCGGTGGTGGGATGGCGGTTGGAGGCGCGGCGGGCGGTGCTGCTCGTGCATGACATGCAGCGCTACTTCGTGCGGTTCCTGCCGGCGGGGCGGTCGCCGACCGTGGAGCTGATCGCGAACGTGCAGCGGCTGTTGCGCGCGGCGCGGGCGGCGGGGGTGCCGGTGATCTACACCGCTCAGCCGGGGGACATGAGCCGGGACGAGCGGGGATTGCTGCACGATTTCTGGGGGCCGGGGATGAGTGGCGCGGCCGAGGACCGGGCCGTGCTCGACGCGGTGGCGCCGGCGGCGGGCGAGTGTGTAATCACGCGGTTTCGATACAGCGCGTTTGCGCGTACCGATCTGGCGGAGCGGCTGGGGGAGCGCGATCAGCTCGTGGTGTGCGGGGTGTTCGCGCACATCGGGTGTGTTGCGACGGCGGCGGATGCGTTCGTGCGGGACGTGCAGCCGTTTCTGGCCGGCGACGCGCTGGCCGGTTTCAGCCGGGCCGATCACCTGCGGGCGCTGCGGTGGGCGGCGAGCAGCTGCGCTGTCACGGCGTCGACGGCGGCGTTGACCGCGGACCTGATGCACGAACGCGCAGAAGCCAACTGACGAAACGCGCACAGAGGAAGGACTCCCGCACAGCCGGCTGCCGGAACGCGCGCACAAAGGAAAGGACTCGCGCACAGCCGGCTGACGAAGCGCGCATACAAGGGACGCGCACACAAGGGAAGGGAAGGGGACGCGGACAGCCGGACGGCGAAGCGCGCGGGCGGGAGGAAGGGCACGCGCAAGATCAGGGGTGGGTGTCGCGGATCAGGGCGGCCAGTTCCACGCGCGACGCCACGCCGAGCTTGGGGAAGATCTGGCGCAGGTGGAAGTTGACCGTGTGCGTGGTGCGGCCGACCCGCGTGGCGATCTGCTGGTTCGTGAGGCCCTGCCCGGCCAGCAGGGCGATCTCCCGTTCGCGCGGGCTCAGCGCCGCCCACCCCGGCGCCCCCGCCGGCGCGGCCCACCCCGGCGCCCCCGCCAGCGCGGCCGCCACCGGGCGCGGCAGATCGGCCGACACGGCCCGGCGTACCAGATCGTGGGTGAAGGTCAGCAGCTCCCCGTCGCCGGCCAGCAGCCCCGAGTCGAGCAGTTCGGCCACGGCCGGCACCACGTGCAGCGGCGGGACGGCGAGCAGGCGGGTGAGCTGCACCAGCGGGAACGCCGCCCGTAGCGTCGTCGCGGCGTGCGCCAGGTGGCGGGCCTGCGGGGAGAGGGCGGCGAGCTGTTCCTGGACCCACCCGGCCGTACGGGCGGGAAGCCGCACCGCGGTCAGCGTGACCGGCGTTCCGGGCCGGCCGCCGCGCAGCAGGCCCTCCTCCTGGAGTCCGGTGATCAGGTCGTGGAGCACCCGCGGCCGGCCCGCGGCGACGCGCAGCAGGTCGGCGAGGTCGCGTCCGGGCTCGGCGCCGAGCAGGCCGGCGGTCAGGGCGGTCGCCGCGGCCGGGCCGAGCGGCGAGAGTGTCACCCGCCGCACGCGCGGGGAGGCGAGGCGGTCGAGCGGCACCGGGTCGTGGCCGGTGCGGGCGGTGAGGACCACGAGCACGGGTACGGAGTCCGCGAGCCGATCGAGCCCGTCCCAGTCCGCCGCGGCGATGCGGTGCGGGTGGTCGCTGCAGACGACGAGCGTGGATCCCGCGGCGGGGCGGTCGGGCACCTCCGCGACGACTTCGTGTCCCCGGTCGCGGGCCGCGGCGGCCGTCTCCCGCAGCATCCGGGAGCGCCCGCTGCCTCCGGGGCCGGTCAGGAGGAGCACCGAGAGTTGCCCGGCGCGGGCGTCGTCGAGTGCCGCCCAGGCGAGGCGGAGCTCACGGTCGCGTCCGGTGAGGCGTCCCCGCGGTGTGTCCAGGCGCGTGGCCATCGGTCCTCCCTCGGCTGGCGCGGCCCGGCGGTGGGCCGATCGACACGACCGATGGTGGGGCGAGGCGGCGGGGGAGACCGGCCAGAAGTAGGAGATCCGGGGAGGAAGTCGGGTTGCCGACGGGAATGTCCGGGCGCGCGGGCAGGGTCATCGCGCGTCGCCCAGCCGGCGCAGGGCCGCGGGATCCAGGATCACCACCCGGCGGTATCCCGTCGCGACGAGGTTGCGTTCGCGCAGCTCGCCGACGGCCTTGTGCATGGTCGCCTGGGCGATGGCGATCATCGTGGCGAGCTCGGGCTGGCTCAGCGGCACGGTGATCTCGATGCTGCCGTCGGGGCGTTCCCTGCCGCACACCTCCGCGATCTCGGTCAGCACCCGCGCCAGCCGCAGGTGCGCGGGGAACGCCGCGAAGTCGCTCCGCCGGCGGTTGGCCCAGCGCAGCTGGCGGACCACGGCGGCGGTCACCGAGGTCGCGGCCTCCGGGCGGCGGCGCAGGAAGGCCTCGAAGTCGGCGCGGGGCACGAGCACCGCACCGACCCGCCCGCACGCGGTGACCGTCGCGTTGCGCGGTTCGCCGGTGAGCACGCCGATCTCGCCGATCACCTCGCCGGGCAGCCGGATGCCGAGCAGCGTGGCGAGCCCCTCGACGGCCGTGGTCACCTTGGCGAAGCCGGTCAGCAGCAGGACGGCGTGCGCCGCGACCGCGCCCTCGCGCAGCATGACCGTGCCGGAGGCGTACTGGCGGCGCACTCCCATGGCGAGCAGCTCCGTCGCGGTGCCGGCGGCGAGTCCGCCCAGGAAGGTCGCGGCCGCCCACGGGCCGCCGGGGCGGGCGGGATCGTCCGGCATGGAGCAGCTCCAGCGGTGAGGTCCGGCGGCACGGCCCCGCCAGGTAATCACGCCGGGGGATCGACGGCAACGGACAGCGCGTGCCATCGGCCGGCCCGCGGGCCCGCGAGCCGGGCCGGCGGGGGCCGCCCGGTGGTGAGGCCCCTCACTCTTGTGGAGTGACTAGTTGACCTCTGCCTATTTTCGATGGGTGACACGGCATCTCATGGGCGCGCAGGAGATCGCGAAGCGGCTCGGGCTGAGCAGGCAGCGCGTTCAGCAGCTGATCGCCCTGGACAGCTTCCCGGCGCCCTTCGACGTGCTCGCCATGGGCCGTCTCTGGCGTCGCGAGGATGTCGAGAGGTGGATCCTCGCGTGCCGTCCCGAGCTCGCGGACGGCCCCAAGCCGCGCCGCAGCGGGGTCAAGGAGCCCGGCCAGGGCAAGGCCTCCGGGTCGGCGCGCCGCGCCAAGCGGCCGCCCTCCGGGTGACGGCTCAGGAGAAGGCTTCGACCAGCAGGACGACGCCGACCACGGCGCCGAAGCCGATGATCAGACGGCGGAGGAGGGCCGCGGGCAGGCGGCGGGCCAGGCGGGCGCCCAAGACGCCGCCCACGACGGTGGCCGGGACGAGAACGGCGACGGCGGCCCAGTTGACCGGGCCGAAGATGCTGTAGATCAGGACCGTGGTCGAGCCGACCACGGCGGACAGGACGTTCTTGAGCGCGCCGATGCGCTTGATGCTCTCGTCGAGGACCAGGGACAGCCCGGCGATCAGGAGGACGCCCAGGGCGGCGTTGAAGTACCCGCCGTACAGGCCGCACAGGAAGACCGTCAGGTGCAGCAGGAGCGCCGCCTTGCGTGGCGTGTGCCGCTCCGGATGTCCGGTGAGCCCGCGCAGCTTGGTCTGGAAGGCCATCATCGCCGTCGCGCCCAGCACCAGGAACGGCACCACGTAGTCGAACGCCTCGCGCGGCGTGAGCAGGAGCAGCGCGCTGCCGCCCAGGGTGCCGGCGACCACGGTCGGGATGATGCGCAGGATCCGCGGGCGCTGGCCGGTCAGCTCGGGCCGGCTGCTCAGGGCGCTGGCGAAGTAGCCGGGGGCGACCGACAGCGCGTTCGTGACGTTCGCCGCGACGCCCGGCAGCCCGATGCCGACCAGGATCGGGAACGAGATCAGTGACCCGCCGCCCGCGATCGCGTTGATGCCGCCCGCCGCCAGGCCCGCCCCGAGCAGGGCGAGCGCTTCCCAGATGCTCACGCTGAATACTCCACGTTGCCGTCCACGATCGTCGCCAGCACGCGACCGTCGTATAAATCAGAAATGTCTGAAAGGGGGTCCACGGACAGTCCCACGATGTCCGCGGGATCGCCTACCCGGATCCGCCCGGTCGAACCGAACCCCGCCACGGCGGCCGCCCCGAGGGTGAACAGGTCGAACGCCTCAAGAGCGCTCACCGCCTGCCCCGGCCCGAGAGGTTGATCCACACCGCGCACCCTACGGGTCCGCGCCTGCCACATGCCGTGCAGCACCGACACCGGCGGCCCGGGCGCGTCCGAGCCGCCGCCCACGAGCACGCCCGCGTCCAGCCAGGAGCGCAGCGGGTTCGCCTCGGCCGCCCGCGCGACACCCAGCCGCCGGATCAGCCCCGCCCCGAAGTCCCATTGCAGCGCCGGATGGGCCGACACCGCCACACCCAGCGCCCGCGCCTTCTCCATTGCCGCCGCCGACGGCCCGAGATACGCGTGGATCAGATGACAGGGCGCCTGCGGCCGCACCTCGGAGAGAACATCCAGCACCAGGTCGATCGCCGCGTCGCCGACCGCGTGCACGCCCACCCCGCGCGGTGCCGACCGCACGGCCGCCACCAGGTCGTCCCGCGACACCGTCTGGTTGCCGTGATAGCCGTCCGTGCCGGGCCACGGCGTGGACAGCAGCGCCGTCCCCAGCGACCCGCCACCGTCCAGAAAGATCTTGGTGGGCCCGAGACGCAGCCGGTCGGACTCCCCAAGCGTGGGGGACGCGACGCCGTGCGGCATGGCCACGATCCGCGCCTTCAGCTTTCCGGCCGAGGCCAGTTCCGAGTACGCGACCAGCCCGCCCCCGTCCACCGCCGGATCCACCGCCGTCGTGATCCCGTGCCGCAGCAGTTCGTCCTGCGCCGCCGCGATCCACGAGGCGCGGTCGGCCACCGTGGCCTCGGGCATGACCGCCCGCACCAGCGCCACGGCGGGGTGTTCCACGAGCAGCCCGGTGGCTGTCCCGTCCGCCTCCCGCTCGATGCGGCCGCCCGGAGGGTCGGGAGTGTCCGCCCCGATGCCCGCCCGGCGCAGCGCCGTCTCGCTGACCTGCGCGTCGTGCCCCTTGATGTCGATCACCACGCCGACGCCCGGGGCGGCGGCCTCGAGCTCCGCCGCGGACGGCAGCCGCCCCTCGCCGTGGAAGTCGGCCTCGATCCACTCCCGCTCCGGGTGTGCCGCGGCGAAGCCGGCCACCGCGGCGAGCACCCCGGAAGCCGAGGGCAGATCGAGCCGTGCCGCCGCCCGGCCGGCCCAGAGCACGTGCACGTGGCTGTCCACGAAACCGGGGGCCACGTGGGGAAGGTCCAGCACAGGCGTGCCGGCCGGGACCTCACGTCGTACCGAGGAAAGGTCACCGACCCCCACGATGCGGGAGCCGGCGACGGCGACCGCCGAGGCAACCGGCTGGTCCGGGTCTTGGGTCCGCACCCGGCCCGTGATGAGCAGATGAGTCACAGAACGGCCGCGATGCCGTCGGCGCGCGGATCGCTCGCGGCGCTCAGCACGCCGCCGGAGAGCCGCGCGACCTGCACGTGACCGGCGTCGTCGTGCAACCCGGTCGTCGTGACGACGTCGAGGTCGAGGCCGGCGGCGGTCTCGGCGAGGGATGCGGGGAGGCCGGGCTCGAGCACGAGGGTGTACTGGTCGTATCCCACGTCGCGGCTGCCGATGACCCAGCGGGGGCGGCCCACGACCGCGGCCGGGTCGGGCCCGGCGAGCGTGTCCGCGGCGACCTGCGCGAGGATCCACGGCTGGGAGCGGCCGCCCTGGCAGCCCAGCGCCAGCACGGTGTCGCCGGTCAGGGCGATCGACGGGCACAGCGTGTGCGGCGGGCGGGCGCCGGGGGCGATGCGGCCGGGGTGGCGCGGGTCGAGGCTGAACATCGAGCCGCGGTTGTGCAGCACGATGCCGGTGTCCGGCTCGAGCAGCCCGGAGCCGAAGCTCTGGAACACGCTCTGGATCAGCGTGACCGCGGTGCCGTCCTCGTCGACCGCGGTGACGGCCACGGTGTCGCCGGTGGGCTTGGGCCCGGCGGCCACCGGCGCGAAGGCCCCGGTCGTCCGCAGCAGGAGGCCGTCCACGTCCACGTCGCCCGTGCGCGGGTCGCCGAGCAGCGCGTCGCGGGCCAGCTGCGCGCGGCGGGAGGTGGTCAGCAGGTCGGCGGCGCCGAGCACGGCCAGGAAGGTGGCGCCCTGACTCGGCGGGGGAGCGGCGTACCACCGGGCGCCGTGCGCCTCGGCGGTGAGCGGCTCGGTGACCTCGGCGGTGTGCGCGGCGAAGTCGTCGGCGGTGAGCGGGCTCCCCAGCGCGGCCAGCCCGGCGGCGAGCCGGTGGGCGAGGTGGCCCTTGTAGAACGTGCGCCAGTTGCGCGCGATGGCCGTCAGCGATGCGGCCAGTGCGGGCTGCGCGACCGTGTCGCCCTCGCTCAGCCCGCCGAAGACCGCGGACAGCCCGGCGTCGGCCTCGACGATGTCCGCGCGATCGCGGATGGTCCGGGCCAGGCCGGCGCTGACCGGGGCGCCGGCCGAGGCGAGCTCGATCGCCGGGGCGAGCCGTTGCGCCCAGGACAGGCGGGCGCCCAGGTCGGCGAGGGCGGCCCAACCGGCGACCACGCCCGGCACGGTCACGCTGAGCGGGCCGTTCATGGGCATGCGCTCGCCCGCGGCGCGCAAGGCGGCCACGTCGACGTTCCGCGCGGCCGCACCGATCGACAGCACGGCCCGCGGTGCCCCGCCGGCCGGGCGGACGACGGCGATCAGGTCGCCGCCGATGGAGCACTGGTGCGGGTAGACGACGGTCAGCGCGGCCGCGGCGGCCAGGGCGGCGTCGAGCGCGTTCCCGCCCGCCGCCACCGCGGCCCGCCCGGCCTCGACCGCCGCGGGGTGCGGCGCGGCGAGTGCAACAGACACGGTCATGCATCCCTCTTGATCAGGATGGCCCGCGTGAAGGAGCCATCGGCATCCACCAGCTTCGCAGGCAGGCAGACCAGCTCGTAGTCCCCGGGCGGCACCGCGTCCAGGTCGGCGTTCTCCAGGATGAGCAGCCCGGCCCCGAGCAGCACGTGGTGCGCGTCCCAGGTGTCGGTGCGCGAGTGGCTCTCGATCGTCAGGTAGTCGATGCCGACCAGCTCGACACCGGCGTCGACGAGCGCCTTCGCGGCCTCCGGGGACAGCCCGACCCAGGAGGGGGCGCGCTCGGTCTCCTTCAGCGGGCCGGCCGAGTTCGACGTCTTGAACAGGATCCGCTTCTGCTCGCCCGGCAGCCCGGCGGCCGCCAGATCGTCCACGGTGATGTCGCCGGTCAGGTGGGTCATGTCCGCCACGACGGCCGGGCCGACCAGCGAGTGGAGCGACACCTTGTCGATCGGGGTGGCGCCGTTGACGAAGTGCGCGGGCGCGTCCACGTGGGTGCCGGTGTGCGCGCCGAGCCGCCAGCGGGTGACGTTCGAGGCGTCGCCGTTGTCCACCGACTCGACGATCTCCACCTCGGGCTTGCGGCCCCAGTGCAGCATCTGCGGGTGGATCGGCAGGGTGATGTCGAAGATCTCCATGAGCTTGCCTTTCAGGGACGGTGCGCCGCGGACGGCCACGGCTCGCGGACGGCCTTGGACACCGCCGCGGCGGTGGTGGACACGCAGCGGTCGAACTCGGCCTTGCCGTGCTCCGCGTTGGCGGTCTGCACGTCGCGGCCCCACACCCCGGTCTCGCTGACCTGGTCCATGCGGTAGTCCCAGAACGAGTCCACGTCCTGGTGCGACACCGCGCGGTCCATCCGGACCAGGTCGGGGCGCAGGTGCAGCATCACGGACGTCTCGAAGAAGTTGGCGTGCATCAGCCCGCGGCCGTACGTGACGTGCCCGTCGACCTCCGGCCCCGGGTACATGGTCACGTAGCCGATCGACCGGATCCGCGAGTCCTTGTGGCGTACCCGCAGCTTCTCGGCGGTGACGTCGAGCGAGCCGCTGTTCCAGATGTGCCCGCTGATGATGACGAACTGCCGGATCCCGCTCGCGTGCAGCGAGTCGATGATGTCCTCCATCATCGCGATCACCGTCTCGGGGCGCAGCGCGATGGTGCCGGGGAAGTCGCCGTGCGAGGCGGACACACCGTAGGACAGCGTCGGGATCACCGGCACGCCCGTCTGGGCGGACACCGCTTCGGCCACCGCGGTGACGATCGTCGTGTCGACCGACAGCGGCAGGTGCGGCCCGTGCTGCTCGATCGCGCCGATCGGGATGATGACCGCGTCACCGGCCGCGCCGGCCTCCGCGAAGGTCTGGTCCTCCCAGTGCACTGCGTTCACCATGCTCGCCTCGTCTTCTCCGGCAACAGGTCCAGCGCCTTCATCGGCGCCGGGCCGTCGTCGGTGGTCAGCCAGACTGTCGCGTCCGGGCTGTAGTCACTGATCAGTTCCCGGCACACCCCGCACGGGGCGATGATCCGGAAGGTGTCCGCCGGCTTGATCTGCACCGACACCACCACGTCCACGTGCAGCGGCGTGCCCTGCGGAAGGCCGCCCCGGGCCGCGCCGAGCGCGATCCCCTCGGCGCAGATCGAGCTGCGGCGGCACGAGCCCTCGAGGTGCACACCCGTGAAGACACTGCCGTCGGCCGTACGCAGGGCCGTGGCGACCTCGTGCCGTCCGTGCACGTACACCTTCTCCAGCAGTTGCTCGGCGAGCCGGAGCAGTTCCACGTCGGCCGGGGGCATGTACTGCGGCGCCCTGACCGGCGTGATCACTTCGCGTCCAGCTTGAGGATCCGGGCCATGTTGCCGCCCTCGATCTTGGCCCGGTCGATGGCGTCCGGCACGGCCTTGGCGATCTTCATGCGCTCCAGGTCGAAGTCGGAGCCGGGCCACTCGGTGCCGAGCAGGATCTGGTCCGGGCCGATCCGGGCGTACGCGCGCTTGACGTCCGCGATCAGCGTCGCCGAGGTCTCCAGGTAGATGTGCGGATTGCGCTCCGCCACGATGATCGCCTCGGGCACGTTCCACACGGCGCCCATGTGCGCGATGATCGTCGGCACCTCGGGGTGGCCCTTCGCGATCTCCTCGATGGCGAGGGGCGCACAGAACGCGTCGTCCAATGCGTTGATCAGCACCGGCAGGCCCACCTCGGCGCACTTGTCGAACACCGGGTCGAGCAGCCCATGATCGGCCACGTGGTAGCCGTGCAGGCTCGGGTGCAGCTTCAGCCCCGACAGGCCTTCTGAAGCGATCCGCTCGATCTCGTCGAGGGCGTCGTCGGCCTGCGGCATCACCATGCCGAAGCCGAACAGCCGGTCCGGGTGCTTCTTGACCAGGTCGATGATGAAGTCGTTCTCGATGCGCTGGGCGAGCGAGCAGACCATCGCCATGTCCACGCCGGCCGCGTCCATGCGGGTGAGGATCCGCTGCGGGTCGAACGGGGTGTACGGCGGCGGCGCCTGCCCCGGCCGGGCCCCGGTCAGATAGTCGGAGCGCCCGCGGACGTCCTGAGTGGTGTTGTACGCATCGATGATCAACTGACTGGCTCCCTCAAGGACGAAACGGGGATGAGCGGAAGGTGGCAACGGACGGAACGACCCGGCTGGATCTCGGCGAGCGGCGGTTCGGTGGTCCGGCACTTGTCGATCGCCAGCCGGCAACGGGTGTGGTAGGCGCAGCCCGGCGGCGGCGCGGCCGGGTCGGGCAGCTCACCTTCGAGGACGATCCGCTCGCGGGCCGGCTCGGGATTCAGCTGCGGCACCGAGGACAGCAGCGCCTCGCTGTACGGATGGGCGGGCGCGGCGAAGAAGTCGTCGCGCGGCGCGATCTCGATGATCCGGCCCAGGTACATGACGGCGACCCGGTCGGCGACGTGCCGCACCACGCCCAGGTCGTGCGAGATGAACAGCATGGTCAGCCCGCGGTCCCGGGTGAGGTCGGCGAGCAGGTTGATGACCTGCGCCTGGATCGACACGTCGAGCGCGGACACCGGCTCGTCGGCGACGATGAACCTCGGGTCCGGGGCAAGCGCGCGGGCGATGCCGATGCGCTGGCGCTGGCCGCCGGAGAACTCGTGCGGGCGCCGGTCACCCGCCTCGGCGCCCAGGCCCACGAACTCCAGCAGCTCGGCGGCCTTCTTCCGCGCGGCGGCCTTGTCGGCGCCCCGAGCGCGCAGGAGCGGCTCGGCGATGATGTCGGCCACCTTGCGCCGCGGGTTGAGCGAGCCGAACGGGTCCTGGAACACCATCTGCAGCTCGGCGCGGGTGCTGCGCAGCAGGGTGCCGCGCAGGCCGGTGATGTTGAGGCCCCGGTAGCGCACGGCTCCGGCGCTGGGCTCGATCAGCCGCAGCAGCGCCTTGCCCAGCGTGGACTTGCCGCAGCCGGACTCGCCGACGAGTCCCAGCGTCTCGCCTTCGTACACCGTCAGGTCCACATCGCGTACGGCGCGCACCCGATTGGCGAACTCGACGCGGAGACCCTCGGCCTCCATCAACGGTGTGGTCATGGGACAGCCACCAGGTTCCTGTCGGGGCCGAGCACGCACGCGTCCAGCTGGCCGGGTTGTCCGTACCGATGGGTGAGAGCCGGCGGGGCGGGCAGGCAGGCGTCGTGGGCGAACGCGCAGCGCGGGGCGAACGCGCAGCCGGGCGGGCGCGTCACCCCGGTCAGCGGGCTGCCCGCGATGGCCGGCAGGCGGTCCTGCGCCGGGCCGTCGATGCGCGGCACCGAGGACAACAGCGCCTTCGTGTACGGATGCTGCGGCGCGAAAAGCACCTGGTCCCGCGTGCCCTGCTCGACGATCCGTCCCGCGTACATGACGGCGACCCGGTCGGCGACCTCGGCCACCACGCCCAGGTCGTGCGTGATGAGCACGATCGTGGTGCCGTGGTCGGTCTGCAGCCGCTTGAGCAGCCGCAGCACCTGCGCCTGGATGGTCACGTCGAGCGCGGTCGTCGGCTCGTCGGCGATGAGCACGCCCGGCTCGTTGGCCAGCCCGATCGCGATCATCACGCGCTGCCGCATGCCGCCGGACAACTGATGCGGGTACGCCTTCGCGCGCTGCTCCGGGTTCGCGATGCCGACCTCGCGCAGCAGCTCCACCGACCGCGCCCAGGCCGCCTTGCGCGACAGCTTCTGGTGCATGCGCAGCATCTCGGAGATCTGCGCGCCGACCTTCTGCGTCGGGTTGAGCGCGGCGAGCGCGTCCTGGAACACCACGGCGATGTCCTTGCCGCGCACGGTCCGTAGCTCGTCCTCGCTGGCGCCGATCAGGTCCTTGCCGCGCAGGACCGCCGTCCCGCTGATGTGGGCACGCGGGCCGCGGTTGAGCCCGACCAGGCTCATGCTGAGTGCGGACTTGCCCGATCCGGATTCGCCGACGATCGCCACCACCTCGCCGGCGCCCAGGTCGAGGTCCACGCCGCCGACCGCGGGCAGCCGCCCGCCCGGCACGTCGAACTCGACCCGCAGCCCGCGGATCGACAGCAGCGGCTCACTCATGCCGCGATGGCCTTCTCGATGAACGCCACCACGGCCCCGGGGTGCACGCGCGTCGTGAAGTGGCTGCCCTCGATCTCCTCGACGGTCATGCCCGCGTGCGAGGACATGTCGCGCTGGATCTCCGGCCGCAGCGTCTTGTCGTCCGCGGCGACCAGGTAGTACGCCGGGACGGTCCGCCACGCCGGCACGCCGGTCGCCTGCGTGTAGATGAGGTTGGAGACCTGCCGCGACTCCTCGTCCCACGCGCGGCGCTGCGACGGCGCCAGGTCCCAGGCGATCTCGGCGTAGTACTCCTCGGTGTGCTCCGAGGACCACTCGCCGTCGGGGCCGCGGCGCATGAACTTGGAGACCTCGGCCGGCGGGTACTTCTCGACGATGCCGTTGACCGTCTCGCCCTCGTCCGGGGCGAAGGCGGCCACGTACACGAGCGCCTTGACGCCGGGCTCGCGGCCGGCGTTGGTGATGACCGCGCCGCCGTACGAGTGCCCGACCAGCACCACGGGCCCTCCGCCGAAGGACCGGATCGCCTCGACGGTGTTCGCGACGTCGTCCTCCAGGGACGTCATCGGGTTGGTCACCGCCACGACGTCGTGGCCCGCGTCGCGCAGCAGGGGCGCCACCTCGGTCCAGGTCACGGGGGTTCCACCGGCGCCGTGGACGAGAACGATATTCATGCTTAAGCCTTTCGGAGCCGGGGGTCGAGGACGAGGTAGAGCAGGTCGACGACGACGTTGACCAGCACGAAGAGCAGCGCGATGGCCAGCGCGGCGCCCTGCACGACCGGGTAGTCGCGCTGCAGGATCGCGTTGACGAGCTGGTTGCCGACGCCGGGATAGCTGAAGACGGTCTCGGTGATGACCGACCCGCCGAGCAGCGAGCCGAACTGCAGGCCGAGCACCGTGACGATGGGCAGCGACGAGTTGCGCAGCACGTGCCGGCGCAGGATCTGCCCGCCGGACAGGCCCTTCATCCGCGCCGTACGCACGAAGTCGTCGCCGAGCACCTCCAGCACCGACGCCCGCACGATCCGCGTGATGAACCCGGCCATCGACAGGGCGAGCGTGGTCGCGGGCAGGATCAGGTGCTGGATCCACGGCCACACGAGCTCGGGCCGGTTCTGCAGGATCGCGTCCAGCAGCACGAAGTTCGTGAACGGCTTGTAGTCCAGCTGGTTGGGCAGCCGCCCGATGACCGGCAGCCAGCCGAGCCACACGCCGAAGACGACCACCGCGAGCACGCCGAGCGCGAACCACGGCAGCGAGAAGCCGATGGTGCCGACCGTACGCAGGGTGCTGTCGACCCACGTGTCCTTGCGCAGTGCGGCGATGACGCCGGTGACCAGGCCCAGCACGACGGCGATGACCATCGCGGCGACGGTCAGCTCGATGGTCGCCGGCAACGACCCGCCCAGCAGGCTGGTCACCTTGGTGCCGCCGAAGAACGACGAGCCCAGATTGAAGGTCACCAGGTCGTGCAGGAAGTCGCCGTACTGGTGCAGCAGCGACTTGTCCAGCCCGAGCGCCTCGTTGATGCGCGCCTGGTTGCGGGTGATCTCCGCGGCGCTGGTGTCGCCGCTCGCACCGCCGGCCGCCAGCGAGGTCGCGGGGGATCCCGGCAGCAGCCGCATGGCCACGAAGACGATGCTGGCGAGGAAGAACAGCACCACGGGTACGGCCAGCAGCCGCCGCACGATCAGCCACGGCGTGCCGAGGCGCTGGCGCAGCGACGGGCGCACGGACACGGGTGCTACGGGTGTGACAGTCATCGCGAACCCCGGGGGTCGAGGGCGTCCCGCAGGTCGTCGCCGGCGAAGTTGCAGGCCACGACGAAGATCAGGGTGGCGGCGGCGGGCAGCACCACCAGCCGGGGCGCGGTGTAGAGGAACTCCTGTGCCGCCTGGACCATGTAGCCCCAGTCCGGCGTCGGCGGCTGGATGCCGAGCCCGAGGTACGACAGGCCGGCGGCGAACCCGGCGGCCACCGACAGGGTCATGACGACCTGGGCGAGCAGCGGGCCGGCGATGTTCGGCAGCACCTCCTGGCCCATGATGCGCGGCGCCCGGGTGCCGCCGAGCCGCGCGGCGAGCACGTAGTCGCGGCCGGCCTCGCGGGCGGCCAGGGCCCGGGTCAGCCGGGCGAGGCCCGGGGCGAGGGAGACGCCGACGCCGACCACCAGGCTGGGCACGCCCGGCTTCCACGCCGCCACGATCAGGATGATCAGCAGCATGGACGGGAACGCCAGCGCCAGGTCCATGACGCGCATGAGGATCCACTCGACCTTGCCGCCGTAGTAGCCCGCGACCAGTCCCGTCGCCACGCCCAGGGCCGCGGCGAGCGCCGTGGACAGGAACGCGACGAGCAGCAGCGGCCGGGCGCCGTGGACCATCCGGGCGAGCATGTCGCGGCCCAGGTCGTCGGTGCCGAGCAGGTGCCCGGCGGAGCCGAGCGGCAGCAGGGCATCCGCCGTCTGCCGGGTGGGATCCGCGCCGACGACGATCGGACCCACGAGCGCGATCAGGACGAACAGCACCACGACGGTCCACGAGACAGCGGCCAGCGCCGACCGGGCGACCCGGCGCCGCGCGTACGCGGACCGCAGTCGCCCGGCCGGAACCGGCCGCGCGCGCAGGGCTTGCTCAGACACTCGCCTTCTCCATGAAGCACCGGTGGCTGCCGAGGGCGGCGACGTTCACGCCTTCCACCTTCGCGCCCGTGACCACCGGGTTGCAGGAATACGCCAGCATCGAGAGCACCATGTACTTCTCGGCGTACGAGCGCTGGATCTCGGTGTACTTCGCCGTCCGCTCGTCGCCGTTGGGCATGTTCTTCGCCTCGGTGAGCAGCGTCGCGTACTCGGCGGAGCCGTCGAGGGTCGCGAAGCCGGTGGCGAAGTCGCCGTAGACCCCCGAGGGCAGGGCGATCGAGCCGATCATGTTGTCCGGGTCCGGCACGTACGAGTTGCGCTCCCAGATCATCAGGTCGTGGTACTCGTCCTCGGCGTCGGCGACGCGGCCGAAGTAGCTCGCCGGGTCCACCGAGTCGCTGACCACCTTGAGCCCGATGTCGGTGAGGTTCTGCGCGACGATCTGGGCCGCCTTCGGGTGCCAGCTGTCACTGGCGGCCATCAGCTTGACCGTCCGGCCGGTGGCGCCGGCGGCCTGGATGAGCCGCTTGGCCTCGTCGAGGTTCTGCGTGCTCAGGTCGGCCAGGCTGGGATCGTGGCCGGGCTGCGACGGCGGGATCGTGTAGCCGACCGGCAGCGCGCCGGTGCCGAAGAACGCCTGCTGCAGGATCGCGTTGCGGTCGACGGCGAGGTTGATGGCCTTGCGGACGTCCAGCTCCTTGATCCGGCGCGCGTCGATCATGAGGATCGCGTCGAAGCTGTACGGCGTCTCGTGCACCGTGACGGCGTCGTTCTTCTTGAGCTGGTCGAGCGACGAGTACGGCGCGAACTGCGTACCCCCGATGTCGCCGGAGATCAGCGAGCTGACGATCGTCGACGGGTCCTGGACCTGCTGGAGCACCAGGCGGTCGATCGGGGGCTTGCCGAGCCGGAAGCCGTCGAAGGCCTCCAGGGTCACCGACTGGCCGCTGGTCGCCGCCGAGAACTTGAACGGGCCGGTGCCGACCGGGTTCTTGCCGATGTCCTTGCCGTACTTGTCCAGCGCCGCCTTGCTGATGATGCGGCCGCCGATGTCGGACAGGCGGCCGAGCACCGTGGCGTCGGGGGCCTTGAGCTTCATCACGACGGTGGTCGCGTCGGGCGCGGTGAGGCTCGCGACGTTCGCGCCGAGGCTGCGCAGGGGCCGCGAGGAGCCGTCGGGCAGCGTCTTGTCGTTCTCGTCGAACTGCCGGCCGAGGCTGGCGAGCACGTCGGCGGAGGTGAAGTCGGTGCCGTCGTGGAACTTCACGCCGGTGCGCAGCTTGAACGTGTAGGTGAGCTTGTCGTCGGACAGTGTCCAGCTCTCCGCCAGGTCGGGCTGCGGGTCGTTGGACTCGAACGAGATGAAGGTCAGGCCGCGCATGACGCAGTCGACGGCCATCCAGTCGCCGAGCGTGGTGTAGAAGGCCGGATCGATGACCGCGCTCGTGCCGTCGACCGCGAGGGTCAGGGTGCCGCCGCTGCGGCCGCCCTCGGTCGAGTCGTCGTCGTCCGCGGCCACGCCGCAGGCGCTGAGCAGGCCGGTGAAGCCGAGCCCGGCGCCCATGCCGAGCAGGGCGCCGCCGCGCAGGATCGATCGTCGGGAGAAGGAGCGGGTTGCGAGGGAGTCCGTCATCGGGGGCTACTCCTACATCCAGCAGAAATAATATGGGATGAGATTTCTTGTAAATTGGATCCAATGCATCGTGGCAACGCGCCGTCGCGGTGCCGTGTCACACGTGTGAACGTCTGGTTACCGAGCCTGTGAATCAGCGCGGTAACCAGGCGTTATCCAGGTCGGCTCAGTGCTCGCAGGCGCAGTTGTCGCCGCAGCCGGACGCCACGCCGGCGGCCGGGTCGGGGATGTCGAGGGCCGGGTTGCGGTCGAAGAAGCCGTCCGGTTCCAGTGCGAGATGGATCGACTCGACCGGCATGACCGGCCACTGCTCCGGCCGCGGCACGTGATGCACCCCGAGCACGGGCCACAGCACCAGGGGTACGCCGTCGATCGACCGGTCCTGCCGCTGCCACACGTGCACGCCGTCCTCGCCGGGCTCGGCGTGGTTCGGGTACTGCCCGCCGACGAACTGCTCGGCCGGGTCGTACGGGGTCGCCCACAGGTGCTGGTGCGTGAAGGGCGCGCGGCGGTGCATCACCGAGTCCGGCAGGCCGAACGAGCGGGTTGTGTTCTTGATCTGCAGCCGGTACGCGGTCGGCTCGCCGTAGCGGTTGGTCTTGTCCGCGCTCTCGATGCGCCAGTGCCGGGCGATCGAGGGGTCGACGCGCTGCGCGGCCTCGGACTCCTTGATCAGCGGCGTGCGTACGGCGCGCACCGCGTTGCCGTAGGGGTTGAGTGCCGGGTCGGTCTCCGTCTCGGCGTGCTCCTCGACGAGCCGGTTGAGCTCGCCGTCGACCGCGGTGTCCAGGCGCAGGCCGAAGTAGTGCTGGTGGGTGGGCGTCTGCACGCGGCTGGACACGACCCGGCCGTACGGGGCGCCCTCGCCCTCGGTGATGCCCGAGGCGGACAGCATGCCGGTGAGCTTGACCTCCAGCTCGATGCGCCCGTCCTGCCACAGCGACCAGAAGAAGCCGTAGTCGTAGTTGGCGACCGTCTGGAAGTTGCTGATGATCAGCCGGCGGGCCCGGCGCACCTCGCTGACGCCGCGGCGCAGGTCGTTGTGCTTCCAGAGGATCCCGGCGTCCTCCTCGTGCATGCAGATCGCCTGCGGGATGACCGTCGGCTCGCCGTAGCCGCCGAGCACGGTCGCGTCGAAGTAGCGGATGACGCCCAGGCAGTCGCAGCCCAGCGCGAGCGAGTTGGTGAGCGGGCCGGCGCCGTACTCGCCCCAGTCGAAGAAGTTCTTGCGGTACTGGGTGGAGTTGCTGTCCAGGTACGGCACGTACATCTCGTTGCAGGCGGCGCGCTTGAGCACCGGGCGGCCCAGGAACTCCAGGTCGTAGAGGACCAGGCCCTCGCGGTGGGTGAAGCCGACCCGGAACTTCCAGCCCTGCCAGTCGACCTGCCAGCCGTCGACGGTGAAGCTCGGGCCGTCCTGCTGCACCACGTCGAGGGCCTTGAGCCCGTCGCGGTCCGGGCCCCAGGCGCCGCGCTCGATCGGGCCGGCCTCCTCCGACAGCGGGACGACGCCGTGGTCCTCGACCTCGAGGACCTCCATGGTGTGCATGTCGATGATCGGCACGACGCCCTGCACCGGGCGGGCGTAGCCGTTGTCGCCCTCGGTCGTGCGGTGCCAGACCGTGCCCCACGTGACGCGGCGGTCGCGGTACTTCTCCGGCTCGAAGCCGCCCATCGACTCGGCGTCGATCATGACCAGGGAGACGTCGTGGATGCCGCGCTTGGCCAGCGCCTCGCGGAAGAGCGGGCTCTCCCGGCACGCCGCGGCGGCGGCCCGGGCCTCGTCGGAGGTGATGCCGGGGCGGCGCGGGTCGATCGAGCGCCACTCCAGGCAGCGCGGCTCGGCGCCGAGCACGATGTCGATCTCCCAGGCCGCCTCGCCGCTGTAGTCCATGGCGACGATGCCGACCTTGACCTCGCCAGCGGGCGCGCTGCCGGCGAGGACCTTGCGGGCGTGATCCTCGTCGAGGTAGATCCCCCAGAACCGGGTCCGCTCGCCCAGCCGGCCGTCGGCGCGCGCGGTGGCGATCGCCTGCTCGATCTCGGCGGCGCTCACCGGGTCGAGCGGGTGCGTGCGCTCCACGGGCCCGGTCGCCTCGGTCGGATGGCAGTTCACTTGGATGTTCCTCCCGTTCCCGCGTTCGCGGTGTTCCGGCTGCTTGCAACGTACGGTAGTTTCGGATCCAACGGAATACCGATTGGATCCAAAAATCTCGAGCAGGGAGTTGCTATCGTGCTGGCACTCCGCCTCCCCGCAGCGGAAAACCGAAATGAACCAGAACCCGGTAGCAACCCCACTTCGGACGGACTCCCCATGGAACCCACCCCCGCCAGCGCGCTGGTCGACGACACCGCGGCCGCCATTCGCGCGCGGATCATGTCCGGCGAGATCCCGATCGGGGCCCAGCTGCGGCAGGCCGAGCTGGCCAAGACCCTCGGGGTGAGCCGCACGCCGATCCGCGAGGCGCTGCGCCAGCTGCAGACCGGCGGCCTCATCGAGGTGGTCCCGCACCGCGGCGCGGTCGTGCGCGTGCCGGCGCCGTGGGACGTGCGGGAGACGTACGAGGTCCGCGCCGAGCTGGAGGGCATGGCGTGCGAGCGGGCGGTCTCGCGGATCACCGGCGACGGATTGGCCGAGCTGCGCCGCGCGAACGACGCGGTGCGCCCCGGCGCGATCCTGTCCGACGGCTCCAGCACGGCCGCCAACGACGAGTTCCACACGCTGATCCACGGCTTCGCCGGCAACGAGCGGCTGGCCAAGGTGATCAAGGAGATCAACGAGGCGTTCCCGCGCAACGTGTCCGCGCTGGTGCTGCAGGACAACGCGCGCCACCGCGAGGACAACTTCCACGAGCACGAGCGGATCATCGCCGCGCTCGAGACGGGCGACGCCGAGACCGCGCGCCGCGAGATGCAGGCGCACGTGCTCAGCGCGGGGGAGCAGCTGGCCCGCTGGTACGAGCGCCGCTCCGCCACGGTCTTCAAGGGGTGACCCCCATCGCGGCCGGGCTGTGGCCGTCCAGGTCGGGGCGCTCGACGCCGGTGGCCAGGTCCGCCAGGGCCTCGCCGACGGCCGGGCCGAACTTGAAGCCGTGCCCCGAGCAGGCCGCGCCCACCAGCACGTGCGGGGTGCCCGGCAACTCGCCGATCGCGAAGCGGTTGCGCGGCGCCATCGTGTAACGGCACGCCACCGAGTCCACCACCGATCCGTCCACGCCGGGCAGGAACGGCGCAGCCAGGGCGGCCAGGCGCTCGATCTCGGCCGGCTGCGGCGCCCACTGCGCCCGCGACATGTCGTCGCCCGGACCCGGTTCCAGGCCCACCTTGAGCGCGTCGCCGTGGAAGGCCGGGATGCCGAAGAGCAGGCCCACGTCCGGGATCGCCACGGAGAAGGCGCCCAGTCCGGGCCGGCCCACCAGCTCCGGGTCGCGGGCCCCGAGGTTGACCGTGATGATGCGCTGCACGGTCAGCAGGTCCGCGAACTGCGGCAGCAGCTCGGCGGTCCACGGCCCGGCGCAGACCACGAGCCGGTCGGCGGTCAGATCGCCGTCGCCGGTGCTGACCCGTACCCCGGAACCGTCCGACTGCCAGGAGGTCACGGTCGCGCCGGTCCGCCGCTGGGCGCCCTCGGCAAGGGCCAGCTTGCGCAGGTGCGTCAGGGCGGCCGCCGCGTCGATGACGCCGGCCTCCGGGTCGTAGTGCGCCGTCCAGCCCTCGGCCAGCCGCAGCCCGGGGAAGATCAGCGACGCCTCCTCGAAGCCGACCGTGCGGCCGTTGGGGCTGCGCAGGCCGGGGTCGCCGTCCGAGCGGGCGTAGAGGCCGCCGGTGCGGGTGACCAGCGGCGTGCCCGCGGCGGCGCTCAGCGCGTCCCACGCCGTGTACGCCCGGTCGACCAGCCCGTCCCAGAACGCCGACGGGTACGACCGGCGGATCATCCGCGTGTGCCCGTGCGACGACCCCTCCGTGTGCCCGTCGGGGTGCCGGTCGAGCTGCGTCACCCGGATCCCGCGCCGGGCGAGCTGCCAGGTGGCGGCGCTGCCGTGGATCCCGGCGCCGATCACGATCACGTCAGAGTGGGTGCTGCCGCCCATGAGTGCCGGCCCCCTTCCCGCTCGGTCCCGGTCAGTGCCGCCACGAGGGCGTCGAGGTCGGACTCGTCGTTGTAGACATGCACCGACGCCCGCACCACCGCGTCGATCCCACGCCGGCCCAGGTCCCACTGGCCGTGGCTGGCCGGGACGCTGGTGACGTGCACCCCGGCCGCGCGCAGGCGCAGCACGGTGGCGCGGGGCTGCTCGCCCTCGCAGACGAAGGTCACGATGCCGCTGGGCGACGCCGCCGGGTCGGTCACCCGGATCCCCGGCCGCTCGGCCAGCATCCCGCGCAGGCGGGCGGCGAGTCCGGAAACGTAGGTGTGGACCGCCGGGACGCCCAGCGCCAGCACCTCGTCCAGCGCCACCCCGAGCCCGAGCCGCAGGGCGTGGGCCGCCTCCCAGGTCTCGTACCGGCGGGCGCCGGGGCCGACCTCCACCTCACGGTCGGCGGACCAGGTGGCGCCCCGCACGTCGGGGAAGACGGGGTGCATCCGCTCGCGCATCGCGGCGCTGACGTAGAGCAGCCCGGTGCCGCGCGGGGCGCGCAGGAACTTGCGGCCCGTACCCATGGCGATGTCCACCTGCGCCGCCACGACGTCCAGCGGGAGCTGGCCCAGCGACTGGGTGGCGTCGAGCAGCAGCGGCACGCCGGCCGCCCGGGTGAGCGCGCCGATCCGCGCCACCGGCTCGACCAGCCCCGACGAGGTCGGCACGTGGGCGACCGTGACCAGGGCGGCGGGCGTGCGCAGGCACTTCTCCAGCGCGTCGAGGTCCGTGCCCCCGGCCGCGTCGACCGGCAGCACCTCGACCGTGACGCCGTCGCGGCGGGCGCGGTCGAGCAGGTGCATGGCGGAGCTGACATAGCTGGACGCGGCGGCGAGCACCCGGCTGCCCGGGGGCAGGGCCAGCGCGTCCATGGCCCGGTGCCAGGCGACGGTGGCGCTCTCGACCAGCGCGATGTCCTCCGGCTGGGCGCCGATCAGCGCGGCGGCCTTGGCGTACACCGCGTCGTGCCGGCCCCGCGCCACCTCCGCCGCCTCGTAGCCGCCCATGCGGGCCTCGAGCTCGAGGTGCTCGATGACCGTGCGCAGGACGGCCTCGCTGGGCAGGGAGGCCCCCGCGGAGTTCAGGTGCCGCGCGTGCCGCATGCCGAGGGTGGCCTCCCGCAGCGCCGGGACGTCCAGGCCGCCACTCGGCGCCGGGATGTCCAAGCCCCCGCCCGGCGCCGGGATGCCCAAGCCCCCGCTCACAGGGCGATCACCACGCCCTTGCTCTCGCAGAAGGACTTCAGCGCCTCGTCGCCCAGGTCGCGGCCCAGGCCCGAGTCGCCGACGCCGCCGAAGGACAGGGCCGGGTCGAAGATGTTGTACGTGTTCACCCACACCGTCCCGCAGTGCAGGGCGGCCGCCATCCGGTGCGCCCGGGACAGGTCCCGCGTCCACACGCCGGCCGCCAGCCCGTACGAGGTGTCGTTGGCGATGGCGAGCGCCTCGGCCTCGTCCTCGAACGTGATGACCCCGGCCACCGGCCCGAAGATCTCCTCGCGGGCGATGGTCATGTCATTGGTGACGCCTGTGAACAGCGTGGGGGACACGAAGTAGCCCGGCCGGTCCGGCACGTCCCCGCCGGTGGCCAGGGTCGCGCCCTCCTCGACGCCCTTGGCGATGTAGCTCAGCACGATCTGCCGCTGCTCCTCGGAGACCAGCGGGCCGACCGAGATACCGCCGTCGAGGCCGTTGCCCACGGGCACCTTCTCGGTGGCGGCGGCGAGGCGCTGGTACATCTCGTCGGCGATGGACTTCTGCACCAGCAGGCGGCTGCCGGCCGTACACATCTGGCCGGAGTGCCCGAACGACGCGCGCATCGCCGTCGCCACGGCCGCGTCCAGGTCGGCGTCCTCGAAGATGATGTTCGGGCTCTTGCCGCCGAGCTCCAGGGTGAGCCGCTTGGTGGTCGCGGCGGCCGACGCCATGACCCGGCGGCCCACCTCGGTGGATCCGGTGAAGGATACCTTGGCCACCCCGGGGTGCGCGACCAGCGCGGCGCCGACCTCCCCGTCGCCGGTGAGCACGTTGAGCACGCCGGCGGGCAGCCCGGCCTCCTCGCACAGCGCGGCGAGGCGCAGCATGGTCAGCGGCGTCTGCTCGGCCGGCTTGACCACGACCGTGCAGCCCGCGGCGAGCGCCGGGGCGAGCTTGTGCGCCGCCGTCATGATCGGGAAGTTCCACGGCAGGATCAGCGCGACCACGCCCACCGGCTCCAGGACCGTGTAGACGTGGTGCGAGCCGCCGTCGATCGGCGTCACGGTGCCGGTCAGCCGGCTCGGGGCGCCCGCGAAGTGCCGGAAGTCCTTGGCGCTGAAGAGCGTGTCCGCCCGGGACCGCTCGATCGGCTTGCCGTTGTCCCTGGTCTCCAGCACGGCCAGCTCCTCGAGGTTCGCCTCGATGAGGTCGGCGATGCGGCTCAGGATCCGGGTGCGCTCCAGCGGGGCGAGCCCGCTCCAGCGGCGGTCGGCGTGCGCCCCGGCGGCGGCGGCCACGGCGGCGTCGACGTCCGCGGGATCGGCCTGGGCCACGCGCGTGAGCACTTCGCCGCTGGCCGGATCCAGCACGGGGAACGTCGCCCGGGTGCCGGGCGCGATCCACTCGCCGCCGATCAGGAACGGCTCCTCAGAAGAGATCGAAGTATTCACGCTGCTCCCAATCGGATACGTGGGCGAGGTATCGGGCGAACTCGTCGCGCTTGAGGTGGGCGTACCACGCCACCACCTCGGGGCCGAGCGCTTCGCCGAAAACGGGGTCGGCCTCCAGGGCGGCGACCGCCTCGACGAGACTCGCCGGCAGCTTGTCCGCGGCGGTCGCGTAGGGATCCGTCACCGGGGCGGGCGGATCCAGCTTGCGGGTCAGGCCGTCCAGGCCGCTGATCACCTGCGAGGCGATGTAGAGGTACGGGTTGGCGGCCGGCTCGCCGCCGCGGTTCTCCACGCGGACGCCCGCGTCCTGGCCGCCGCCGACCACCCGGACCATCGCGCCCTTGTTGTCGGCGCCCCAGCAGATCCGGTCCGGCGCCAGGGAGAAGGCCCGGTAGCGCTTGTATCCGTTCACCGTGGGAGTGGTGAACGCCGCCGCGGCCTTCGCGTGCTCCAGGATCCCGGCGAGATAGTGCCGCGCCGTGTCGCTCATGAGCCGAGGGTCGTCGAAGACCGCTTCCCCCGTACGCACATCGCGCAGCGACTGGTGCAGATGCCAGCCCGCGGAGGCCCCGTTCGCCCCGGCCGGCCGCGCCATGAAGGTCGCGTGGTGCCCGGTGCGCCGGGCCAGCTGCCGGATCGCCGAGCGCGTCAGGATCACGTCGTCGGCGGCCCGCGCCGCGTCGGCCGCCTGCAGCGTGATCTCCAGCTGGTTCGGGCCGAACTCCAGCTCCACCGAGCGCAGCGGCAGGTCCAGCGCGTGCAGCCCGCGCTGGAAGGTGTGCACCAGGTCGTCGACCCGGTCCAGGCCCTCCTCCAGCAGCAGCTGCGAGCCGGTGCTGATCGGGCCCACCAGCGGCGCCCGGCCCGGCGTGCCCGGCATGCCGGTGCGGTCGTCGGTCAGCGCGCCCTCGGTGTCGCGGAAGACGTGGAACTCCAGCTCGACGCCGACCGTCATCGCGTAGCCGGTGTCGCGCAGCCGCTCCAGCTGCCGGCGCAGGATGCTCCGGCCGCAGAAGGGCACCGCCGAGCCGTCCGGGAAGCGCAGGTCGCACAGGATCCAGCCGGTCTTCGGCGCCCACGGCAGCACCCGGAAGGTCGTCGGGTCCGGGACCAGCACGATGTCGCCGGCGCCGGAGAAGCCGTCCACGCCCACGCCGGTGTCCGCGCTGAACACCCCGAACGCCGAGCGCCCGGAGGTGTCCTTGAGCAGCAGCGAGCTGGGCGCGGTGACGCCGGAGCGCAGGGCGCCGGGCAGGGCGGCACGGGTCAGCGTCTTGCCGTGCAGCACGCCGTGCTGGTCGGCGAACGAGAATCGGACCAGCTCCAGCCCCAGCTCGTCGACGACCCGGCGCACCTGGCCGGCCGCCGCGAACTGCGCCTCGCTCCACAGGTCGTGCCGGTCGATGAACCCGCCGCGGTCGGCGGCGAGCAGCGGGCGGGCGTTCCAGCCGCCGCCGCCCTCGGCGACGTCCCGCTCGTCGGTGCTAGGCATCCGTCGCCGCCCAGGGGGACTTCTGCCGGCGCTCGTTCTCGCGCTGCCGCCAGGTCTGCTCCCACGTCTCGGTGGGCGCCACGGTGTCCACGGCGAGGGGACCGGTCAGCGCGGCCGCGGTGGTCGCATCCACGGCCCGGGCCGGGATCGAGCCGCCGTTCTCGAACGCCTCGATCGCCTTGAGCAGCATCCGCCTGTTCGCCGTCACGGCCCGGTCGGAGACGCCGAGGCGCTCGGTCGTGCGGTCCTGGATGCGCCCCATGCTCTCCACGGCCCACTGGTCGTGGACGTTGATGTCCAGACCCATCCCCGTGTACGTGAGATCGCGCTGCTCGGCCGGGTCGTAGCCCCAGTTGTTGGAGCGGTTGCGCAGCGGCCGGTAGTCGGGCAGCGACACCTCCTTGAGCCGCTGCTCGAGCAGGGTCGCCTTGTCGGTCTCCTCGGCGAAGTCGTACCAGATCATGTACCAGTAGTGGTTCTCGTCGTCGATCGGCACGTGCCACTGGATGAAGACCTTGGAGTTGCCGAAGGGCACCACGAACGCGTTCGGGAACACGAGGTTGGTGATGCGCACGTGGCGCACCTCCTCGGTCAGCTGCCGGATCGCGTAGACGCGCAGCCCGTGCTCGGCCGTCTCCACCTCGATGTCGGGGCGGTTGCTGTCGCCGACGAGCATCGACAGCTTCTTGCCGGTGCCCTCGACGATCTCGCTGAACTGCTGGCCGTACACCTCGCGGGGGTCCTCGTCGATGAACTTGTGCAGGAAGCTGACGTGGGACGGGTCGATGCCGCCCTCCACGCCCTGCAGCCAGTTGCACTCCCACAGGCCCTTGAAGGCGAAGGTGTACTCCTCCGGGGCCTGGAACGCGTCGTAGTGCGGGAACGGCGGCGGCTCCCCGTCGCCCAGGTAGGCGAAGACGATGCCGTTGCGCTCGACGCACGGATAGCTCGGGATCGTGATCTTGTCGGCGAAACGGCTGTGCGCCGGCTCGGCGGGCTGCTCCTTGCACCGCCCGTCCGGCCCGTAGAGCCAGCCGTGGTAGAGGCAGCGCAGGCCGCCGTCCTCATGCCGGCCGTAGGCGAGGTCGACGCCGCGGTGCGCGCAGAACCGGCCGACCAGCGCCCAGCCCCCGTCGTCGCGGCGGAACAGGACCAGGTCCTCGCTCATCAGCCGGACCGGCTTGACCGGGCGCTCGGGCGGCATCTCGGACACCAGCGCCGCGGGCTGCCAGTAGGCCCGCATGAGCCTGCCGAGCGGCGTGCCGGGCCCGGTCCGGGTCACCCGCTCATTGTCCTCGGGCTTGAGCAAGACCCACCTCCCGTATCCATCAGCTGCAAGATTGGATCCAATACTTGCACGATGGGGTGCGGTTAGGCCATCCCTGGATTCGTTACAAGCTCTTTTCGGCGGCTGCCGGAGCGGTCCCGGGGCGCGGTTCCCCGGCGGCGGGCCGCTTCGCCAGGGCCCGGTCGAGGCCCACCAGGGCAGCACCGAGGGCGTAGATGCCGATGCCCAGCGCGAGCATCCACAGGGCGACGCCCGTGCCGCCCTTGCCGGCCGGGTCGAGGAAGAAGTACGGATAACGGGTCGTGGCCGCCGGGAGCAGGGCGGCGCGGAGCTCGGAGAGGAGGGCGTACCCGAGCGGGAAGAGCAACCACGCGGGCAGCTCACGCCAGGCCGGCACCCGCCGGGGCCCGAACATGACCCAGTCGGCCAGCACCATGACCGGCACCACGTAGTGGACCAGGAACGTGGACCGCTCGGCCAGCACCTCGGCCGGGTCGCCGCCCACCAGGCCGGGCAGCGGGTTGGCGCCGTCGTTGAGCAGGAAGTGCGCCACCAGGCCGGTGACGAGGATCCACGCCGTCACCGGGCCGCGCAGCCGCGGCGCCGCGATCGCGGGCGAGTCGCGCCGGATCATCCAGTAGACGGCCGCGCCGAAGTAGCCGGCCACGACGAGGTTGCTCTGGGTCGTGTAGTAGACGATCCGGCTGTCCCCCGCCCACAGCCCGGTGACGCCCGCCGCCACGATCAGTGCCCGCCACCACAGCTCGGGCCGTCCCCAGATCCGCATACCGCGCCTCCCGTACATCGGCGATCAAGTATGCCCGCGCTCGCGCCGGACCCTTAGGGTTCGGGGCATGGATGCGTTCGACTCCCTGCGCCTCGATGCCGTGCCCGACCACGAGGCGCTGCGGCGCGTCTACGCCCTCCCCGGCGACGCGGCCGTCCGCAAGCAGACGACCGAGCTCACCGAGGAGACCCGGCGCCTCGTCGCCTGCGCCTCGCTGGTCCTGATCGCCAGCGTGGACGCGGAGGGCAACTGTGACGTCTCCCCGCGCGGCGGCCCGGCCGGGTTCGTCACCGTCCTGGACCCGCGGACCGTGGCGATCCCCGACGCGACCGGCAACAAGCGGCTGGACACCTGGCAGAACGTCATCGCGACCGGCCGGGCCGGGCTGCTCTTCGTCGTCCCGGGCCGCACCACGACGCTGCGGATGAACGGCCGCGCCTGCGTCTCCACCCGTCCGGAGCTGCTGTCCCGGCTGACCGCCGTGGGCAAGCCGCCGGCCAGCGCCCTGGTGCTGGGCATCGACGAGGTCTACCCGCACTGCCCCAAGTCCCTGATGCGCGGCGGCGTCTGGCAGCCGGACTCGTGGCTGCCGCCGGAGGCTCAGCCGGCCTCCGCCGAGGTGACACTCGCCCAACTGCGGATGCCCGGGCTGACGATCGCCGACATCCAGCGTACGGAGGCGGAAGCGCTCAAGTACCGCTACGAATAGCGGGACCTCGACGGGTCGCCCCCGGCCCGCGGCGGGGCATCATCGACGGCATGGAGACGCTTTTCACCGGCGGGCCGCTGTTCGGGACGATCGGGGACGCCCTGCTGGTGCGTGACGGCCGGATCGCCGCGGTGGGCGGGGACGACGTCCGGGAGCTGGCGACCGCGCGGACCGAGGTGGTGGAGCTGCGGGGGCGCCTGCTGCTGCCCGGCTTCCAGGACGCGCACGTGCACGCCGTCACGGGCGGCGTCGAGCTCGGGCAGTGCGACCTGAGCGGCACCACGAGCGTCGACGACTATCTGGGGCGCGTGGCGGCGTACGCGCACGAGCACCCCGGCGCGGAGTGGATCGCCGGGGGCGGGTGGTCGATGGAGAGCTTCCCGGGTGGCGTACCGGCGAAGGAGGTCCTGGATCGGGTGACCGGCGGCAGGCCGGCCTTCCTCATGAACCGGGACCACCACGGCGCGTGGGTCAACACCGAGGCGCTGCGCCGGGCCGGGATCGGCGCGCGCACGCCGGATCCGGCGGACGGGCGGATCGACCGGCTGCCGGACGGCGAGCCCGCCGGCGGCCTGCAGGAGGGCGCGATGGACCTCGTCGCCGCGCTGGTGCCCGGGGCGACCGCGGCGGACCGGCTGGCCGGGCTGCTGCGCGCGCAGGAGCTGCTGCACTCGCTGGGCGTGACGGCGTGGCAGGACGCGCTGATGTGCGGATCCAACGGCTACCCGGACGTGTCCGACGCCTATCTGACCGCGTCCCGCGACGGCACCCTGGTATCCGATGTGGAGGGGGCGCTATGGTGGCGGCGCGATGCGGGCAACGAGCAGATCCCCGGCCTGCTGGCCCAGCGGGAGCGGCTGACCGGGGGCCGGCTGCGCTGCCGCTCGGTGAAGTTCATGCTCGACGGGGTGGCGGAGAACTTCACCGCCGCCATGACCGCGCCCTACCGCGACGCGTGCGGACGGCCGACCGGCAACAGCGGCATCTCGTTCGTCGAGCCACGGGCCCTGGCGGAGCATGTGACCGCGGTCGACGCGCTGGGCTTCCAGGCGCACTTCCACGCGCTGGGCGACCGCGCGGTCCGCGAGGCCCTGGACGCGATCGCCGCGGCCCGCGACGCCAACGGCCACCGGGACACCCGTCCGCACCTCGCGCATCTGCAGGTCGTGCACCCCGATGACGTACGCCGCTTCCGCGCCCTGGACGCGACGGCGAACCTGCAGGCGTACTGGGCGGCGCACGAACCACAGATGGACGAGCTGACGATCCCGTTCCTGGGGCCCGGGCTGGCGGAGCGGCAGTACCCCTTCGGCGACCTGCACCGCGCCGGGGTGCGCCTGGCGGCGGGCAGCGACTGGCCGGTGAGCACGCCCGACCCGCTGCAGGCGATCCACGTGGCCGTGAACCGCACGTTGCCGGGGTCGCCCGGGCCGGCGTTCCTGCCGGAGCAGCGGCTCGGGCTCGAGGTGGCGCTGCGGGCGTACACGGCGGGGTCGGCCTTTGTGAATCACCGCGACGACACCGGCGCGCTGCTGGCGGGGCAGCGCGCCGACCTCGTCGTGCTGGACCGGGATCCCTTCGCGGGGCCGGTGGACGCCCTCGGCGAGACGCGCGTGGCGCTCACCTTCGTCGGCGGCGAGCGGGTCTACGCCTCGCGGGAGGCGTGAGCGCCGGGACGCGCCGGCGTCTCCTCGCCGTCCTCCACGATCTCGGCCTCGACCTCGTCCCCCGTGCCACCGGTCAGCTCGCCGGTGACCTGCGGCTGCTCCACCCAGAGGGCGCGCAGCTGCGCCTGCATGAAGCCGGTCAGCCGGCCGCGGTAGTCGCGGTCGAACTGCTCGAGCGCCTCGATCTGACCCTGCAGCGCCTCGCGGCGGGCGCCGAGGCTGCCGACCACGTCGTCGAAGCGCTGCTGGGCGGCGAGCCGCAGCTGGTCGGCGTTGGCCTGCGCGTCGGCGGTGATCCGGCCGGCCTCGCCGCGCGCCTCGAGCACGACCTTGGCGGCGCTGCGCTGGGCCTCGTCGGCGCGCTCCTTGGCCTGGTGCGCGATCTGCTCGGCCTGGGCGCGCGCCTCGGCCAGCACCTTCTCGGCCTGGCCCCGCACGTTGTGGGCGTGCAGCTGCGCCTCGCGCCCGATCTCCTCGGCCGCGGCCAGCGCGTCCGTGCGGATCTTGTCGGCCTGCTGCTGCGCGCGGGCCAGGTGCTCCTCGGCCGTGCGCTGGGCCATGGTGAGAACCTGCAGCGCCTGGCTGGGCGGCACCGCGCCCTGCTGCTGCGCGACGACTCCCTGCTGCTGCGGGATCCCGCCCTGCTGCTGGGGGATGGCGCCCTGCTGCTGCGGGATCGGCACCACCTTGTGCTCCGAGGTGGCACTGTCGGCCGGGCCGTTGAACATCACTTTCACGCGATCCTTCATCCGATCGTCCGTCACGGAGACCTCCGCCATGGCCGGGAACGGCGGGATGCTACCAACCCGCGAGCCCCGGGCGCGAGATCCCTCCGGAGGGCGACTGCGCGAAACGGGAACAAGCATGCACGATGTAACGACGTCTGCCTGTGACCCCGTCCGTCGGCCGTCGACCGTCGGACCTCCGTGCGGCCGTCGGACCTCCGTGCGGCCGTCGGACCTCCGTGCGGCCGTCGGACCTCCGCGCGGCCGTCGGACCTCCGTGCGGCCGTCGGACCTCCGCGCGGCCGTCGGACCTCCGCGCGGCCGTCGGCGCGGCTCCACCTCGTGCGCGGACGAGGCGCCGACGCTGCTCGACGGCGTGGCGGGGCAGCCGGAATGCCTCGCACTCAGGGGCGTCGCCAGTGCCCGATGCGGGGATGGGCCGGCCGGCGCCCGATGCCGAAGACTGTGCTGGTCGAGATGACGGACAGGAGGGCATCGTGGGTCTGTTCCGGAAGACGCGCAAGATCGAGCCGACAGCCGCTGTCGCACCGCCGGTGATCGATGCGGGAGACGTCGCCGAGGCGGACCGGGTCACGGCCGGATTCCTCGCAGCTCTGGGCGACGACGCGCAGATGCGCCACACGGCGTACGCCCTCTCACAGGCCGGCGGCGGCCCCGCGGATCTCGAGGCCTCGCTGATGGCGAGCATGCGCACCGGCAACACGGGCATCGACCGGCCCTGGCACTGGCTGGCCGGGGTGGTCGAGCATCCCGCGGCGGCGGGGCAACCGCGGGTCGTGGCCCAGATAGCCGCTGTCGTGCTGATCTGGCATCGCGAGCTGCGCGGGCGGCTGCAGCTGGCCGACATGAGCGACATGATGCTGCAGGCGCCGCCGGTCGAACTGGTCACCCGGATCTGCTCCGCGTCGCTCCGGCACCTTCGGCAGGCCGACGGCGATGCCGTGTTCAGCCACGGCGCGCTCACGATCGATGGCGTTCGTGCTCTGTGCGCCGAGGAGGTGCAGGAAGCGGGGTCGGCTGCCGACGGCGGATGACCATGGGACGCCGGTCCGGCGGGCGGCGGTGTCGTCCATCAGGCTGCCGGGGTCCTCGGGCTGAGCTGTCTCCCACCTTCCGGTCGCCGAGCCGTTCTACGGTGCCTGCCGAGGCTTGACGAACAGCTGGTGGACGGCGACCACTGCCCCGGCGACGGCCGCCACCGCCGTGCCGAGTGCGGTGAGCATGCCCGTCGTCGAGCTGAGCCAGTCCTTGGCTGCCGCCGCCCAGTTCGCGTGCGTGACATGCACGGCGGAGGGCTGGGACAACGTCGTGACGTTGTGCTTCTTGTACTCGCCCGAGCCGCTTCCGACGAGAACGACCGGGCGCAGCTGCAGGATGACCGTGAAGTCGCCTGTGCGCTTCGGTGTCACCAGCCAGTGCCAGACCGCGTCCTGACCCTCCAGGACGGATTGCGTCGAGAAGCCGGCCGGGGTGACGCCGAAGTCGCCGGAGTCCGCGACCAGGCCGGCCTCGACCTCGCACGCCACGGCGACTTTGCGTGTGGCCGCGTCCGCGTCGGGCAGCAACGTGTCCGCCGGCAGGTTCGCGTCGAGGGTGACCGCGGCCGTGACGGTCGAGGCGCGGTCCTTCGTCATGGCGATATCGGGATCGAAGACGACAGTGGCGTCCCGGAATTTCTTGGTCGCCTTCAGGCATCGTTGCGCGTAGTCCTCGAACGACCGGGCTTCCGGCCGTTGCTGCCCGGCGGGCGCGACCGGCGATCCTTCGTAGCTGTAGCTGTCGCACCCCGCCAGCGCGGCAGCGAAGGCCACAGCGACAAGGCTCAGCAGGCCGGCCACGGCCAGGGCCTTCCTCGTTGCGTGCGCTCGTTGCTGCGCCGGTCGTGGTGCCGGGGACTTCGCCATGGGGCGCCTCCTCCGCCGGGACTGCTCGCGAAGGAGTGAGTCGCGATGCCCGGGCGGACGTACCCGGCGGATGTGCCAGATGCCGACAGCCATGGTCGGCCGCCAGAATCACCGGCCCGCCGCGCAGCTCGGCCGTCAAGCGGTCCGGGCCAGGAAGTCAGGCGTCGGCGCGCCGGGCCGGCTCGCGGGTGTGTGCGGAGAGGGCCGAGATCACGCGCACGCAGGCCGCCACGTCGACGGGATCCAGCCGTGCCGCCAGCTCCTCCAGCTGCGCCAGCTCACGGGCATGGATCTCGGCGAAGACGCGCCGCCCCTCGGCGGTGAGCTCGGCGAGCCGGGAGCGCCGGTGCGCGGGATTGGGCGCCCACCTCACATAGCCGAGCGCCGCGGCCGCATCCGCCAGGCGCTGCACCACCTGCCGGGGAAGCCACAGGGCGCGGGCCACCTGTGGCACGGTCTGCGTGCCGTCGGCGAGCCGCTCGAGAACGGCCCGCATCGGCATCATCATGAGAGTCATGGTGGATCCGCAACTGCTGACGGCGTACGCGGGGCATTGGACCGGGGACGGCACCGGCGTGACCGTCGTCCTGCCGCCGCCGGGGACGGTGGGCTCGGGCGAGGTGCGCGGCGGTGCCCCGGCGACGCGGGAGTTCGCGCTCCTGGAGCCGACGCGGCTGGTCGACCGGCTGGACGCCGTGGTGCTCTCGGGGGGCTCCGCGTTCGGCCTCGCCGCCGGTGACGGCGTGATGCGTCTGCTGCGCGAGCGGGGCACCGGCTTCGCGACGCCCGCGGGCCCGGTTCCCATCGTCGTCGGCATGTCGATCTTCGACGCCACGGTCGCGGGTGCCGGGCCGGGCGTTCCCGCCGGGCCGGATGGTGCTGGACCGCCTCCGGATGCCGAGGCGGGGCGTCGCGCCGCCCTCGCCGCGCTGGCCGGCGAGCCGCTGAGCACCGGGCGTGTCGGGGCGGGCGCCGGCGCGACCACCGGCAAGTGGCGCGGCCGCCTGGACCCGGGCGGCCTCGGCCTCGCCGAACGCACCGCCGGCCCGGCCCGCGTCGCCGCCCTCGTCGTCGTCAACGCCTGGGGTGACGTCCTCGCCCCCGACGGCTCGCCGCTCTTCGCGGGCCCCGGCAGCCCGGCACCCCCGCCCTTCGGCCTCACCAACACCACCGTCGCCGTGGTGCTCACCGACGCGGCCCTGACGAAGAACGACTGTCACCTGCTCGCGCAGAGCGCCCACACCGGCTTCGCCCGCGCCCTGCACCCCGCCCACTCCCGCTACGACGGCGACGCCACGGTCGCCCTCGCCACCGGTCACGTCACCACGGGCGTCGACCTCGACCACCTGAGAGCCGCCACCACCGAGGCCACCGCCGCCGCCATCCGCGCCGCCGTCGTCCCGTCCGAGGACCCGGCGGAGCGACCCGAGGTGACAGGGCGGACCAGCGGGACAGGTGGGTGCCCCGGGACGAGTTGATCATCACGTCGGCGGCGGTTCGGGCGGGGGCGGGCTTAATGTCGAGGCATGATCGCGCATCCCGGGATTTCCTTGACCGACCATGTCGTCAGCGTGCCGCTGGATCATGAGCGGCCCGGCGGACCGGCGATCGACGTCTTCGCGCGCGAGGTCGTGGCGGCGGGGCGCGAGCGGGAGAGCCTGCCGTGGCTGGTCTTCCTGCAGGGCGGGCCGGGCGGGCCGGCGCCCCGGCCGCACGGGACCGACGCGTGGCTCGCGCGCGCCCTGCGTACCCACCGGGTGTTGCTGCTGGATCAGCGCGGGACCGGCCGCAGCACGCCCATCACCGCACGGACGGTGGCCGGGAAGAGCGATGCGGAGCTCGCCGCCCATCTGAAGCTCTTCCGGGCGGACAGCATCGTGGCGGACGCCGAGATCCTGCGGGTGCGGCTGGCGGGCGGGCGGCCCTGGGAGACGCTCGGGCAGAGCTACGGCGGGTTCGTCACGATGACCTACCTGTCGTCCGCGCCGGAGGGGCTGAAGGCCTGCTACGTGACCGGCGGGCTGCCCGGGCTGACGGCGACCGCGGACGACGTGTACGCCCGGACGTATCCGCGCGTGGCCGCGAAGAACGCGGAGTACTACGCGGCGTATCCCGAGGACCGGCAGAGGGTCCGGAGGCTGGCGGATCACCTGGCGAGCCACGACGTGCGGCTGCCCGACGGGGACCGGCTGACGGTGGCCCGGCTGCGGCACCTGGGGGCGGCCTTCGGCATGAGCACGGGCTACGCGGCCGTCCACTGGATGCTGGAGAAGGGCCTCTCGGACGAGTTCCTGTACGAGGTGATGACCGCCACCGGGTTCGTCGACCGGCCGTTGTTCGCGTTGCAGGAGTACTGCTACGGGCTGGGCGGCACGGCGACGAACTGGGCGGCGCAGCGGGCGATCGAGCAGCGGCCGGAGTTCGCCGAGGACGCGGATCCGCTGCTGTTCACCGGCGAGATGATGTACCCCTGGATGTTCCGGGACATCGCGGCCCTGCGCCCGTTCGCCGGCGCCGCCGACCTGCTCGCGGCGGAGGACGACTGGAAGCCCCTCTACGACGTCGCGCGGCTGAGGGACAACACCGTGCCGGTGCTCGCGGCGGTCTACCACGACGACATGTACGTCGACGCGGGCCTGTCGCTGGAGACGGCCGCCGCCGTGGGCAACGTGCGCGCCTGGGTCACCAACGAGTACGAGCACGACGGCGTCCGCGTCGGCGGCGAGCACGTGCTCGGCCGGTTGATGGACATGGAAGCGGGTACGTGCTGACCATGAAGGCAGCGGTCCACTACGAGAACGGCGGTCCGGAGGTCCTGCGCTACGAGGACGTCCCCGATCCCGAGGTCAAGCCCGGCGAGGTTCTGCTCCGCATCCGGGCCGTGGGCGTGCAGGGCGGCGATCTGCTGCACCGGCAGTCCTCGCCGTTGCCGCGCCGGCCCCACGTCGGCGGCTATCAGGCCGCGGGCACGGTCGAGGCGGTCGGTGCGGGGGTCGACGGCGTGCGGCCGGGGCAGCGCGCGGTCGCCTTCATGCCGGCCGGGTCGCACGCCGAGCTGGCCGCGGTGCCGCAGCGCAACGTGTACGCGACCCCGGACGACATGGATCCGCGCATCGCCGCCGGGATCCCGGTCGAGTTCGGGACCGCCGACGACTGCCTGTTCGAGTTCGGGCGCCTGGCGAAGGGCGAGACCGTCCTCGTCCAGGCCGCCGCCGGGGGAGTCGGGCTCGCCGCGGTCCAGCTCGCCAAGGCGGCCGGCGCGACGGTCATCGGCACGGCGTCGAGCGACGGGAAGCTGGCCCGCCTCGGCGAGTACGGCCTCGATCACGCGATCAACTACCGTGAGCAGGACGTGGTGGCACGGATCCGGGAGCTGACCGGTGGACGCGGCGTCGACGTCGTCGTGGATCCCGTCGGCGGGCGCACGCTTGAGGGCAGCATCGCCGCGCTGGCGTACCGGGGGCGGATCAGCTGGGTCGGGCAGGCGGGCCGGGAGGCGTACGCGCCGCAGCTCGGACCCCTGATGGGCAAGAACGCGTCGCTGCACGGCGTCTACTTCGGCGGCGAGATGGCCCACGACCCGGGCCGCACCCGCGCGCTGATCGAGAAGCTCATCGGCCGGGTGGCCGCGGGCGAGCTGACCGTCGTGCTGGACAAGGAGTTCCCGCTCGCCGAGGCCGCCGACGCCCACCGCTACATCGAGAGCCGCGCCGCCTTCGGCCGGGTCCTGCTGATCCCGTAGCGCCCCGCGTCCCGCGAGCCGCGTCCCACGTCCCACGTCCCGCGTTCCGCGAGCCGCGAGCCGCGGCCCGGGGTCGCTGTGATGCAGGTCGCACAGCGAGGATGCAGGGATGCCCGGGCCGCGGCCACAAGGAGACGTGACCTTCCCCATCGGCCTGGGTGACATCGTGGTGCACCCGGGCGTCGCCGTCCCGGCCTCCCTCCCGGACGAGGCCCTGTGGCCGCTGATCACCACCGGCCACCACGAGGCCTTCACGATCCTCTACGAGCGCCACGCCGAGGCGGTGTGGAACTACGCCTACCGGCTGACCGCCTCCTGGAGCGACGCGGACGACCTGCTGTCCGTGGTGTTCCTGACGGCGTGGCGCCGCCGCCGGGACCTGCGACTGGTCCACGGCAGCGCCTTGCCCTGGCTCTACGTGGTGACGGTCAACGTGTGCCGAGGGGAGCGCCGCCGGCTCGCCCGGCTCTGGCGCGCCCTGCCGCGGCTGCTCGGCCCGGACACCCCTGATCACGCGGAACGCCTGGTCGAGCAGGATACCGCCGGCCGCCGCCTGCGCCGGGTCCTCGCCGCCGTCGACCGCCTGCCACGCGCCGAGCGGGAAGCCGTCCAGCTGTGCCTTCTCGGTGACACCCCCGTCGAGGATGCCGCCGCCATGTGGGGCATCTCGCCGTCCAGCGTGCACTCCCGACTCACGCGCGCCCGCACCCGCCTGCACGACCTTGTCCCGGAGGACCACGATGCCTGATCTCGGCGACCTGCCCGCCGCCCGTCCGCTGCCGGCGACCGTACGCCGGGAGGCCCGCCGCCGCGTCCAAGCCGGTCTCACCCCCCGCTCGGGCCGGGCGGTCGTGGGTGCCGTCGCCCTCGCTGCGGCCGTCCTCGTGGTGCCGCTGGGCGCCGCCGGGCTCATGGCGGGCTCGGAGCGGCAGGGGACACCGGCGGCGGGTGCGGACAGCGGCGAGTTCCAGCCCTTCCCGTCCGAGCAGCGGTTCGCGGCGCGCGACGGTGCGCCGGAGGAGGCGGCCCGGCGCTGTACGGCAGCCGGTGGCGAGGAGTCCGCCGGGTGGCAGCCCGTGCTGACCGTCGCCGCGCGTGGCGTCACCGTCGTCGCGTACCGCACCGGGTCCGGCACGCGCTTCTGCGAACTCACGCCCGCCACGGTGGCCCTGTCTGCCACCGCGTCCGGGACCGGCGCCACCCAGGTCACGTACGTGTCGGCGCTCGGCACCGTGGCCGGCGTGACCGACCCGGCGGTCCGGGAAGTGACCGTGGCCGACCCGGACGCCCCCGGATCGATGACCATGACCGGGGATCCGGCGGTGACCCGCGACGGCGTGTTCGTGCTTCCCAACACCTTCTCGGCGACCGTCGCCTCCCTGCGGGTCACGGCCGGCCCGGCCACGCTCTCCTGGGAGCCCGCCGATCTGCCGCGAGCCGTCACGCCCCGCATCGACCGCCCGCAGGCCGCGGGCGACCTGTCGTCGGTGACCGGCCGTGAGCTCGCCGGCTGCCTGGGCGCCGCCACGCCGCCGGTCGTGGATCCTCGGGCCTGGCAGCCGGGCGCGACGCTGACGCTCAACGACAGCGAGTCGATCGTGCTCGGCCACTATCAGGGTCTGCTCGCGGTCTGTGTCCGCCGCGGGGCCCCGGGAGTTCCCGGCGCTCCCACGGTGACGGTCGACGACGGCGGCGCGGGCAGCGGCTCGCGCAGCAGCGAGGCCGATGAGAACGCGTTCTTCTTCACGCGGACGGTCTTCTACGACTTCCGTGCCGAGGCGCAGGGCGGCTCGGCGAGCGACACGGTCGCCATCACCGGCCTGGTCAAGGATCCGCGCGTCGCTGCCGTGAGCATCAGCCGTGCGCACCGGGCCCCGGTGACGGCGACGGTCACCGGCGGCACGTTCGTCCTGCCCGGGATCGGGCTCAACGAGGGCACCGGACCGGACGGCGACCGCAGTCGCATCACCGCCCTCGACGCACACGGGCGGCCGCTCGGCAGCGCCCTGATCAGCACCTGAGCGGCGGGCGGGGCCGGACACACCGGCACCCCACGCGAGGGGTGGACGCGTGGGGTGCCGTGTTCCGGGGGGCCGGGAACCGGGTTGATGCCTGGCGGGGCGGTCCCGGGGCCGGAGGTGTGGGGACTGGGCGGGCCCGGGAGCACGCGACACTCCCGGGCGGGACGGGTCAGGTGAAGCGGGCCGCGATCCAGGTGGCCACGGTGTCGACCGAGGCGAAGACGGCACCGTCGTGGGTCTCGCCCTCGAGGGTGATGAACTCGACCGGCTGGCCGTACGTGCTCAGCGTGCTGACCAGGGGACCGGCGGACAGGTCGTACGGGACGGCCTCGTCGGCGGTGCCGTGGACGATGAGGATCGGGCTGCTCGGGGCGGCGCCGCCCGGGTTGCCGTACTGGTCGAGGCGGCTGAGGACCGCGGCCGGGACCGTGCCGCCGACGACGAGCTGCGCCGGGGTGAGCGGCGCGTACGCGTCGAGGATCTCGTAGAGGCAGCCGGTGCTCAGCACCGACTTCTTGGCCTTGGCCTCGGGGGCGAGGTAGGTCTCCGGGACGAAGGTGGGCTCGATGGCGTTGATGCCGTAGAGGGCCATGACCAGGTAGCCCTGGCCGGGCGTGCCGGGGATGTCGGGGGCGATGAGGTCGAGGTTGCTGGCGGGGGCGATGGCCGCGACGCCCTTGAGGACGAGCGCGCCGTCGTAGGAGGGGGCGATCTGGTTGGCGAACAGGCCGCCCTGGCCGCCCTGGGAATGGCCGTCGATGACGTACTGGGTGCTGAGCGTGCTGTCGAGGTTGCGGGCCGCCTTGACGCTGTCGATGATCGCGCGGGCCTCGCTCAGGCCGACCAGGTACGGGTGGTTGCCGAGCGAGCCCAGCCCGGTGTAGTCGGGCGCCGCCACGGTCCAGCCGCGCTGCAGCAGCTTGGCGACGGCGGCGCGGGCCTCGGGCCAGAAGACGTCGTTGCTGGCCGAGGGTGCGCACTTGTCGGCCAGGCCGGTGGTGCCGTGGGCCCAGACGACGGTCTTGTTCGTCTTGCCGGTCTTGGGGGTCAGGATCAGGCCGGAGGCGGTGAAGCTGGCGCCGCTCGGGGTGGTGGTCAGGTACTGGATCTTCTTGCCGGTGGCGAGCGGGGAGAGCTCGGCCGGCAGGGTGGCGGTGGACTGCAGCAGGACGGTGCCGGGGGTGACCGCGGCCTGCGCCGGGGAAGCGACGGCGACGCCGGCCACGGCCAGAACGAGCAGCTGGGTGGCGGCGACCCAGCGGCGGGGCAGGGCAAGTTTCACGTAAAGGGCCTTTCGCGGAAATTTTGGGCAGGACGGTACGCCTCCCCTCTTCTGACGCGAAAGGGGAGGGGCGGGGTTGCTGGGAAATCAGGCCAGGTGGTCGGCGATGCGGCGCAGGGCGGTGATCGTCTCCCGGTCGCGGGCCGGGTCGTCCTCCGTGGGCCAGGCGCTGCACTTGACGACGACCACGTCGGCGACCGGGTCGACGAAGAGGTACTGGCCGTGCACGCCCAGGCCGGTGAAGGCCTGGAAGCAGCTGTCGCCGAGCGTCCACCACTGGTTGGCGTAGCCGTAGTGGTCGTAGCCGCTCGGGCCGAGCGCGCCGACGGCGAGGTGGGGCAGGTCGGCGCCGCGGCTGCGGCGGGCCCAGTCGCGCGGCACGATCTGGCGCCCGGCGATGCGGCCGTCGTGCGCCATGAGCAGACCGAGCCGGGCCAGGTCGCGGGCGGTGGCGTTGAACGCGCCGGCCCCGATCGCGGTGCGCGGGTGCGAGCGGGTCAGGCCGTAGTAGGCGTCCCGCTCGGCGCCGATGCGGCGCCACAACTGCTCCGACGCGTACGCGGCCAGGGTCTGGCCCGTGGCGGCCTCCAGCACCCAGCCGAGCAGCTGCGCATCGAGTGTGGAGTAGTTGAAGCGCTCGCCGGGATTGGCGGTGCGCGGGGCGGAGCGGACGATCGCCGGCACGTCGCCGCCGTTGAGCACGGCCCGCTCGAAGGACCGGATGATGCTGCCCGGGACGTCCCAGATCTCCAGGTCGCCCACCCCGCTGCTCATGTCGAGCAGCTCGGCGATCGTCACGCCGTCGTAGGCGGTGCCCCGGAAGTCGGGCCGGTAGTCGATGACCAGGTCCTTGACGCTGCCGATGTGCCCGTCGGCCACGGCGATGCCGACCAGCATGGAGGTGACCGACTTCGAGAGCGAGAACAGCTGCATCCGGGTACGCGGCCCCGCGAACGCCCCGGGATAGCTCTCGTGCACGATGCGCCCGTGGTGCAGCACGACGAACGCGGTGGTGAACGTGCGCCGGTGCAGCTCGGCGAGGGTGTGGTCGGCGTCGTCGAAGCGGTAGGTGAGGTGGTCCAGGGGCACGGGGACCGTCGGCAGCGGCAGGAAGTCGGTGCCGCACGCGACCCGCTCGGTCGGCATGAGCCAGTTCATGTGCGTGAACGTCCACTCGTTGAGCGGGCGGCGCATGATCACGTCGCTCTGCCGCTCCCACCAGGTCGGCTCGTCGGCGTCCTGGGAGAGGGCGGGCTGTGCGGTGCTCGTCATGTCATTCCTCGCTCGGGTCGAGGGTGCGATCGGCGGGGCGGGCAAGGTCGGACACGTTACGGAAATGGTCACGCAAGCTGAGGCCGCTCGGTTCAGCGACGGGCTCGAGATAACTGGCGAGGATGCCGAGCACGGCCATCCCGACCAGGTTGCCCGCCATCTCCGCGCCGGCGATCCCGGCGTTCGGATCGCCCAGGTGGTGCAGGGCGAAGCCCTCCGTGATCGCCGCCAGCATCATGGCGATCTGCTCCAGGGTGACGCCGGGGCGCAGCTGGAAGCCGCGGGAGGCGAAGGTGGACTCGTACGCCTTCTTCCAGGGCGCCAGCGCCCCGTCGTAGCTGCCGGCGATCGCGTCGTGGATGCCGTCGTTGCGGTCGGCGGTCGCCACCATGATCAGCTGCAGCCGGAAGAGCGGCATCCGGCAGATGGCCTGCAGCTCGGCGTGCGTGGCGCGGTCGATGGCGTCGACGAAGCTCTCCTCGTCGTCCAGCCAGGACCGGGTCTCGACGTCCGCGGCGTACTGGGGGTCGTAGCTCATCGCGTGGAACAGGAAGGTGAGCAGGTCGTTGAGGTAGTCGTCGTGGCTGGCCCAGGTCGCGCGGTAGGGCCCGTCGCCGCGCTGGCGCAGGAACGGGGGCTCAAGTTGCTCCATCTCCTTGCTGAGCGCGCGCTCCGTGAGGAACCGCAACCCCGACCAGTACTGCTTGCGTCCGGCGTCGGCGACGGCTGTCCAGTCGCACGCGCCGAGGTTCTGCTCGACGAGGTTGGCACCCGCCTTGAGGTACGAGGCCACCTTCGGTGAGTTGACCAGCGCGGCGCGTGTTGCCTCCCGGACACCCTTCACGCGGGTGACGATGCCCGTGAAGTCCTGGTTATACGGATAGGGCAGATCTGCCTTGCCGAACGTCATGCTGCGATTCTTCGGGCCATTCCCCGGCCCGGACAAGTGCGCGCGTGCGTAGTACTCGGAGGACAGGCCTCACCGTTTGCCACCAGGCGAAACTCTCACTTTAAGTGGTCGGCTAATTACGGAGAGAAATTGTCGCTGGGGTTGGGTATAAGTACTCCATGCACAGTGAAGCCCTCGTCGGCCTGCTCGGTGAACTCCCCGGCACCGAAGTGTCCGTCCGCGCCGGCGTCGTGACCGTGGCGATCCCCGCCCTGGGCGACGCGGTCCGGATCCCGATGGCCGACGTGCTGGGCTTCGAGCAGATCGTCACGCCGCTCGGCGAGCCCGGCCTCGAGCTGGGCATCCGGCGCGGCCACGAGGAGCTGCCGCTGATCGTCACCGTCGACGACGTCGTGTTCATGCCGGCGTACGCGGCGGACATGCTGGTGCCCGGGGCGGAGGTGCGGGTGCCGGCCACACCGCACCTCATCACGTACTCGGAGATGCACCGCGACGTGCGCGCCCTGGGCCGCGCCGTGGACGAGGAGGGCGTCGAGTTCGACGAGGACATGCTCGCCGCGACCCTGCTCGTGCACCGGTGCTTCCTGGCCGGGGCGGTGCGCGTCGGCCTGTGGCCCGTGCGCGTGGCGGCCTGGTGGGAGTACTCCTGGGCGCGCGTCGGCGGCGGGCTGCCCCTCGGCCCGTTCCGCCCCGACGAGGCCTGGGACCGGCTCATGGCCGACGTCACCGAGGCCCGGCGGCGTACCACTTCCGAGCCCGTCCGCCAGGATTCCTGATTACGCCGTGTCCTCTGTGGGTAGTCGAATGGGCGTAGGCACACACCCCTGAGGCTCACGGAGGAGAAAGAAGATGGCGCAGGTCACCACCACCCGTCCGACCCGTTCCGGCGTTTCCGCGGCGCGCGTCTGCACCATTCTGGGCTTCGTCTTCGCGGCGATCGCGATTCTGTTCTTCCCGCTTCTGTTCGGGCTCGCGGGCCTCGTTCTCGGCATCGTCGGCGGCGCGCTCGGCGACCGGCCCCTCGGCTGGTACGCGGCCGCGGCCGGCGTCGCGGGTGGTGCGCTCGGCATGCTCCTCGCCGCGCTGCTCATCTCCTGATCCTCCCTACCTGCCCGGTAACCCCCCCGCCGGGCTCGCGCGGGTCGCGCCACCACCTGCCCCGGTGGCGCGGCCCGCGTTCTTTCGCGGCGTGCGCGCCCTTCCGGCGTGCGCGTCGCTCCCGCCCTTCCGGCGTGCGCGCGTTCGTTCCGCGCGCGTGCGCGCGTTCGCTCTCCGCGCGCGCCGCTCCCGTCGTTCCGCGCCCGGGCCGCGTTCGTTCTCCGCGCGGGCCGCGTTCGCTCTCCGCGCGGGCCGCGATCGTTTTCCGCGCGGGCCGCGTTCGCTCTCCGCGCGGGCCGCGATCGTTTTCCGCGCGGGCCGCGTTCGCTTGATCACCTGTCCGGAAGGTAGGTTGGCGGAAACTTTCGGCGGTGGGGGGAGTGCGTCATGGCGGAGCGGAGCCGGTCGGCCGGACGTGCCCCCACCCTGGACGAGGTCGCCCACCGCGCCGGCGTCGGCCGCGGCACGGTCTCCCGGGTCGTCAACGGCTCGGCGCAGGTCAGCGCCCAGGCGCGCGCCGCCGTCGAGACCGCGATCGCCGAGCTCGGCTACGTGCCCAACCAGGCCGCCCGCGCCCTCGTCCGCCAGCGCACCGACTCGATCGCCCTGGTCGTCTTCGAGTCCGGCGAGCGCTTCTTCGCCGAGCCGTTCTTCGGCCGCATCGTCCAGTCGATCTCCACCGGGCTCGTCGACCGCGGCCTGCAGATGGTGCTGATGATCGCCCAGGCCCCGCACGAGCGCCGCCGGCTGGAGGGCTATCTGACCCGCCAGCACGTCGACGGCGCCCTGCTGCTCTCGCTGCACGGGACGGACCCGCTGCCGGTCCAGCTCGAGGGGCGCGGCGTCGCCACGGTGCGCGCCGGCCGCCCCACGGGCGGGGACAGCTGCTGCTTCGTCGACGCCGACAACCGCGGCGGGGCCCGGGCCGCCGTCGGCTATCTGCGTGCCAAGGGGCGGACGAAGATCGCCACGATCGCCGGCCCGCAGGACATGGCGCCGGGCATCGCGCGGCTCGTGGGCTTCCACGACGAGGCCGGGGCGGGCCCGGTGGCGTACGGGGACTTCAGCGAGGAGAGCGGCGCCGCGGCCATGGCGAAGCTGCTCGACACCGACCCCGACCTGGACGCGGTCTTCGCCGCGTCGGACACCATGGCGGCGGGCGCGCTGCGCGTGCTGCGCGAGCGCGGCATCCGCACGCCCGACCAGATCGCCGTGGTCGGCTTCGACGACTCCGTGGTGGCGCGGCACACCGATCCGCCGCTGACCAGCGTGCACCAGCCGATCGAGGAGATGGGCCAGGAGATGGTCCGCCTGCTCCTCGCCAAGATCGACGGCGACCCGCTGCCCGCCACGGAGATCGTCCTCGACACCCAGCTCGTCGTCCGCGGCTCCGCCTGAGGCCTCTTTGAAACAGGCCCTGAGTTCCGGGCCCCGGCCGCTCGGCCGCGATCGCGCTTGCGTCGGCCCGCTGAGCGGCGCACTCGTGCTTGCGTCGGCCCGCTGAGCGGCGCGCTCGTGCTTGCGTCAGGTGGCCGGACGCTGCGTGGCGGCGATGAGGGCTCGGCAGGTGGCCGGGCTGCTGAGGGCGTCGGTGCTGTCGACGAACTGGTCGATCGCGCCGAAGCCCGCCTCCGCCGTCAGGGCTGCCGCGAAGCGGCCCGCGTCGATCACCGGGTAGGGGCGGTCGAAGTACGGCCGCCGCCGCGGATCCACCGGCGCGGCGAGTCCGAGCTCGTTCTGCCGCCGGCCGGCCGCCTCGTACGCCGTGCACAGCGCCGCCTGCCGCCGCATCGGATCCGCGGTGCCCACCGCCTCGCGCAGGGCGGCGGCGACGGGATCCACGCCCGGCAGCGCGGCGAACGCGGTGCCCAGCCACTTCTGGTACGGCGGGTAGCGCCGTTCCAGCAGCAGGAAGAGCCGCATCACGTCGCGCGCCAGCCGCCCCGCGAGCACCCGGCTGCCCAGGTCGTCGCCGGCCTCGGCGGTGCGCCCGACGAAGGCCTCCTCCTGGGCGATGCGGGTCCACTGCGCCGCGAGGACGTACCGCCAGACGTCGCGGGGGTACCAGCGCAACCGTTCGCGCAGCGCGGTCAGCTCACCGGTCGCGTCGTGGAACACCGCGCCGCCCGTCGCCTCGGCGAGCCGCTGGGCGGGCGTGGCCAGCCAGTCCCGGACGCGAAGATCCCGGCGGGCGTCGAAGCCCAGCTGCTCGCGGCTCCACGAGCCCACGTCGGTCAACACGACCCGGTGCGCGACCGGGCCCGTCGTCGCCGTCATGACCCGCACCCGGGCACCGGGCGGCTCGAAGTGGGTGGGCCAGCCCCGCACCTCCCGGGGCAGCCGGGCCGAGAGCAGCTCCGACACCTCCCGGGCGGCGGGCGCCGGCAGGAACAGCTCCAGCCGCGGGCCCCAGTCGTGGTCGACGGACCGGGGCGAGTCGAATCCCAGCACCTCGGATCCGGGTCCGATGCGCGCCGCCGCGTACACGAGCCGGGGGAAGGCCTCGGTCAGCAGCGGGCGGACGGCCTCGACGTAGAACGCGCGGCAGAGCTCCAGCCCGGGGAGGAAGGTGGCCACCCGGTCACCCTAGGGGCGGGCGCAATCAGGTTTCGTCGTCGACCCATTCGAGCAGGTCGCCGGGCTGGCAGCCGAGGACCCGGCACATGGCCTCGAGGGTGCTGAAGCGGACCGCCTTGGCGCGGCCGTTCTTGAGGACCGCGACGTTCGCGGGGGTGAGGCCGACCCGGTCGGCGAACTCGCCGACGCTCATCTTGCGCTTGGCCAGCTCGACGTCGATGCGGACCACGATGGGCATCAGATCACCGCTTCCATGTCGGTCCGCAGCGTAGTGGCCTGCCGCAGCAGGGCGCGCAGCACCACGACGAGCAGGCCGACCACGGTGACGCCGGTGGTGGCGAGGAAGAGCAGCAGAGGCAGGCCCGGATCGTTCGCGTGGAACCCGACGTAGAGCAGGACGCCCACGAGGACCAGCCACGCGGCGCCGATGGCCCACACGATCACGTCGACCCAGACGAGGGACGCCTCGGTGAAGATGCGGTCCTTCGCCACCAGGGTGAGCAGGCGCCACATGCACACGATCACCACCTGCGCGCACAGCACCCAGAAAACCGTCACCGCCGTCGCCGGCCAGCGCAGGTAGGCGTCCTCCGGGTGCTCCTTCGCCATGTAGGCGAACTGGCCCGGCAGCGACATGGTCTGGAACAGGACGAGCACCCCGAAGAGGACGACGAGGAACCCCTTGAGCGGCAGCACCACTCGACTAACGGTCAGCATGCATCGAATGTCGCGTAGTACCTATCGATTGTCAATCGAAACGCCGAAAGGTGGTGGCTGACATCACGGCGCGCCGGAAGCCACACTCCGTTACGGTCGAGAAATCATGGCAAATACAGGTGTCGGGTTCCGGTCCGAGCGGGGCCCGGTCCTCGCCGCGGTGATGCTGGCGACCGCGCTCGTGGCGGTGGAAGCGTCGATCATCGCCACGGCGGTGCCGTCCATCGTGGCGGAGCTGGGCGGGTTCGCGCAGGTCCCGTGGCTCTTCTCCATCTACCTGCTCGCGCAGGCGGTGTCCGTCCCCGTCTACGGCAAGCTGTCGGACCTCTTCGGCCGCAAGCCGATCGTCCTGATCGGGATCGGTCTGTTCCTCGCCGGCTCGATCGGCGGCGGCGCGGCGTGGGGGATGGGCTCGCTCATCGCCTTCCGGCTGGTGCAGGGCCTCGGTGCCGGCGCGATCATGCCGACCACGGTGACCATCGTCGGCGACCTCTACTCGGTCCGGGAGCGCGCCCGGGTCCAGGGCTACCTGGCCAGCGTGTGGGGGGTCTCGTCGATCATCGGCCCGACGCTGGGCGGGGTGTTCAGCGAGTGGGTGTCGTGGCGCTGGATCTTCTTCGTCAACATTCCGCTGTGCCTGATCGCCGCGGCGACCATCTGGCGGCGCTTCGACGAGCGGCTCGACCGCGGGCGGCCGGTTGTCGACTACCGCGGCGCTGTCCTGCTGACCGTCGGCCTCACCTTGCTGGTGCTCGGCGTGCTGGAGGGCGGCCAGGCGTGGGCGTGGACGTCGCCGGCCGGTCTCGCGGTCCTGGGCGCCGGGCTGGTGCTGCTGATCGTCTTCGGTCTCGTCGAGCGGCGCGCCCCGGAGCCCGTACTCCCGTTGTGGGTCTTCCGCCGCCGGCTCCTGGTCGCGACCGGGCTGACGTCGTTCGGCATCGGGGCGATCCTGCTGGCGCTGAGCTCCTACATCCCGACGTACGCCCAGACGGTCCTCGGCCACGGCCCGCTGGTCTCCGGCTTCGCCATGGCCACGCTGCTGCTGGGCTGGCCGCTGTCGGCGAGCCAGGCGGGGCGCGTCTACCTGCGGCTGGGATTCCGTGGCTGCGCGCTGATCGGGTCGGCGATCGTGCTGGCCGGCGTCCTGCTGCTCCTGCTGCTCGGCGAGCACTCCAGCGTCCTCGAGGTGGGCGCCTACTGCCTGGTCATCGGCATCGGCATGGGCCTCACCGCGCCGCCGACCCTGGTTGCCGCCCAGTCCAGCGTCGGCTGGTCGGAGCGCGGCGTCGTCTCCGCGAACAACATCTTCCTGCGCTCGCTGGGCAGCTCGCTCGGCGTGGCAGCCTTCGGCGCGGTCGCCAACGCGGCGGTGGGATCCCGGTCCGACGATCCCGTACGCGTCGCCGCCGCCGTCCACCACATCGTCATCGGCCTGGTCGCCGTGGCCATCGCCATGATCGTGATGGTGGCCCTGATGCCCCGCGGCGACCGTCCCGAGCCGGCCGCCGCCCCGGCGCCCGCGGACAACGAGCCGGCCACCTCGGACACCTGAGCCACCGGTGAAGATCGAATGCGTGACCCTCCGGATATTGATGGTTACCGTTCTCTGAGCGACGGTCGCCGGCCGCAGTCCTTCCCGGGCGCGGCCGACGGGTCGCCGGCCGCGGACCCGACCGGGGCGCGGGCGACGGGTCGCCGGAGGGAGCGGGGATGAGCGGCATCACCAGGCGCGGATTGCTGACGGGCACGGCGGGCGCGGTCGGCGCGACGGCCCTGACCGGCCCGGCCACCGGCTCGCCCGGCGCCGCGCCACCCGGGCGACAGGTCCGGCTCAGCGCCGGCACCAACCTGGCCGCCCAGATCTCGCCCGACGGCCGGTGGATCGCGATCGACCTCGCCGGGATCCTCTGGGTGCTGCCGGCGGCGGGCGGCCCGGCCCGCCGGCTCACCGGCGACCTGGACGACATCGCCCAGCCCGCCTGGGCGCCGGACAGCCGGACGATCGTCTTCCAGTCGTACCGCCACGGCACCTTCGACCTGTGGACCGTGCGCGCCGACGGTTCCCACCGGCGCCGGCTGACCTCGGGCCCCCGTGACCACCGGGAGCCGCGGTTCTCGCCCGACGGCACGCGGGTCGTCTTCTCGGCCGACCTGTCCGGCAGCTACGGCGTGCACGTCCTGCACCTGGCGAGCGGCGAAGTGAGCACCGTCGCGGACAGCGCCGCCGAGGAGTACGAGCCGGCCTGGTCACCCGACGGCACCAGCATCGCGTTCGTCGTGGCGACCACGCGCCTCGACGTGGTGGACGTGGCGACCGGTGCGCGCCGGACCGCCGTCACCGCGCCGGCCGGGCATGTTCTGCACGCGCCGGCCTGGACGCCCGACGGGACGGAGCTGGTCTATTCGCGCACCTACGACGGCCGCGCCGAGCTGTGGCGCGGCTCGTCCCCCGAGGTGACCGGCGAGGAGGTCTTTCCCTTCCGGGTGTCGTGGCGCGGCCCGCGCGAGGTCGTCTACACGGCCGACGGGCAGATCCGCCGCCGGACGCTCGGAAGCGCGCAAACGAACACGATCGGTTTCAGCGCACCGCTCACGGTCGTGCGTCCCCGCTATCGCCGGCGCACCCGGGACTTCGACTCCACCACGCCGCGCCCGGTCGCCGGGATCGGCAGCCCAGTGCTCTCGCCGGACGGGACCAGCGTCGCCTTCCGGGCGCTCAACGACATCTGGACGATGCGGATCGGGCAGGCGCCGCGCCCGCTGACCCGGGACAGCTGGTGGAAGTGCGACCCGGCGTGGTCACCGGACGGCCGCTACCTGTCCTACTCGACGGATCGGGGCGGCACGCTGGACATCTGGCTGCGGGATCTGCGTACGGGAGAGGACCGGCAACTGACCCACCTGGCCGGCGGCGCGGCAGTGAGCGGGAGCTGGTCGCCCGACGGCGCGCGGCTGGCGTTCCTCGACCAGACCGGCGCGCTGCACACGGCCGAGGTGGCGACCGGGGAGATCCGCGCCGTGTATCCCGCCACGTTCGAGCCGGGGCGGCCCACCTGGTCGGCGGACGGGCGCACGATCGCCCTCGCGGCCATCGTGCCGTTCTCCGCGCGTTTCCGCGAGGGCCTGAGCAAGATCCTGCTGGTCGACGTGGCCGGCGGCACCGGCCGGTACGCCGACCCGCTGCCCGGGCGCTCGATCCAGACCCGCGGCGACGACGGTCCCGTGTGGTCGCCCGACGGGACGCGGATGGCCTTCGTCGTCGCGAGTGTCCTCTGGGTCGCCGAGGTGGATCCCGACGGCACGTTCGCGGGTCCGCCCCGGCAGGTCACGCACGAGGTGACCGACGCGCCGTCGTGGAGCGGCGACTCGGCCACGCTGCTCTACCTGCACAACGGCACGCTGCGGCGGGTGCCGGCGGCGGGCGGGACACCCCGGACCGTACGGGTGGCGCTCACCTGGGCGAACACGGCACCCCGCGGCCGTACGGTGATCCGGGCCGGCCGGCTCTGGGACGGCCTGGCGCCAAACGTGCAAACGAACATGGACGTGGTGATCGAAGGGCACCGCATCACCGCCGTCGAGCCGTCCACGCCCGGCCGGGACGGTCACGTGGTCGACGCGCGCGGCTCGGTGGTCGTACCCGGGCTCGTGGACATGCACCACCACCGCGAGATGCAGGGCTACGCCTACGGTGCCCGGCAGGGGGCGCTGTGGCTGTCGCTGGGCGTCACGACCACGCGGTCGCCGGGCAGCCCCGCCTACCACATGGTCGAGGAGCGCGAGTCCGTCCAGTCCGGCGCGCGGATCGCCCCGCGCTACTTCGCGACCGGCGAGGCCGTCGACGGCAGCCGGATCTTCTACAACTTCATGCGGCCCACCTTCGACGAAGCGCAGCTTGCCCTGGAGCTGTCCCGCGCGGAGGCGCTCGGATACGACCTGATGAAGGCGTACGTGCGGCTGAGCCCCGAGCGGCAGCGCCGGGTCGTCGCCTGGGCGCACGCGCACGGCATCCCGAGCACGTCGCACTACCACTACCCGGCCTTCGCGTTCGGCGGCGACGGCATGGAACACGTGGGCGCCACGAGCAGGTTCGGCTATTCGCGTACGGTCACCGCGCTCGGAAACGTGCACAGCGACGTGTCCACCGTGTTCACCGCGACGGGCGCGACGCTGACCCCGACCCTGTTCAACGCCATGACGCTGCTGCGCGAGGACGACAGCCTGGTCACCGACGAGCGGGTCCGGATCCTCTACCCCGCCTGGGAGTACGCGACCCTGCAAGCCCTGGTCACGCAGGCGCGCACGACGGATCAGACGGTCGCGCGCGCCAACCTCGGCCGGCAGGTCGCCCACGTGGCGCGTGTGCTGCGCGGCGGCGGGCGCGTCATCAGCGGCACGGACTCGCCGATCGCCCCGAACGCGGTGAGCCTGCACTACAACCTGCGCGCGATGGTGGCGTACGGGATGACGCCCTTTGAGGCCCTCTCCACCGCGACCCGCTTCCCGGGGGAGGCCCTGGCCGCTCCGCTCGGGGTGATCCGGCCGGGGGCGTACGCGGATCTGGCCGTGCTCGGCGGGGATCCACTGACCGACATCCGGCATGCCGCCGATGTCCGGCGGGTCGTGGCCAACGGCGTGGTGCACGAGGTGGCGGACATGGTGCGGCCGTTCGCCGCGCTGCCCAACCCGCCGGTGCCGGTGGCGGCGCGCCCGGGCGCGCTGTCCGGCCCGCCCGTGCCGGTGGCGGCGCACCCGGCCGCGCTGTCCGGCCCGCCGGTGCCGGTGGCGGGGCATTTGGGCGCGCATCCGGGCGCGCATCCGGACACCGCCCAGTACTGGTGGCACGACCCGGCGTACCTGGCGGAGGCGAGGCACGCCTGCTGTGAGGGGGCCTGAGCTGTTGAGTGGATCTCTCGCATTCGCCAGAGTGGACACAGCCCGGCGACGCGAGGGAGGGCGCATGGCCGTACCCCTGAGATTCGACCGGCACACGGACGGCCAGGAGGTCGCGTTCGGAGCCGGGGTCGCCCGCACCCGGCTCGCCGCGGAGATCCGGCGGCTCGGGGCGCGGCGGGTGCTGCTCGTCGCGGGATCCACGGGCCGCGCGCTGGTGTCCGAGCTCGGCCTGCCGCTGGCCGGGCAGGTAAACGAGGTGCGGCAGCACGTGCCCGCCGACGTCGCCGGCAAGGCCCGCGCCCGGGCCGCCGAGGTCGGCGCGGACCTGCTGCTCAGCATCGGGGGCGGCGCCGCGACCGGCACGGCGAAGGCGATCGCGCTCACCACCGGCCTGCCGATCCTGGCCGTGCCGACCACCTACGCCGGCAGCGAGGTCACGCCGGTGTGGGGACTGACCGAGGACGGACACAAAACGACAGGACGGGATGCACGAGTGCGCCCACGCACCGTCCTGTACGACCCCGACCTGACCGCCTCGCTGCCCGGGCCCCTGTCCGTGGCCAGCGCCCTGAACGCCCTCGCCCACTGCGTCGACGCCCTGTGGGCCCCGGGCGCCGAGCCCGTCACCACGGCGCTCGCCCTCGAAGGCGTGCGCGCCCTCGCGAACGGACTGCCCCAGCTGCACGCCGAGGCCGGGCGGGAGTCCTGCCTGTACGGCGCCTATCTGGCCGGGCTCGCCCTCGCCGGCGCGGGCTCCGGGCTGCACCACCGCATCTGCCACATTCTCGGCGGCGCCTACGATCTGCCGCACGCGGAGCTGCACGCGGTCGTCCTGCCGCACGTGCTCGCCTTCAACGCGCCGGCCGTCCCGGAGCTGGCCGCCCGGCTGACCGAGGCCCTGGGCCCGGCGTCGCTGAGCGAGCTGTACGAGCGCATCGGCGCGCCACGCTCGCTGCGCGCCCTGGGCCTGTCCGAGGCGGACCTGCCCGCCGCCGCGCTGCTGCTCACGGACGCCGCGCCGCCCGGCAACCCGCGCCCGTTCGGCCCGCTCGACGCCGAGCGCCTGCTCAGCGCCGCCTGGGCCGGCACCGACCCTGCTCCTCCCGCCGCGCCTTCCCGTGGCACGGCGGCGGCCCGCGAGGAGCACGTGACCGATCAGGTGTTGCGCAGCTTCGACGGCACCGGCGATGCGCGGTTGCGCGAGTTGATGCGCGCTTTGGTACGACACGCGCATGCCTTCGTCCGCGACACGCGCCTCACCGAACCGGAGTGGCAGGCGGGCATCGACTTCCTGACCCGCACCGGGCAGCGGTGCGACGACCGGCGCCAGGAGTTCATCCTGCTGTCCGACGTGCTCGGCGTGTCCATGCTGACCGTCGCGGTCAACCAGCCGCCCGATCCGCGGGCCACCGAGGCGACCGTGTTCGGGCCGTTCTTCGTGGGCGGGGCGCCGGAGATCCCGTACGGCGGGGACATCGCGGGCGTCGCGACCGGCCGGCCGTGCTGGGTCGACGGCAGGGTGCGCGGCGCCGACGGCGAGCCGGTGCCCGGGGCGCGGGTGGACGTGTGGGAGGCCGACGACGAGGGCCGGTACGACGTGCAGTACCCGGACGAGCGCACCGCCGGCCGGGGCTTCCAGCTCACCGGCGACAGCGGCGAGTACGGGTTCTGGTGCGTGACTCCCACGCCGTACCCGATCCCGCACGACGGCCCGGTGGGGGAGCTGCTCGCCGCGACCGGGCGCGGGCCGATGCGGGCGGCGCACCTGCACTTCATGGTGACCGCGCCGGGATACCACCGGCTGGTCACGCACATCTTCGTCTGCGGCGACGCCCACCAGGACTCCGACGCCGTCTTCGGGGTCAAGGAGTCGCTGATCGTCGCCTTCGACGAGCAGCCGCCCGGCGCCCTCGCACCCGCCGGCCGCGAGGTGACCGGACCGTGGACCCGCGCGCATTTCGACCTGGTGCTGGCCCGTGCGACCGAGGAGCGGAGATGACCGCGCTGGAGACCGACGTCCTGGTGATCGGCAGCGGCCCGGCGGGCGCTTCCGCCGCGCTCTTTCTCGCCACCTACGGAGTACGGCATCTCGTCGTCACCAAATACCGCTGGACCGCGAACACGCCGCGGGCGCACATCACCAATCAGCGAACCGTCGAAATCATGCGGGACATGGGCCTCGAAAGGGACGTGCTCGCCGAGGGGACGCCGCACGAGCTGATGGGCGACACGGTTTTCTGCTCCAGCCTGGCCGGTGACGAGATCGGCCGGGTGCGGACGTGGTTCACGCATCCGTCGCGCGAGGCCGATTACCGGGCCGCGAGCCCGTCGCCGAACTGCGATCTGCCGCAGACGCTCTTCGAGCCGATCCTCATCGGCAACGCGGCGGCGCGCGGGAGCCACCTCCGGTTCGACACCGAATACGTCGGCCTGGTGCAGGACGAGGAGGGCGTGACGGTCCAGGTGCGGGATCGGCTTTCCGGACACGAGTACGCCATTCGCGCCCGCTACGTCATCGCGGCCGACGGCGGGCGCAGCAAAGTCGCGGCGGACATCGGATTGCCGATGGCCGGGCAGATGGATCTCGCCGGCAGCATGAACATCGTCTTCCACGCCGATTTGAGCCCCTTCGTCGCCCACCGCCCGAGCGTCCTCTACTGGGTGCTGCAGCCGGGCGCCACGATCGGCGGCATCGGGCTGGGCCTGATCCGCATGGTTCGGCCCTGGAACGAATGGCTCGTGACCTGGGGCTACGACATCTCCCAGCCGCCACCGCAGCTCGACGACGAGCGGGCCGTCGGCATCGTGCGCAGCCTCATCGGCGACGACACCGTGCCCGTGACCATTCGCAGCTTCTCGTTGTGGGGCAACAACAAGATGTACGCGGAGCGGTATCGGGCGGGCCGGGTCTTCGCCATCGGGGACGCGGTGCACCGGCACCCGCCGTCGAACGGGCTCGGCTCGAACACGAGCGTCCAGGATGCGTACAACCTCGCGTGGAAACTGGCCTTCGTGCTGTCGGGGCGGGCGGGGGCGGGACTGCTGGACAGCTTCGACGCGGAGCGGGCACCGGTCGGCCGCCAGATCGTGCTGCGGGCGAACAAGAGCATCGAGGAGTTCGGTGCGATTCTGGACGCTCTGGGCGTACAGGGGGATCAGGATGTGGCCGCGATGCAGCGCGCCATCGCGGCACGCGGCGAGGAGACGCCCGAGGGCGCGGCGCGGCGGGAACAATTGCGCAAGGCGCTGGAGCTGAAGGACTACGAATTCAACGCCCACGGCGTCGAGCTGGGGCAGCGGTACGCCTCCGGCGCGGTCGTTTCCGACGGCACGCCGGAGCCGGAATTCACGCGCGATCCGGAGCTCTTCTATCACCCGACGACGTGGCCGGGTGCGCGTCTGCCGCATTGCTGGCTGGGCCGCGACGGGCACAAGGTCTCGACGCTCGACGTGGCGGGCAAGGGCCGCTTCGCGCTGCTCACCGGGCTGACCGGCCGCCCCTGGGCGCGCGCCGCGGCCGTCGTCTCCGCCCGGCTCGGGGTGGAGATCGAGCCGGTCGTCATCGGCCCGGGCGGCGACCTCACCGACCTGTACGACGACTGGGCCCGGCTCCGCGAGGTCGGCGAGGACGGTTGTGTCCTGGTCCGCCCCGACGCCCACGTCGCCTGGCGCTCGGCTCACGCGGTGAGCGATCCGGACGAAACGCTCATGCGCGTTCTGCGCGCGGTGCTCGATCGCTGATCCCGGTCGCGCGCGTCGTCTGGTGCGGTGCCGGTGGAGATCCTCGTCGTCGACGTGCGCCGCTCATGCGGTGAGCGATTCGCGCAAACGCTCATGCGCGTGTTGCTCGTGTTGTGCGTGTTGCTCCCGCTGCGTGTGGTGCTCATTCGCTCATCTCACGAATCCGGTTGCCGCGCGGGCGCCGGGCGGCGAGGCTGTCCGCCATGGAGCTGCCAGAAGTGATCGATGCCGGCCCGGTGGAGCTGCGCCGGTGGGAGCCGGCCATGGCCGAGGAGGCGACCGCCGCGGTGCGGGAGTCGCTGCCGGAGTTCAAGCCGTTCCTGCCGTGGGCCACGGACGGCTACGACCTCGCGAGCTCGCGCGACTTCATCGAGCGGTCGATCGAGAGCTGGGCCAAGGGGACCGAGTTCAACTACGCCATGTACGCGAGGGGCGGCGGGCTGGTCGGCTCGATCGGCCTGATGACCCGGATGGGGCCGGACGTGCTCGAGATCGGCTACTGGGTGCGCACCTCGCAGGCCGGGCGGGGCTACATGACGGCGGCGGTCGAGGCGATCACGCCGGTGGCGCTCGCGCAGCCCGGCATCGCGCGGGCCGCCATCCGCCACGACGCGGGGAACGGCGCCTCGGCGGCGGTCGCGATCAAGGCCGGCTTCGCCGAGGTCGCGCGCGTGCCCAACGACACGAACGGCACCGACGTCATCCGCGAGCGCCGCGCCTGACCCGTGCGCTGCGGTGCGCCGGATCTGAGCGCTGCGGCGCGCCTGATCCGCGCGTTGCGCGCAAACGCACATGCGCGTTCCGTCCGAGCGGACGAGTCGGCGTCGCGCGGTGCGTCGGATGGGGCTGCGTGGCTCGCGGGCGAGTGAGCGCCGCGCGCAAACGCACCTGCGCATCGCGCGCAGACGCACCTGCGCATCGCGCGCAAACGCACCTGCGCATAGCGCGCAGACGCACATGCGCGTCGCGCGCAAACGTATCTGGGCGTCGCGCGCCCAACGCTGACGGGCGTCGCGTGGAGGTCATGTGCGTCGCGCGCGAGGGCTCGTGGGTCAGGGGCGGGCGTCCTTCAGGGGGAGGGCCAGGCGGTCGGCCAGCTCGGCGTACTCGATGTCGTGCAGTTCGAGGACCTCGAGGCCGGCGGCGGTCACCCGCAGCGTGGCCACGTCCGTGTAGATGCGGTCGACGCAGGCCGGGGCCGTCAGCGGGTACGTGCACTCGGCCACCACCTTCGGGCTGCCGTCCTTGGCGAACATCGTCGTCATGACGAAGACGCGCTTGGCGCCGATGGCCAGGTCCATGGCGCCGCCGACGGCGGGGATGGCGTCCGGGGCGCCGGTGTGCCAGTTGGCGAGGTCGCCGCGGGCGGACACCTGGAAGGCGCCCAGGACGCAGACGTCGAGATGGCCGCCGCGCATCATGGCGAAGGAGTCGGCGTGGTGGAAGTAGGCGGCGCCGGGCAGCTCGGTGACCGGGATCTTGCCGGCGTTGGTCAGGTCGGGGTCCTCGGCGCCGGGGGCGGCGGCAGGGCCCATGTTGAGCATGCCGTTCTCGGTGTGCAGCACCACGCCCGCCGCGGGATCCAGGTGCTCGGCGACGAGGGTCGGGAGGCCGATGCCGAGGTTCACGTACGAGCCGGGCGGGATGTCGCGCGCGACGACGGCGGCCAGCGACGACTTGGACAGGCTCATACGGCCACCACCCGATCCACGTAGATGCCCGGCGTGACGACGGCCTCGGGATCCAGCGCGCCGGTGTCGACGATGGCGCCGACCTGCACGGCCACCGTCGCCGCCGCGGTTGCCATCAGGGGGCCGAAGTTGCGGGCCGTCTTGCGGTAGACCAGGTTGCCCATCCGGTCCGAGCGGTGCGCGCCGATCAACGCCAGGTCGCCCTTGATCGGATACTCGAGGACGTACGGGCGGCCGTCGATCTCGCGGGTCTCCTTGCCCTCGGCGAGCAGCGTGCCCACGCCGGTCGGGCTGTAGAACGCCCCGATGCCGGCGCCGCCCGCGCGCAGCCGCTCGGCGAGGGTCCCCTGCGGGACCACCTCGAGCTCGATCTTGCCGGCGCGGAACAGGCCGTCGAAGACCCACGAGTCCGTCTGCCGCGGGAACGAGCAGACGACCTTGCGCACCCGGCCCGCCGCGAGCAGCGCCGCCAGGCCGGTGTCGCCGTTGCCCGCGTTGTTGCTGACCACGGTCAGGTCGGTGGCGCCCTGGCGGATGAGCGCGTCGACCAGGTCGACGGGCATGCCGGCCATCCCGAATCCACTGACCAGCACGACGGATCCGTCCGCGGTGCCCTCGACCGCCTCGTCCGGCGAGTTGCACACGATCATGCGGCCACGTTCTCCAGGACGACGGCGAGCGCCTGCCCGACGCCGATGCAGATCGCGGCGACGCCCCACCGGTCGCCGGACTCGCGCAGACGCGCAGTGAGCGTGCCGAGGATGCGCGCACCGGACGCCCCGAGCGGGTGACCGAGGGCGATGGCGCCGCCGCGGGCGTTCACGATGGCCGGGTCGATGTCCCAGGCGTCGACGCAGGCGAGGCTCTGCACGGCGAACGCCTCGTTGAGCTCCACCGCGCCGACCTCGCCCCAGGTGATGCCGGCCCGGCTCAGGGCCTGCTCCGCCGCGGCGACCGGCGCGAAGCCGAACAGCTGCGGCTCCAGCGCGGCCACTCCGCGGCCGGCGATCCGGGCGAGCGGTTCGCTGCCGAGCCGTCCGGCGGCCTGCTCCGACCCGACGAGTACGGCCGCAGCGCCGTCATTGAGCGGCGAAGCGTTCCCGGCCGTGATCGTCCCGTCGGGCCGGAACGACGGTTTCAGGGCGGCCAGCTTCTCCAGGGTGGTGCCGGGGCGGATCCCCTCGTCGCGGGTCAGCTCGGCGACGGGCACCACCAGGTCGTCGTAGAAGCCGTCCTCCCACGCCCGGTGCGCCAGCTGGTGCGACCGGAGCGCGAACTCGTCCTGCCGCTCGCGCGAGATGGCGTACTTCTCCCGCAGTTGCTCGTTGGCCTCGCCCAGCGACACGGTCCACTCGGCGGGCATGCGCTCGTTGACCAGCCGCCAGCCCAGCGTGGTCGACACCGCGGTGACGTTGCCGGCGGGAAAGGCCTTCTCCGGCTTGGGCAGCACCCACGGCGCCCGGGTCATCGACTCGACGCCGCCGGCCAGGACGATCTCCGCGTCGCCGGTCTCGACGGTCCGCGATGCCTGCATGGTCGCGTCGAGGCTGGAGCCGCACAGCCGGTTGATCGTGGTCGCGGGCGTGGTCACGGGCAGCCCGGCGAGCAGGACCGCCATCCGGCCGACGTTGCGGTTGTCCTCGCCGGCCTGGTTGGCGCACCCCCAGTACACATCGGCGATCGCCGTCGGATCCAGCCCGGGGAAGCGCCCGAGCAGCCCGGTCATCGCGGCGGCGGCGAGGTCGTCGGGGCGGACGCCGGCCAGCGCGCCGCCGAACCGGCCGAAGGGCGTGCGCGAGGCGCCGTACACATAGCTCGCGGTCATCCTCCCAACCTACGGCCGGGCACTCATTGGATCCAATACTTGGTTACCGTGGATTGATAAGCTGAGCCTATGGATGTACGCCAGCTGACGTCGTTCGCGGTGCTGGCGCAGGAGCTGCACTTCGGGCGGGCGGCCGCGCGGCTGCATCTGGCCCAGCCGGCCCTGTCCCAGCAGATCCGCCAGCTGGAGAAGGAACTGGGCAGCACGCTGTTCCTGCGCTCCACCCGCCGGGTCGAGCTGACCGAGGCGGGTGAGCTGCTGCTCGGCCGGGCCCGCGCGGTGCTCGCCCTGCTCGACCGGGCCGCCGACGAGCAGGCCCGGCTGGCGCAGGGCCGCCTGGGCACGGTCGGCATCGGCTTCATCGGCACGGCCACCTACGACGTCCTGCCCGGCGTGGCCCGCCGCCTCCGCGCGACCCTCCCCGACCTCCGTCTGGACCTGCGCGGCGAGATGCTCACCCCGGAACTGGTCGCCGGCGTCCTCGACTTCTCCCTCGACGTCGCCCTGATGCGCCCCCCGATGGACCCCACCGGCCTCCGCCTGGTCCCCCTCCGCACCGAACCCCTCGTGGCCGCCCTCCGCGCCGACGACCCCCGAGCCGTCGCCGTGGCACCGCCCGTCCCGCAGCCCGTCGCAGCATCGCCGGGCCCGCAGTCCGCCGGGGCGCCGCCAGTCCCGCGGGCCGTCGCTGCACCGCCGGATCCCCCTACCGCCGCGCCGGATTCGCATGCCGCCGACGCGACGCCGGCGCGGGATTCGCATGCCGCCGACGCGACGCCGGCGCGGGATTCGCATGCCGCCCACGCGACGCCGGCGCCGGGCCCGCACGCCGGCGTCGCGGCGCTGGATCTGGGTGACCTGGCGGACGAGCCGTTCATCGCCCACCCGTCGCGCCGCAAGTCGTCGATGCACCAGAGCATGCTGGACGCCTGCCACGCGGCCGGCTTCGATCCTCGCGAGATCATCGAGGTCCGCGAGACGTCGACGCTCGTCACCTTCGTGGCGGCCGGCCTCGGCGTCGCCCTGGTCCCCGCGTCGGTCCGCTCCCTGGGCATCGACGGCGTCGCCTACGTCCCCCTGGCCGGCGCCGCGCCCACCGTCGAGCTCGTGATGGCCACCCGCGAGGGCGACACCTCCCCGGGCGTACGCCGGGTCGCGGACGTCATCGAGGAGTACGTGCGCGCCGCCGCATGACGGGTGCCACCGGCCGAGCCCCGGCAGGCGTCATCGCGGCCGGCTGACCTGGGCCATGGTCAGCGGCGGGCGGCCCAGCAGCTCAGCCAGGTCCGGGGTCTGCGCGGCGAGCAGCCCGGCCCGCGCCAGCCCGTGCAGCATGCCCATCGGCCCGGCCACCTCGCCCTCCCGCGCCTCGACGCCCAGCTCCGCGGCCAGTTCGGGACAGGTCCAGCGAGGGCCGGTGAGGGTCCAGGTCCGGCCGTGCTGCATCCCGAGCAGCGCCAGCGCGGCGGCCTCGGCGAGGTCCGCGCGGGCAGCGGTGTTGAGCGGCTGACCGCCGGTGGCGTGGACGAGGCTGGGACCGGGCACGAACGCCTCGCTGTAGAACGGGTTCCGCAGCACGGTGTACGGGATCCCGCTCGCGGCGATCGCATCCTCCGTGGCCAGGTGCGCCCCGGAGAGCGGCGGGATGTCGAGGAAGCTCGTGTAGACCAGCCCCCGGACGCCCGCCGCCACGGCCGCGGCCACGACAGCGCGGTGCTGCTCGGTGCGCCGGGCGGGGTCCAGCTCCGGCGACGAGACGAGGAGGAGACGGGAGACGCCCGTCAGCGCCGTACTCGGGAAAGCGTCGTAGTCGCAGTGCCGCACGGCCACGCCCAGGCCCGTGGCCCGCCGGGGATCGCGGACGATCGCGACCAGGCGATCGGCGGGCACGTGCGCACGCAGCGCGGCCAGCGCCAGCCCCCCGAGCTGCCCGGTGGCACCGGTGACAGCGAGGAGGCCGGTGGCCGGGCCGGAGGAGGAAGGCATGCGCACAGGGTCGGGACGCCGCACCCGGCCGTCAACCGAATTGCCGCCGTCCGGCGATCGGATCCCCCGCCCGCCCGCCGATCGGAACCCCATGCCGCGCCGACTCGCCACCGCCGTCCTGACCGCCGCCCTGCTGGCGCCCGCCGCGCCCGCAGCCGCCGCCACAGGAAGCGGCGCCGCAACGCGAAGCGCCGCCGGGAACGCCGCCGCTACGGGAAGCGCCGCCGCCGCAGGAAGCGCCGCCGCCGCGGCGACCGGGGCGTGCTACCCGGGCAGCACGGTGTCGTGCTTCGTCTGGACCGGCAAGGTCGTGCGCGTCAACGACGGCGACACCCTCGACATCGACATCGCCGGGGACGGCACGTCCACCCCCCGCTCGGTACGCCTCGCCGACGCCCAGGCCATGGAGCAGTCCGTCTACTCCGCCACGCCCGCCAAGCGCCGCGGCGACTGTCACGCCCTCGCGGCGACCGCCCGGCTGGAGCAGCTCGTCCGCGCGAGTGGCGGCGTGGTCCGCCTGACCGCGCAGTCCCCGGACAGCGCGAGCCGCAACCGCCCGCTGCGCGGGGTCCAGGTGTACATCGCCGGCTCCTGGCGTGACGCCGGCCTCGACCTGGTCCGCCGCGGGCTCGTGCTCTGGCAGCCGTTCCCCAAGGAGGGCGAGTGGGCGTGGAACACCGCCTACCGCGAGGGCTCCCTGAGCGCCGCGCGCGCCCGGACCAATCTGTTCGACACCGACGCCTGCCGTCCCGGGCCGTACCAGTCCGCCGGCATCACCGCATCCGTCGACTGGCGCGCCGAGACCGTGACCGTCACCAACCACTCCGCCGAGCGGATCAACTTGTCGCGGTGGTGGATCCGGGACTCGGGGCTGCGGCGCTACACCTTCCGGACGGGTACCACGGTCGCCGCCGGGCGCAGCGTGACGCTGCACGTCCTGGGCGCCGGCACCGACACGGGCGCGGACAAGTTCTGGCGGCTCAGCACGCCGATCTTCGACAATCCGCTGCCGGACGGGCAGGGGCACGGCGACGGCGCCTACCTCTTCGACCCCGACGGCGACCTCCGCGCCTGGGACATCTACCCGGCGTGACATGACCAGCGAGAACGCGCCGGGGCCCGGCGTGATTTTTTGATCATCGGGCGCCGGGGCGGTGACGGCGGGGCCCCCGGCGTGATGTGCTGGAAACATGAGTGACGATCGGGTGACGAACTGGGCCGGCAACGTCGTCTTCGGGGCGCGGCGGCTGCACCGGCCCGGGTCGGTCGAGCAGGTGCAGGAGCTGGTGGCCGCCGGCGGTCCCGTCAAGGTGCTGGGCAGCGGCCACTCGTTCAACCGGATGGCCGACACCACCGGCGATCTCGTGTCCCTCGCGGACCTGCCGCGGCTCGTCGCGATCAGCCCGGACCGCCGCACCGTACGCGTCGACGGCGGCATCCGCTACGGCGAGCTCGCCGCCCGGTTGGATGCGGAGGGGCTGGCGCTGCACAACACCGCGTCCCTGCCGCACATCTCCGTCGCGGGCGCCGTCGCCACCGCGACGCACGGTTCCGGGGAGCGCCACAAGAACCTCGCCGCGGCGGTCGCGGGCGTGGAGATCGTCCGGGGCGACGGCAAGCTGGTGACGTACACCCGCGGCGACGCCGCCTTCCCCGGCGCGGTCGTCGGCCTGGGTGCGCTCGGTGTGGTCGTCGCCCTCACCCTCGACGTCGTCCCGGCCTTCCAGGTGCGCCAGTACGTGTACGACGACGTGCCCCGGGCCTCGCTGGAGACCAGCCTCGACGCGATGCTCGGCGACGGCTACAGCGTCAGCCTGTTCACCAACTGGATCGGCCGGGACGTCAACATGGCCTGGCTGAAGCGGCTCGACGAGATGCCGCCCGGCGACTGGTTCGGCGCCCGGCGCGCGGACGGCCCGCGGCACCCGGTGCCCGGCATGCCCGCGCAGAACAGCACCGACCAGACCGGCGACCCGGGCCCGTGGCACACCCGGCTGCCGCACTTCCGGATGGAGTTCACCCCGAGCAGCGGGGAGGAGCTGCAGTCGGAGTACCACGTGCCGCGCGCCCGGGCCCTCGAGGCGATCGACGCCGTCGCGGGCATCGCCGATCACGTCTCCGCCGTGCTGCAGATCTGCGAGCTGCGCACGATCGGGGCCGACGACCTGTGGCTGAGCCCCAACTACGAGCGGGACACCTTCGCCCTGCACTTCACGTGGATCGCCGACACGGAGGCCGTCCTGCCCGTGGTCGGCCGGCTGGAGGAGGCCCTCGCCCCGCTGGCCCCACGCCCGCACTGGGGCAAGGTCTTCACCACCGCCCCGGAGACGATCCGCGCCGAGTACGCCCGCTTCGCCGACTTCGCCGCCCTGGCCGTCGAGCACGACCCGAACCGGATCTTCCGCAACCCGTACCTCGACGCCCTGCTGGACTGAGCCCAGGGATCAGGCGGCGTCGTAGTCCACGCTGCGGCCCAGGCCGGCCCAGCGGTCGTCCTCGGCCTTGAGCTGCTTGAGCTCGGCGTCGATGAGGCCCACCGCGTCGCTGCCCAGCAGCAGGTGCAGCGGCGGCTCGGGCATCCGCGCCACGTCGAGCAGGACGCGGGCGACCTTGGCCGGGTCGATCGGCTCCCGGCCCGTACGCTCGCGCAGGTAGCGGCCCATGGCGCCCACGGTCGCGTCGTACTGCGGGGAGATCGCGGGGATCTCCATGGACGAGCCGGCCCAGTCGGTGCGCATGGCGCCGGGCTCCGCGAGGGTGACCTTGACGCCGAGCGGGCCGGCCTCCTTGGCGAGCACCCCGGAGAAGCCCTCGACGCCCCACTTCGCGGACTGGTAGGCGCCGACGCCGGGGGCGGTGCCGCGGCCGCCGACCGACGTCACCTGGATGAAGTGGCCGGCGCCGCGCTCGACGAAGTGCGGCAGGGCGGCCTTGGTGACGTGCACGGTGCCGTAGAAGACGGCCTCCATCTGCGCGCGGAAGTCCGCGAGCGAGATGTCCTGGATGGCGACCAGGTTGGCGTAGCCGGCGTTGTTGACGACCACGTCGAGATGGCCGAAGGCGGCGATCGCCTCGTCGACGGCCTCCTGCGCGCGGACGGGATCCGTGACGTCGAGAACGATCGGGAGCAGCCGGTCACCGTACTTCCCGGCCAGGTCGGCCAGCGACTCCGTGCGGCGGGCGGTGGCGGCGACCCGGTGGCCGGCGGCGAGGGCTTCCTCGACGATCGAGCGGCCGAGGCCGCGCGAGCTGCCGGTGACGAACCAGTGCTGAGCAGACATGATGTCCTCCTGTGCCGAGTTAACGCAAGCGTATTGCGTAAACAACGCAATCGTCTTGCGTTAAACTGGTGTCATGCCTCACAGCCCGTCGTTCCAGCGCGCCCGCTCCGCCGAGGCCAAGGAGGAGCGCAGCGCGGCCCTGCTGACCGCCGCCCGGCAGCTCGCCGCGGACAAGGGGGTCCGGGCGGTCACGCTGACCGAGATCGCGACGACGGCGGGCGTGCACGTGTCCGGGGTGCGGCGCTATTTCGGGTCGCGGGAGGAGATCTTCCTGCGCCTCGCGGCCGAGGAGTGGCAGGCCTGGACGGAGGAGGTGCGGCGCGGGCTGGAGAAGCGGACGGACCTGCCCGCCCTGCTGTCGCAGACCCTGGCCGGCCGCGGGCTGTTCTGCGACCTGCTCGCCCACGTCCCGCTCACCCTCGAGCGCGAGGTCCCCGCGGGTCCCGTCCGGGAGTACAAGCTGGCCGCCCTCGCCGCCGTCGACGTCTTCGTGGCGGCGGTCACCGGCGCGACGGGCCTGTCCGAGCGCGACGCGGTGGACCTGGTCGCGGCCGTGACCGCGCTGGCCGGCAACCTGTGGCAGATCTCCCACCCCCCACAGACCCTCACCCGCCTGTACGCCGAGGACGCCCGCATCGCCCACGCGGCCTCGGACTTCACCCCCCGCCTGACCCGCCTCGTCGCCGCGCTCGTGGACGGCCTGGCTCGCGCCGTGTGACGCGGAGCCCGGCGGTCCGGCCCGGGCGGCGTGACGGGAGGCCCGGCGGGCTTATCGCCGGGGCGACCGGGGTAGACAGGCGTCCATGACACGCTTCACGTACCGAGGCCGCCCGCTCGTCCCGCGTCCCCAGGGCGACGGCGCGCTCATCGAGTCCTATCCGGATCCCGACCGCCCCCGCTTCGAGGTGGCCGACGCGGGCGGCATGACCCAGCTCAGCGTCCCGCAGCTGCTCAGCGAGACGACCACGCTGCCCTGGCCGGCCGACGGCAGCGGGCCCGTGGAGCTCGCCCCGCTCATCGTGGAGACCGTCGACCGCGTGGACCCCGACGGCACGGACGCCGACCTGAGCGCCCTGCGCAGCGAGGCGTCCCGGAGCTGAACCCGCCCGGCCGAGGACGCGAAGTCAATCCCGGCGGTGGCGCCCGGCCGGGGCGAGCACGCGCAGCCGTTCGATCAGGGCGGAGACCTCGTCGAGCCGGCGGGGATCCCAGCGCCGGCCGGTGGTGTCCACGATCTCGGTGACGTTGTGCAGCAGCTCGGCGGCCCGGTGCGGGTCGCCGAGCTGAGCCAGGGCCTGGGCGGCCAGCCAGTCGCAGTAGACCGGGTCCGCGCCCGCCTCGCGCAGCTGCTCCACGAGGACCAGGCAGATCTTGTCGTACCCGTTGGCCAGCACCAGCCGGGCCAGCGCGTCGGTGGCGTGGATCCACTCCGGCGTACCGGGGAAGAGCTCGCGCAGCAGCTCGAAGGTGTCCGTCGCCTGCTGCCGGCGCTCCGCCGCGGCGCAGTCGCGGCCGAGGGCGAGCAGCGCCCGGGCGACCTCGTGCCGGTCGGCCCGGTGCGCGGCCAGCTGCCCGGCGAAGTCGTCGATCTGCGCCTGGCACAGGGCCAGGTTGCGGTCGGCGCGGCGGATCCGGTCCGCGTACGTCGCGTGGCCCAGATGCCGCATCCGCAGGATCGAGGCGGGCACCGCGGCCCGGAACGGCTCGGCCTTCCTGGGCCGCTACCGTGGGCA
>NZ_JAUQWH010000060.1 GCF_030757795.1 Actinoplanes oryzae
TCCAAGCTCTCATGGGTCGAGTCTGGCGCCGGGCTAAGGTGGTATCCAGAATCTCTTTATTCTGGTACTGGAGGTCCCAGGATGAGCACCGAGCTGGGCACTTTCCTGCGCAGCCGGCGCGAGCGCATCGCCCCGGCCGACGCGGGCCTGCCCGTCACCGGCCGCCGCCGCACCCCCGGGCTGCGCCGCGAGGAGCTGGCCCTGCTGGCCGGCATCAGCGCCACCTGGCTCACGTACCTCGAGCAGGGCCGCGACGTGCGCCCGTCCGGGCAGGTGCTCGACGCCCTGGCCCGCGCCCTCCGCCTGACCGGCGCCGAGCACGAGCACCTGCACCGCCTGGCCGGCGGTTCCGCCGCCCCCGGCGAGCTGGCCGAGCAGGCGGCGCCCGAGGTCGCCGGCGTCCCGGCCCTGCTCGGCGACAACCCCGCCTACGTCACCGGCATCTGCTATGACGTCCTCGCCATCAACGACGCCGCGACGGAGCTGTTCGGCGGCGTCGCGCCGGGCGGCAACGTGGTCCGCTGGATGTTCACCGAGCCCGCCGCCCGCGACATCCTGCTCGACTGGGAGCAGGAGGCCCGCGGCATCCTCGCCCGGCTCCGCGCCATCGCGGGCCGCCATCCCGGTCACCCCCGCGTGAGCCGTCTCGTGGCCGAGCTGACCGCGGCCAGTCCCGAGGTGCGCGAGTGGTGGCCGCTTTACGACATCCAGTTCAGCCACGCGGGCCGCAAACGCTTCCGCCACCCCCGGCTCGGCGACATCACCGTGCCGCACGCCGCCTTCCACGTCGCCGGGCATCCCGAGCAGACCCTGGTCGTCTACCAGCTGCCCGGCCCGGGTTCCCCTGCCGGAGGGGGATAGCGCATCACGAGGACGGTGCTGCTGCGGGGGGCCAGGCCCTCGTAGCAGTGGTCCCGGTCGCCGGGGAAGGTGTGGCTCTGACCCCCGACCAGCCGGGCGGGATCGCCGGCGACCCCAACCTCTATCTCTCCACTGACGACGGTGATGCTCTCGACGACGCCCGCCGCGTGGCTGCCGGACTGCCTGCGCCCCTGAGCGACCGTCATCCGATAGACCTCGACGACCTCCGCGGCCTCGGTCCACCGCCCGATGAGCTCGGCCTCGATGTTCTGCCCGTGGGCATGCGGTCCCCCCGGCCGATCCGGCGCCGGGTCGCCGTCGCCGCTCACGAGCAGCTCGCCCAGCGGCACGGAAAGCGCCGTGGCGATCGCGAACAGCGTGTCCAGCGTCGGGTTCCGCCGGCCGCGCTCGAGTTCGGAGAGCGTCCCCTTCCCCAGCCCGGTGGCCACGGCGAGGGCAGACAGCGAGATTCCGCGCTGGGTGCGCAGGTCCCTGATGCGCTCCCCGACCGACGCGGAGAGATCGTGGCGGCTCGGCACAGGGGCTCCTCGGGGCCGGACCTCAGGCGCTCGCGCGCTGGGGGGCGAGCGCGATGCTGTCGATCGCCGTCTCAGCGATGCGGTTCAGCGTCTGCGCGTCCATCCCCGCCTTGAGGAGCGCCTCGAGCCCACGGTGCGTGGCAAGGACAAGCCCGCCGAGCGCCGCGGGATCGGCGGCCGGATCGACGTGCCCGGCTCGCTGCGCCTGCTCGACGAGGAGGCGGCAGCTCTCGAGCAGCGTGTCGTAGGCCGCGAGCGACCGGGCCGCGATGGCTTCGTCCTCCCACGCCAGCTCGGCGGTCGTCTTGGCCAGCAGGCAACCGCGCCGGTCGAGGGGGCCCTCCGGTGCCGCGAGCCAGGCGCGCAGGCGGTCGAGCGCCTCCTCCTCCGGGCCTTCGACCCGGGCCGCGGCGCCCTGGTCGGAGCCCTCGCAATACTCCTCGAAGACCCGCCGGAACAGGGCGTCCTTGTCGCCGAAGGCGCCGTAGAGGCTGCCCTTGCTCAGCCCTGTCACGCGGGAGAGGTCCTCGACCGAGGTGCCGTGGTAGCCGGTCTCGTTGAACTGCCGGCGCACGGCGACCAGCACTTCGTGCTCATCGAACTTGCGTGGACGCCCCATGCCACCCACGATACGCCGTTCTGAACGTGGGTTCCAAAATAGTTCTGGACGTTCGTTCCAGAACTCGCCTATTCTGAACGCATGTTCAAAACTCTTGTGCCCGCGGACGTCACCGAGTTCGCCGGCAAGCGCGCGATCGTCACCGGTGGTTCTCGCGGTATCGGCGCTGCCATCGTGCAGCGGCTGCTCGACGGCGGTGCGCGCGTCGTCACCACCGCACGCAACGCCACCGACGAGACGCCGAAGGACGCCACCTTCATTCAAGGCGACATCAGCACGCTCGCCGGCGTTCAGGCGTTCGCCACGGCGGCACTGCGCGAGCTCGGCGGCGTCGACATCGTGGTGAACAACGCGGCCGCGGCCCGCACCCACCTCGGCGGCATCGCCTCCATCCCCGACGAGGAATGGCTCGACGCGCTCCACCTCAACTACCTGTCCGCCGTACGAGTCAACAACGCACTCCTGCCGGCACTGCGCGAGTCCGGCGCGGGCAGCGCGATCGTCAACATCTCCTCCGGGTCGGCGATCCTGCCCGGCCCGCCGCTGGCGCACTACGGCGCCGCCAAGGCCGCACTCAACGCCTACGGCAAGGCGCTCGCCGCCGAGCTCGCGCCCGCCGGGATCCGGGTCACCACGATCATGCCCGGCAACGTGCTCACCCCCGGAGCCGACGCGATCCGCCAGAACTTCGCCGACGCGATGGGCGTCGAGCTCGCCGCGATCACCGCGGGCATCCCCCTCGGCCGCCCCGGCGACCCGCGCGACATCGCCGAGGCCGTCGCCTACCTCGTCTCCGACCGAGCCCAGTGGATCACCGGGGCAAGCCTGAACGTCGACGGCGGCGAGCTTCCCGCCATTTAGCTCAGCCGCGGCAACGACCCGGCGCGCCTCGCCGCGCCGGGTCCTGCCGCATCTCAGGTCCAGGTGCCGGCGGACGGGCACGCGATCCTGTTCGTGACCCGCCGGTGGGTCCTTGAGGCGCGCCGGCGAACTTGACCGCTCGGCACGGGGGCAGCCTATCGTTCCATAAACAGAACGATAGGAGTTGCCATGACCGTGAGTCGCCTGCGGCACATCCCCGGCATCGGCGTCGACCATGTCGGTGACCGGGCCGACCGGGAGCAGGACGCCACTCTGCTGAGACTGGAGAACCTCGACACCGACATCCGCCCGCCCACGGTCGCCCTGGAGCGGCCCAAGGCGGCCGTCGACGAGGACCGAGCGAACAGCTATCTGCCGTTCCAGGGTGGCGTATCGCTCCGCCACGCCGCCGCCGCGCACGTCGGCAGACAGGCGGGCCGGGCGTACGACCCGCTTCGCGAGTGCGTCATCACGGCGGGCGGGCTCAACGGCGTCCTCAATGCCCTGCTTGCCACCGTCGAGCCGGGCGACGAGGTCGTCATGGTCGACCCCCTGTACGCCGGCCTGGTGAACAGGGTCAGGCTCGCCGGCGGCGTCCCACGTTTCGTGCCGCTCACCGCCACGGCGCAGGGCTGGACGCTCGACCCGCAGGAGCTGGCCTCCGCCGTCACCGTTCGCACGGCGGCCGTCCTGATGATGTCGCCCGCCATGCCGACCGGCTCGGTGCTGGGCCGCGCCCACTGGGAGGCGCTCGCGCGGGCGCTCGACGGGCACCGCGCCTGGCTGATCTACGACGCCGCGATGGAGCGGATCCGGTTCGACGACGCCGAGCGCGTGCATCCGGCGCAGGTTGCCGGCCTGGCCGAGAAGACGATCACGATCGGCGCCGCGTCGAAGGAGCTCAGGATGATCGGCTGGCGCGTGGGCTGGGTCGTCGGCCCGGAGAGCATCGTCGCCGACATCAACCTGGTCGGCCTCACCAACGTCGTCTGCCAGGTTGGGCTGGCGCAGGAGGCGGTCGCCGCCGCGCTGCACGCCCCGGACGCCGAGCAAGACGTCCAGCGCGCCGTGGACACCTGGCGGCAGCGGCGCGATGTGATCGTGGACCAGCTCTCCGGGCTCCCGGTCATCCCGCCCGACGGCGGCTGGTCGCTGCTCATCGACACCACGCAGATCGGGTTGTCGCCGGCCGACGCGTCGGAGCTGCTGTTCACCCGGGGCAGGATCGCCGCGACGCCGATGAACGGCTGGGGACCCTCCGGCGAGAAGTACCTGCGTCTGGTGTTCGCCAACGAGCCCGTGGCACGCCTGCAGGACCTCCGCAGCCGGTTCGAGGCTGCCTGGGGATGACCCGCCCCGGACGATGGCGCACGCCACACTTCGACCCCGGTTATTGACCACATCGTCAAAAACCGCTGTTATTGACCAGGAAGTCAATAACCAGGAGACGGAGTGATCATGAAGGTTCTCGAGGGCAAGGTCGCGGTGATCACCGGGGGCAACTCGGGCATCGGGCGGGCGATCGCACGGGCCTACCACGCCGAGGGGGCGCGGGTCTTCGTCACCGGTCGCCGGCAGGCGCAGCTCGACGAGGTCGAGGCCGAGCTCGGCCCCCAGGTGACCGGGGTCCGCTGCGACGTGGGCCGGCTCGCGGATCTCGACGCGCTCTACGCGACGGTGGCCGAGCAGGCGGGCCGCATCGACGTGCTGGTCGCCAACGCCGGGATCGGCATCGCCGCGCCGCTGGGCGAGATCACCGAGGAGCAGTTCGACGCCATGTTCACCACGAACGTCAAGGGCTCGCTCTTCACCGTGCAAAAGGCACTGCCCCTGCTGTCGCACGGCGCGTCGATCATCATCACCGGATCCTCGGCGGCCACGCGACCGGAGCCGTTCCTGCCCGTATACGGCGCGACGAAGGGCGCACTGCGCAACCTGGTCCGCGGGCTCGCCCACGGCGCCGGGTCGGGCGGCTACCGCATCAACATGCTGTCGCCGGGCGGGACGCGCACACAGGGCCTGCTGGACCTGGTCCCGGCCGAAGCTCTCGCGGCCGCCGTCAAGACGGTCCCCCTCGGCCGGCTGGCCGAGCCCGAGGAGATCGCCACGGCGGCGGTCTTCCTCGCCTCGGACGCGTCCAGCTACGTCAACGGCTCCGAACTCGCCGTCGACGGCGGTTCCGCCCAGATCTGAGCCACCCGGGGCGCCGGGCTCCACCGCCGCGCGACCCCCGTCCCGCTGCGCCAGCGCTGCGAACCCTGTCCGACCGCGCCTCCCGCAAGGCCGCACGAGCACTGCCCGACCACACCACCCACAAGACCGCACGAGCGCCGTCTGACCACGCCACCAACCTGCCCGCGGACCGTTGTCTGATGGCGTCATCGGCGGGGCTCCCAGCGGAAAACCCGGGCCGCGAGGGCCAGCGCGGCGGCCGAGGTCACGGCGAGGGCCAGGGCGGACGGCCACACCGGGGCGTCGTCGGTCCACGCGGCGCGAGTCAGGTCGGTCAGCGCCGCGCCCGGCACGATCAGCAGCAGTCGTCCCGCGTCGGGCAGGTTGAGCAGGGCCAGCGCGCCGCCGGCAAAGGCGAGCACCCCGGGGGTGGTGGTCAGCTGTGCCAGCTCGGGAGCCGGCGTATAGGCGGCGGTGGCGAAGGCGAGCGCCACCGCGACCAGGCTGCCCAGGGCGAGGGCGAGGATCAGCGGCCACCAGCGGTGCGGCGCCGCAGTGCCCGCGGCGGGGGCCACGGCGGTCAGCAGTCCGAGCTGGACGACCGACACGAGCAGGAAGGGGGCCACGAGCCCGGCGATGATGCCGGGGGTCGGCAGAGCGGTGGCGCGCAGCCGGATGAGGACGAGGTCGGCCCGGCGGGCGGCCAGGGCGGTTGTCGCCCCGGCGTACGTGACGAACGACAGCACGAACACCAGCAGCATCCCCGCCGCGTCGCCGTCGGTGCCCCGGCCGGTCCGCCCGGCCAGCGCGAGCCAGCCGGCGCCGAGGGCGACCGGCGACAGCACGGCGTTGACCACGGCGAGCGGGCTGCGTAGCAGGGCCACCACTTCGAAGCGCGCGAGGACGAGAGTGCCGGTGAGGGCGGGACGGCTGGTCATGTCAGCGTGAGGACGCGGTCGGCGAGGGCGGCTGCTTCGCCCGTCAGGTGTGTGGTCAGCAGTATCGCGGCCCCGGCGGCGCGGTGCTCCCGCAGCGTTCTGCCGAGCTCGTCGCGCGCCTCGGGGTCGAGCCCGGCGGTCGGCTCGTCGAGCAGCAGCACCCGCGGATGCCCGGCGAGCGCCACGGCGAGGTCGAGGCGGCGCCGCTCCCCGCCGGAGAGCTGCCGCATCCGCTTGGCCGAAGCGGAAGGCAGAGCGAACGACGACGGCGACGGCGACGCGGCCCCCGAAGTGGGCCCCGGAGCGACCGGCGACGTAGATCCCGAAGCAGCCGGCGACGCGACCGGCGCCGCTGACCCCGAGGCGGACGACGAAGCAATCGGCGCCGCTGAACCCGAAACGATCGGCGCTGCGGAACCCGAAGCAGCCGGCGACGCGGACGAGGAAGCAGCCGGCGACGCGGACGGGCGGCCCTGGAGGCGTACCCACAGGTGGAAGGTCTCCCCCGCAGTGAGCTCGCCGGTAAATCGGGAGTCCTGGGCGACGAACCCGACGTGCGGCGCGAGCCGTGCGCGATGCCGGGCCGGGTCGAGCCCGAGCAGGCGCACGGTGCCCGCATCCGGCCGGTGCAGTCCTCTCAGGACGCCGAGCAGCGTGGACTTGCCCGAGCCGTTCGCCCCCACCAGGCACACCAGCTCGCCCGCGTGCACGGTGAGATCGACGCCGCGCACCGCCTCATAACTCCCGTAGCGGCAGCGCAATCCGCGGGCCGCAATGGCAATCTCGCTCATGCGACCAGCCTGCGCCGGGCATCGTGCCGGGCACAGTGTCCGCTGTCATGGTCGCCGCTGACATTTGTCATCACTACGCCGCACGGTCTCGTCGCCGCCCGGCTTCGTGGGCATGATGGGCGCATGACCGCCGCCGTACCCGCCCTGCCGCCCGCTTCGGCCCTGCGTGCCCTGCGGCTGTTCACCACGGGCTCGCTGCTCGCGGTGGCCGGGTTCGTCGCCGTGCTGTGCCTGCGGGATCTGCCGGCGGGCGCCCTCGGGGAGGTGGCACGAGCGGCGGTTCTCGTCAGCACGCCTCTCGCGGCCGCGCTGTTCGTCATGGGGTTGCACCCGCGGCTGTCCCGGGCCCCGGGTGTGCTCACGTTCGCCGCCGCAGCAGCCGCGCTGACGGCCTGTGTGGCGGGTCAAGCGGGCGGTGGCCAGTTGTGGCCGTGGGTGACCCCGTCCGCGCTGGTCGCCGCGGCAGCCCTCGCACACGCGCCGGACCGGAAGGCGCCGGTGAGCCTCCTCGTCGCCGGGGTGACCGGCGCCGCGACGGCCGCCGCCACGGGTGACTGGTGGACGGGCGTGACGGGCGCGGTGGCGTATTTACTGTGCCTCGCGGCGCTGCTCGCCCAGCTCTGGGTGCAGCAGGTGGCCGAGCGCGCCGACCAGGCCCGGCGCGGCGCGGTGACCGCCGAGCGGGACCGCTTCGCCGCGGAGCTGCACGACATCCAGGGGCACACGCTGCAGGTCATCGTGCTCAAGAGCGAGCTGGCCGCGCGGCTGGCCGGCGCCGACCCCGGCCGGGCCGCCGCCGAGATGCGTCAGGTGGAGACGCTCGCCCGCGAGGCGCTGCGCGACACCCGCGAGGTCGTGCACGGCTACCGGCCCGTGTCGCTGACCGACGAGATCGCCAACGCGGCGCGCATCCTCGCCGCAGCCGGAGTGCAGTGCCACACTCCCAGCTCCATCCACGTAAGCCCGGAGCACGAGCGCCTCCTCGCCCTGCTGGTCCGGGAGGCGACCACCAACATGTTGCGCCACAGCACCGCCACTCGCGCCGGGATCATCCACACCGCCGGGTCCCTGACGATCGTGAACGACGCGCCGCTCGCCACGCTCAGCGCCACAGCGTCCCCGCAGCGAACAGCACCGTCCATGACGCTCCAGCCAACGGATCCGTCCACAACGCCCGAAGGAACAAAACCGCCCACAACACCGCAGCGAACAGAACGGCCCACAACACCCCAGGGAGCAGAGCCGCCCACGACACCGCAGCGAACGGAACCGCCCACAACACCCCAGGGAACAGAACCGCCCACGACACCGCAGCGAACGGAACCGCCCACAACACCCCAGGGAACAGAACCGTCCATGACGCTGCAGGGAACAGCGCCGTCCATGGCGCCGTCGGACGAATTGGTGGGTGGGGGCGGGTTGACGACGCTGGCGCGGCGGTTTGCGGCGGCCGGGGGTGAGCTGCGCTGGCAGCGCACGGCGACGAGCTTTGAAGTGAACGCCACGCTGCCATGACGATCCGGCTGTTGCTGGGAGACGACGAGGTGCTGGTGCGGGGAGCCCTGGCCGCGCTGCTGTCGCTGGAGCCGGATCTGAGCGTCGTGGCCGAGGCGTCAAGCGGCACCGAGGCGGCCGCCCTCGCCCCGGGTGCGCGGCCGGATGTGGCCGTGCTGGATCTGGAGATGCCGCCGGGCGACGGGTTGCTGGCCGCCGCGGAGATCGGGGCGCGGCTGGGCGTTCCCGTGGTGCTGGTCACCCGGCACGCGCGGCCCGCGATCCTGCGCCGGGCCCTTGCCGCCGGCGTGCGGGGTTTCGTGCCCAAGACGACGCCGGCGGCGCGGCTGGCGGCCATCATCCGCGAGGTCCACGGCGGCCGGCGCTATGTGGACGCGGACATCGCCGCCGCCGCGCTCACCGAGCAGCCGTGCCCGCTGACCGCCCGCGAGCTGGAGGTGCTGCGGGCGGCCCGAGCCGGCGCCCCGATCAGCGAGATCGCCCGGGCGGTACATCTTGCGCCGGGCACCGTGCGCAACTATCTGTCGGCGGCGATGGCCAAGCTACGGGCGCCGACCCGGCATGCCGCCGCGCGCACGGCCTGGGAACAGGGCTGGATCTGAGGCACGCCGCGGTCCCGGAGCAGAGCTGGATCTGACTCGCGCCGCGCTGTTAACGTCCGCCCCGAGCAGGGCTGGATCTGACTCGCGCCGCGCTCTGAACACCCGCCCGGAACAGGGCTTGATCTGGACACGCCGCGCTCTGAACACCCGCCGGGAGCGGGGATGATCTCCATCACGCCGCGGTGTAGCCGCCTGCCCTGATGTCGTCGAGCAGGCCGGGACCGGTCGGCGTCCAGTCGAAGGCTGCTCGGGTGGCGGCGCTCGAGGCTCGCAGGTCCTGGGCGTAGAAGCCGCCGACGAACCCGCCGAAGTGCTCGATGGCCTGCTCCGGGGCGATCGAGGCGGTCGGCACGCCGAGCACCTCGCCGATGGCCTCGGCGACCGCGCGGGTGGGCACGGCCTCCTCGGCGACCGCGTGCAGGCGGGTGCCGGCCGGGGCCCGCTCGACAGCCAGCCGCAGGAGCCGGGCCGCGTCGGTGACATGCACGGCGGACCAGGCGTTCGTGCCGTCGCCCACATAGGCCGCGACCCCGGTACGCCGGGCCGCCGCGACGATCAGCGCGATGAACCCGTGATCCCCGGCGCCGTGGGTCGTCGGCGCGAACCGGGCGGCAATGCTGCGGACGCCGCGGTCCCCGTAGCCGAGGGCGAGGTTTTCGGTGCCGCCGCGCGGGGCGTCGGGGCCCACGTGCGGGTTCGGGTCGTCCTCGGTGGCCGGGCGGCCCTGCGCGAGCCCGGCGACCCCGGCGGCGACGACGAGCGGCCGGCCGGTACCGGCGAGCGCGTCGCCGAGGGTCTGCACCGCGGTGCGTTCGGCCCGGTTGGTGCCGGCCATGTCCGTCCAGTCGTGCTTGTTGGCGAGGTGCACGACGGCGTCGGCCTCGGTGGCGCCCCGGCGCAGCGCTTCGAGGTCGTCCAGGTCGCCGCGCAGGACCAGCGCGTGCCTGGCCTTGAGGGCGGCCTCGGCCGTGTCGGTCCGGGCCAGCCCGACCACCTCGTGCCCGGCGGCGATCAGCTCGTCCACCGTGTGCGAGCCGATCCACCCGCTGGCGCCCGTGACGAATACCCGCATGGTGACCTCCACAGGTCTGATGTCAGTGACTGAAATGACGGTACGCCCGACGTCAGCCGCTGTCATCACCCCGCGCCCGGTGATGTCAGTCACTGGCGTCGCCGGGGTGGCGTACTAGGATTCGCGCATGGCTCGATGGCAGTCCGGCGCGCGCGAGCGCCTCCAGCAGGCCGCGATGAGCCTGTTCGTCGAGCACGGCTTCGAGGGCGTGACCGTCGCCCAGATCGCGGCGGCCGCCGGGCTGACCGAGCGCACGTTCTTCCGCCACTTCGCCGACAAGCGCGAGGTCCTCTTCCCCGGCCACGACGAGTTCGAGCGGGCCTTCCTCACCGCCCTCGGCGAGACGCCGGACGGCGAGACGCCGGACGGCGAGGCGCCGGACGGCGAGACGCCGGACGGCGAGGCGCCGGACGGCGACCCGATGGCGCTGGTCACGGCCGCGCTGGCCGGCGCCGGCGACTTCTTCCCCGAGGAGCGCCGCACCTGGTCCCGCACCCGCAACGCCATCCTGCGGACGCACCCGGGCTTCCTGGAGCGGGAGCTGCTCAAGATGTCCTCGCTGGCGGCGGCGCTCACCCGCGCGCTGGAGGACCGCGGCGCCGACCCGATCGCCGCGGCCCTCGCGGCCGAGACCGGGGTCACCGTCTTCCGCACCGCGTTCACGACCTGGATCGCCGAGGGCGAGACCCGCACGCTGCCCGAGATCCAGGAGGAGGTCCTGGCCCGGCTGCACGGGCTGCTCGCCACCCGGCGGTGATCCTCACACCTCGGTGGACTCGCCCGCGGGCAGGATCTCCAGCGGCAGGCCGGTCAGGCCCTTCTCACCCAGCAGCATGCGGGCGGAGTTCTGCCCGAGCTCGCTGAGCATCAGCTCGTGCACCTGGATCATCCGGGCCGGGCGCACCGCCCGGACGAAGTCGGCCGCCTCGCCGAACTTCGTCCACGGCCCGCTGGTCGGCAGCAGCAGCGTCTCGACCCGCGCCTCGGGCACCCGGTAGGAGTCGCCGGGGTGGAACACCCTGCCGCCGATCAGGTAGCCGACGTTGTCGACCAGCGGGATGTCCGGGTGGATCAGGGCGTGCCGCTCGCCGTGCACCGCCACGTCAAGGCCGGCCACCTCGAACCGGTCGCCGGCCCGCACGGCCACGACCTGCCCGTCCCGCTCGCCGAGCTTCTCCTGCACCGCGGCCGGCCCGTAGACCCTCAGCTCCGGCCGCTTGTCGAGGGCCACGGTGAGGGCGGCGTCGTCGAAGTGGTCGAAGTGCTCGTGCGTCACCAGCACCACGGCCGCCTCCGCGATCAGCTGCGCCGCGTCCGGCGTGAAGGTGCCCGGGTCGATGAGCACCATGCCGTCGCCGCCGGTGAGGGTGACGCAGGCATGGGCGTACTTGGTCAGCTGCATGGCTGCTCCTCGCGGTCGTACCTGTATATGCAAGCCAACTATACAGCCAGGCTGTACAGTTGGGGTGTGACCGACGACATCGCGGAACGACTCAGGCAGGCGGTCGGCCGGTTCGTCCGCACCACCCGCGCCCACGCCGACACGCTCCCCCCGACCCGCGCCGAGGCGCTGGGCGTCCTGCACCGCGAGGGCCCGAGGACCATCGCGGCGCTCGCGGCCCGCCGGGGCGTCCGACACCAGAGCATGAGCCGTACGGTCGGCGAGCTCGCAACCCTCGGTCTGGTCCGCCGCGAGCCCGACCCCGCCGACGGCCGCGCCTCCCTGATCAGCCTCACCACCGCCGGCGCCGCCGCCCTGGACGCCGACCGCCAGGCCCGCCGCGAGTGGCTGGCCGACGCCATCGCCACCCGGCTGACCCCCGCCGAGCGCGAGCTGCTCAGTGCCGTCCCGGCCCTGCTGGACCGCCTCGCGGACGCCCCGCCGCCCACCCCGTCAGAGCAATGACCTCCGCCGCGATCCCGGCGACGGCCCGGTCGTCGGTGGACACCCGATGCACCCACTCCGCACTGAGCGCGTCGAGCTCCCGCGCGGCACGATCGCTGCTCTCCACGTGCCGCTCCAAAGCCGTGCCGATCTCCCGCCGCGCGAGCCGGTGCCGCGCCGTGGCGTCGCTCGCGGTCAGCAGCACGGCGGTGACCAGCGGATTATCGCCCATCGCCGCGGCGAGCCCGCCGGTCTCCCGCACGCTGACCGTGTTCGTGTAGATCAGCCGCCGATAACCGAGCGCCCGATAGTTCGCCCACATCGCCGCGAGATTCCGCTCCGCCAGCCGATGCTCCCCCGGCGCCGGAAACGCCAGATCGAGGTTGTCGCCCTCGATCAGGCAGTGCCGCACCCCCGCCGCCGACAGCTGCGCGTGCATCTCGTAGCCCACGCTGCTCTTGCCCACCCCGGACCGCCCGCCCAGGAACAGCACCTCGCTGCGCACCCTCACTATTCTTCCCCCATGGACCAGGCGGTGGAGTGGCTGCGGCAGGCGCGGCGGGTGGTTGTCTTCACGGGGGCGGGCGTCTCGGCGGAGAGCGGCATCCCGACCTTCCGCGACGCGCAGACCGGGTTGTGGGCCCGTTTCGACGCGCAGCAGCTGGCCACGCCCGAGGCGTTCGCGGCGGATCCGGAGCTGGTGTGGGGCTGGTACGAGTGGCGGCGCGCCGCCGTCGACCGGGTCGCCCCGAACGCCGCGCACGAGGCCGTGGCCGCGATCGAGGCGCACGTGCCGGACACCGTCGTGGTCACGCAGAACGTCGACGACCTGCACGAGCGGGCCGGCTCGCGGGCGCCGGTCCACCTGCACGGGAGCCTGTTCGCGCCGCGTTGTGCGAACTGCCACGCGGCGGCGGCGGTGCCCGGCGAGCCGGCTGCCGAGGGACGGGTCGCTCCCCCGCGGTGCGACAACTGCCATTCCCTCGTACGCCCGGGAGTGGTCTGGTTCGGTGAGGCCCTGCCCGCCGAGGCGCTGCAGCGGGCGGCCCAGGCGGCGTACGAGTGCGATCTGCTTCTCACCATCGGCACCTCCGGCCTCGTGCATCCGGCGGCCGAGATCCCGCTGGTCGCCAAGCGCGGAGGCGGCAGGGTGATCCAGATCAACCCCGCCGCCACGCCGCTGGATGCCGAGTCGGACGTCAACCTGCGCGGGAAGGCCGCCGAAATCCTGCCGGAGCTCGTGGCGCGCGCCTTCGGCAAGCCGTGACGGCCCGGGGAACGTGCCGTGCGCAATGCGGATATCCCTCGACGGCCGCCGGAATGAGGTGATATGGCGTAGATTGATCCCGTGCCGCTGACTCGCCGGATCCTCCTCGCCGGGCTGGCGGGGTCGCTCGCGGGCTGCGGCGGCGGCTCGGACGCGGCCGGCGACACCACCGAGCTGTGGATCTGGCCCGGCGGCCTGGGCGACGCGGTGACCCAGGACGCGGTGGCGCGCTACGCCGGGCGCACCCGGCTGCTGCCCAACGTCGTCCAGGGCGACTATCTCGACACGCTCACCCGGGCACTGAGCAGCGGCGACGGCGTGCCGGCCATCGTGGGCATCAAGGGCGAGGACATCTCTGCGGTGCTGCCGCGCGCGGACGACTTCGTCGATCTCAACACGCTCGGCGCGCGCGATCTGGCCGGGCAGTTCCTGCCGTGGAAGCTCGCGCAGGCCAGCACCGCGGACGGGCAGCAGATCGGGCTGCCCATCGACATCGGGCCGACCGCGATGTTCTACCGGTCCGACCTGCTGCGCCGGGCCGGCCTCACGGCGGACGCCATGCCGACGTGGGAGCGGTTCCTGGAGGCCGGCAGCACATTCCAGCGCGCGGTGCCGGGCGTGCACTGGCTGCGCAACGCGGCGGAACTGTTCACGACCGCGATCGGCCAGGAGGCGCAGCGCTTCGTGGACGAGGGCAATCACTTCGTCGGCGACCAGGCGCACGTACGGGCGGCCTGGCAGCTGGCGGTCGAGCTCGTCGACCGGGGGCTGAGCGCGACCATCCCGCCCGGGCACGGCGACGAGTGGGCGGCCGCCGTCCGGCAGGGCAAGCTGGCGATCGAGCTGGGCGCCGCGTGGCACGCCGCCGACCTGATCGAGGCCGCGCCGGACAGCTCGGGGTCGTGGCGGGTCGCGGCGGGGCCGGCGGCGGGCGCCAACGCGGGCGGCTCGTTCCTGGCGATCCCGGCGGCCGGTGGCGGGCACGAGCTCGCCTTCGAGATCATCAGCTGGCTGCTCACGCCGGAGAACCAGGCCCGCAACTTCACCGACGCCGCGCTGTTCCCGGCCGCCCCGGCGGCGTACGGGACGAGTGCCCTCACCCGCCCGGACCCCTTCTTCGGCGGTCAGGTCACGGTCAAGGTCTTCGCGGCCTCCGCGGAGAAGATCAAGCGGGTGTACGAGGCCCCGGCCGACGCGGCGCTCGCCGAGGTCTACCTCACGCAGCTCAACGCGGTCGACGCGGGCGAGAAGCAGGGCGATGCGGCGTGGGCGTCGGCGGTCGCGTCGGCCCGGCAGCTCGCCACCGAGCAGGGCGTGAACTGAGCAGCAGCTCAAGGAATGCTCAAGGGGCCCGGTCCGGGGCCGATCGGAGCAGCATGCGGATGTCGCTGCGCTGGATGAGGCGCCGGGTCGTGGCCCGGTGCGCCATCGCCGCGTTGCTGGCCGGGCTCATCCTGCTCGCCGGCCTGGCCGTCCTCGGCACGCAGACCGCCGCACGCGCCGGCGCCCGGGTCGCCGAGCGCGAACTGGTCAGCCAGCACTGGAGCAACGCCTACGTCAGGATCGGCGTTGAGTACGAGACGCTGACCGACTATCTGCGCGGCGACGAGGAGGTGAGCCGGGGCACGCTGGCGTCGGTCATCGGCTCGGCCGCCGGGGACCTGCGCTGGCTCTACGTGCACGGCGGCTCGGACGCCCGGCAGGCGCGGGCGCTGCACAACGCGTACGACGGCTACAGCTACACCTTGCGCAACCTCGTCGACAGCGAGCGGGACGGCACGCAGGAGCTGGCGGACGCCCGGCAGGCCGCGGAGAGCGCCGCCGCCCTGCGCAAGCAGGCCGCCGACAGCGTGCAGCGCAACGACGACGAGATCAACGCGCTGCTCGCCCAGAGCCGGCGGGACAGCGAGCGGCTGCTGCGCGCGGTGGAGATCATGTCCGGCGTCGACCTGGTGCTCGTGCTCACCTGCGCGGTGGTGCTGCTCATGTATCAGACCAGCACCGAGCGGCAGGCCTCCGAGAGCCGGTACCGGGCCTCGCACGACGGGCTGACCGGCATCGCCAACCGGGAGCTGCTCACCGAGCGGGTGAAGGAGGCGATCGAAGCCGCCGACCGCGACGGCACCGGGGTCGGCTTCTTCCTGCTCGACCTCAACCGGTTCAAGGAGGTCAACGACACCCTCGGCCATCACTACGGCGACCTGCTGCTGCAGGAGGTCGCCCGCCGGCTCACCTCCGCCGTACGCTCGGACAGCCTCGTGGCCCGCCTCGGCGGCGACGAGTTCGCCGTCCTGCTGCCCGGGGTGCACGAGGCGGCGGACCTGCTCGCGATCGGCGACCGGGTGCTGAGCGCGCTGCACGGCGTCGCCGACCTCGACGGCATCGCGGTCGACGTGAGCGCCAGCGTCGGCGCCGCGCTCTATCCCCACCCCAGCGGCAGCGCGGCCGAGCTGCTGCAGCACGCCGACGTCGCCATGTACGCCGCCAAGCGCGGCCACCTCGGCATCAGCCTCTACGACCGGGACGCCGACGAGCACAGCTTCGAGCGGCTGACCGTGGTCGGCGAGCTGCGCCGGGCCATCGAGGTCGGCGAGCTCGAGCTGCACTATCAGCCGAAGGTGCGCATGGCCGACGGCCGGTTCAGCGGCGTCGAGTCGCTGGTGCGCTGGCGGCACCCGGTCCGCGGGCTGCTCTATCCGGACCAGTTCATCCCCGCCGCCGAGCAGAGCGGGCTCATGCCGGCGCTGACCGACGCGCTGCTCGCGATCGCGCTGGACCAGTACCAGCGCTGGCGCGCCGGCGGCCGCACGATCCCGGTCGCCGTCAACGTCGGTGCCGCCTGCCTGCTCGACGCGGGGCTGCCGGGGCGGATCGCGCTGCTGCTCGGCCGGTACGACGTACCGGCGGCGCATCTGACCGTGGAGATCACCGAGAGCGCCATGATCAGCGACCCGGCCCGGGCCACCACGGTCCTCGCCGAGCTGCGCGAGCTGGGGGTGCTGCTGTCCATCGACGACTTCGGCACGGGCTACTCGTCGATGAGCTACCTGCAGAGCATGCCGCTGACCGAGCTGAAGATCGACCGTCAGTTCACCACCAAGCTGACCTCGACCGGCAGCGGCCGCGCCATCATCGGCGCGATCGTCGAGCTGGCCCACGCCCTCGAGCTCGCCGTCGTGGTCGAGGGCGTGGAGGACGCCGAGACGTACGTGATCGCGCGCGAGCTGGGCTGCGAGTACGCCCAGGGCTACCACCTGTCCCGCCCGCTGCCCGCCGACGAGGTCGCCGCCTGGGCGCCCGCTCAGTCCTCCACGTCGATGGCCTGGGCCGGGCACACCAGCGCGGCGTGATGGACGTCGTCGCCCTCGGACCCGGGCGGCTCGGTCTGCAGCAGGAACGCCACCCCGTCCTCGTCGCGCTGGTCGAACACCTCGGGGGCGGCCAGCACGCACTGGCCGGAACCGACACACTTGTCCTGGTCGAGGAGCACCTTCATGGTCACCAGCTCACCTTCAGCTCGTACACACCGTAGACCGCCCCGTCGTGCTTGAACGGGACGTCGGAGAGGGCGGTCGCGCGGCGCAGGGTCGGGATGCGGCGGTAGAGCGTGCTGTAGACGACCTGCAGCTCCATGCGGGCCAGGGGCTGCCCGAGGCACTGGTGCACGCCGAAGCCGAAGGCGACGTGCCGCCGGGCGTCGCGGGTCAGGTCGAGCGTGTCCGGGTCGGGGAAGACCTGCGGGTCGCGGTTGCCGATGTCGTTGGCCAGGATCACGCCCTCGCCGGCGCGGATCGTGACGCCGGCGATGTCGATGTCCTCGAGCGCCACGCGCCGCCGGCCGGTGTGCGTGATGGTGAGATAGCGGAGCAGTTCCTCGACCGCGGCCGCGACCACCTTCGGGTCGCCGGAGTCGCGCAGCAGGGCCAGCTGCTCCGGGTGCTCCAGCAGCGCGAGCGTGCCGAGCGCGATCATGTTGGCGGTGGTCTCGTGCCCGGCGAGCAGCAGCAGCACGCCCATCCCGGCCGCGTCGCCCGGCTCCAGCTCGCCGGCCTCGACCCGCGCCACCAGCTGCGACAGCACGTCGCCGCCGGGATCGGCCGTCTTCTCGGCCAGGAGTCCCCGCAGATACCCGGTCAGCGCCTGGAACGACGCGCCGCGCGTCTCCGGTGACACGGTCCGGTTGATCAGGTTGCGGCTGTGCGACTGGAAGAAATCATGCTCCTCGTACGGGACCCCGAGCAGCTCGCAGATCACCAGCGACGGCACCGGCAGCGCGAAGGCCTCGACCAGGTCGGCGGGCTTCGGGCCGGCGAGCATCGCGTCGATGAGGTCGTCGACGATGCGTTGCACCCGGGGGCGCAGCGCCTCGACCCGCTTGATGGCGAAGGGCGCGGTGACCATGCGCCGCAGCCGCAGGTGCTCGGGATCGTCCATCAGGATGAAGCCGATGCCGCCGCCCATGCCGCCCGGGCGGGCCGGAGCCGCGGACGGGTAGCCGGGGCGGGTCACATCGGCGCTGAGCCGGCGGTCGGCGAGCAGGGTGCGCTGCTCGGCGTGGCGGGTGACGAGCCAGGGCTCGGAGCCGTCCCACAGCCGGACCCGGGTCAGTGGCGTCTCGTCCCGCAGCTCGCGCAGGACCGGTGGCGGATCGAACGGGCAGCGCTCGGCGCGCTCGGCGGGAAACGTGATGGTTTCGCTCACCCAAACCACTCAACGCCGCCCAATCCTCCTAAGTCAAGTGACTGAATGCGGCGCCCGTCTATCCTGGACCGCAACACCCCAGGTCAGGACCGTCACCCATGAGCGAAACCACCACGGCGCGCCCCACCCGCGCGCTGATCCTCGCCACCGCCGAGCGCCTCTACGCCGAGCAGGGCATCGTCGCCGTCTCCAACCGGCAGGTCAGCGAGGCGGCGGGGCAGGGCAACAACGCCGCGGTCGGCTACCACTTCGGCACCAAGACCGACTTGATCCGCGCCATCCTGCAGCACCACAACGAGCCCCGGGAACGCCTGCGCCGCACCCTGCTCGAGCGCCACGCCGGCAGCACCGGCCTGCGCGACCGCCTCTCCTGCCTGGTCCTGCCCAGCACCGCGCACCTGGCGTCGCTCGGCACCCCCAGCTGGTACGCCCGCTTCGCCGCGCAGCTGCTGACCGACCCGGCCCTGCGCCGCCTCGCCGCCGAGGAGCACGCCCCCGGCCGCCGGGACGCCCTGGACCAGCTCCGCGCTTGCCTGTCCGGCCTGCCGCCCGGCGTACGCGACACCCGCATCGAGATGGCCCACACGCTGATCGCCCACACCTGCGCCGACCGCGAGCGGGCCGGCGCCACCGAAGCGGACTGGGCCGCCACCGGCGCCCACCTGATCGACGCCCTCGAAGGGCTCTTCACCGCCCCGGTGAGCGCCTCCTAGGCCCCGCGCAGCGCGTCCCGCAGCCCCCGGGCGACGCGGCCCATCAGCGCCTCGACGGCCGGCTGCACCGCCGCGGGGACCTGCGACTCGGTCATCGCCACCACCACGTAGGCCCGGCCGTCGGCATGCTCGACCACGCCGGCCTCGTGGCGCAGGTTCAGCAGCGTGCCCGTCTTGGACGACCAGAGCGACGCGTCCGAGCCGAGATCGGGCGCCAGCCGGTGCCGGACGACATTGGCCGCGAGCAGCTCCCGCACGCGCGCCGCGACCGGCGCCGAGACCGGGTCGGCCCGCCAGACGGCGGTGAGCAGGTCCGCGTACGATCGGGCCGTCCCGGTGCTGGCCCGGGTCACGTCGAGCTGCGTGACAGCGTGCCCGCGCCCCGCCGCACCCCCGCCGATGGCCAGCGCGTGCGCCAGGTGCACCTCGGCCGGGCCGAAGCGTTCCGCCGGGGTGTCCATGAGGGAGCCGGTCGGGTGCCGGACCGCGATGCCGCCGACGCCCAGCCGGCGCAGCTCCGCCTCGACGGCGGCGGGCGGGGTGAGCTCGAACAACGCGTCGGCGGCGACGTTGTCGCTGATCGCCACGGCCAGGTACAGCAGATCGTCGAGCGCGACGACGGCCGGATGCCGGAACCTGCTCAGCCCGGTCGGCCCCGGGGTCGCGACCCGGCCGGGCGCCACCTCGACGCGGCGGGCGGCGTCCAGCTCGCCGCGGGCGACGCGTTCCAGGGTGGCGACCGCCAGCGGGACCTTGACCAGGGACGCGGCCGGGAACACGACGTCCGCGTCGAGGTCGAGCTCGGCGCCCGAGCCGAGGTCCCGCACCAGGAACGAGCCGCGCAGCCCGCCGGCCCGCAGGGCCTCCCGCGCGTCGCGGACGGCGGAGGTCAGGCTCACGACGGGTCTCCCACGCATGCGGCGACGGCCGCGGCCAGCACGGTACGCAGCTTCCTGCTGTCGTCCGCCGAGCCCGCCACGGCGTCATATCCCCGGGCGAACGCTTCCTCTCCGACCGGCCGCCAGGTCAGCCCGAAGGCGTCGGCCTCCGCCCGGGAGCACAGGACCAGATCCGCCCCGCCGAGCGCCCGCGCCACGGCGCCGGGCACGGAACGCGCCTTGACGATCTGGTACGGCAGCAGGCCGACGGCGTGGCCCAGCCGGACGATGCGGTCGAGGACGTGCGGCACGTCGTCCTCGGGCTGCACCCACACCCGGCGCGGTTCGGCGTCGGCGTCGCGGCCCGCCCGCAGCTGCTCCAGACAGAACTCACGGCCGTCGTCGCGGAACACACCGGCCAGGCCGAGCGGCACCACCCACTCGCCGCTCCCGGCGGGCACGGCGGTGATCGCGGCGTGGACCTCCCGCGTCCGCACGAGATCGGCACGCTCCCCGGGGCCGGCGGGTACGACGTCGAAATACAGCCCGTGGCGCCGCCCCTCGGCGATGAGGAAGGCGAGGGCGAGCGGCGGGGCGGCGGCCGGCACGGCGAGGTCGAACGCCCGGTGCCGGGCCCGGTCGGCGTGGTGGTCGAACGCCTCGGCCAGGTCGACGAGGCGCTGCGCCACCGCCAGCATGTCGCGGCCGAAGGGCGTGAGCGCCACCGTCCGCGACGAGCGCTCCAGCACGGGTGCGCCCAGGTGCTGCTCCAGGCCGGCGATGCGCCGGCTCGCCACCGGCTGCGGGATGCCCACGGCCGCCGCGCCCTGCGTGAAGCTTTCGTGCCGGCTGACCGCGACGAACGCCGCACAACTCGCGATGAGATCCACGCCCCCAACCTATGTCGATCACGGCCTGTGCTGCCCTGCCGCCTCGTGCGGTCAGCTGTGCGGTTCCGCGCCGGGGGCCGGGGCACTCCTCGCGTTTGCCGGGCGCGCGCCGGGGCACACGAAAGCGATGCCGGTCGATCTGATCCCGCCGCTCCCCGAGCATCTGCAGCTCGAGATCACGTCGGCGTGCAACCTGCGCTGCACGATGTGCCTGGTCAGCTATCGCCCACCGGTCAACAAGCTGGCCGGGGCGATGCCGGCGGAACTCTTCGAGCGCCTGGTCGCGGACGTGCCCGGGCTGCGGCGGCTCACCCTGCAGGGCCTCGGCGAGCCGCTGCTGTCACCCCATCTGCCCGCCATGATCCGTACGGCCGTCGAGCGCCGCATCACCGTGGGCTTCAACACCAATGCCACGCTCCTGCACGCCCGCCGCGCCCGCGAGCTGGTCGACAGCGGCGTCGACTGGCTGCACGTGTCGCTGGACGGGGCGCGCGCCGCGACCTACGAGAACATCCGCGCCGGGGCGACCTTCGACACCGTGGTCGCCAACCTGGCCGGGCTGGTCGCGGCGAAACGGGCGGCGGGGAGTCGTACCCCGTGGGTGCGAGTGGTCTTCGTGGCCATGCGTGACAACGTGGCGGAGCTGCCCGGCCTGGTCCGCCTGCTCGGGGACCTCGGCGTCGACGAGCTGCACGTGCAGAACCTGTCGCACAGCTTCTCCGACACGGACCCCGCCGGAGCGTACGAGGGAATCCGCAGTTTCGCCGCGGAGCAGGCACTGTGGACATCGTCGCCGCCCGCCTTCGCGGAGGCCCGGATCGCCGCCGCCACAACGGGTCTCAAGCTGCGCCTGCCCCGGGCCGAGGAGCCGGCCGGCGATCGGCGGGGGTGCTCGTGGCCCTGGGACGCGGCGTACATCACGAGCGCGGGGGTCGTGCAGCCCTGTTGCATGGTCATGGGCGACGACCGGGTGGCGCTGGGGAGCCTCGCCGAGCAGAGCTTTCCGGAGATCTGGCGCGGGGCGGCGTACCGGGAGTTCCGGGCCCGCCTGAGCAGTGCCGAGCCGCCGGCGGTGTGCGCGGGGTGTTCGCTCTACCGCCGGATCTTCTAACAGGTCCGGCGGCAGAGCCGGGGTGGGCTACGGCCGCCGGCGGGTGGTGAGGAAGCCGAGGGCGATCATGCCGATGGCCAGGACGAGGTGCAGCCAGTCGTCGGCGGTGTTGAGGGGGACGAAGTTGGCGGCGCTGTCCTGGCCGACCACCAGGCCGTAGAGCCAGAGGATCAGGTAGATGACGCCGCCGCCGATGAGGTAGTTGCGCGCGCCGGAGACCGTGCGGGCCAGCGCGAGCCCGGCGATGCCGAAGAGCAGGTGGACGATGTTGTGCAGGACCGACACCTGGAAGATGCCGAGCAGCTTGGCGTCGCTGTGGTGCCCGGCGAAGCCGAGGTCGGAGTAGTTGGTCGTGACGCCCGGGATGAAGCCGAGGACGCCGACGAGCAGGAACACGACGGCGACGGCGAGGGCCGCGGTCTGGACGGCGGTGCGATGCCGGGAGTATGCGACGTCACCCGCGCCGGAAGCGGTGGCCATGTCAGTTCTCCTGTCGTAGGGGAACGGTCGCATTCCCGTGCGCCGTAGGGCGAAACTTCGGCGGAATGACTTCTTTGACATGTATGCACGTCAATGTTTGCGCCCGAGAATCGCCTGGTGAAGAGAATTCTGGCTCTCCTCGTCACCGCCGCTCTGACCGTCACCGTGCAGGTGACCACGACCGGGTCCGCCGACGCGGCGCCGCCCGGCACCCCCACCGCCGCCACCGCCCGGACCTACCTCGCCACGCTCACCGTGGCGGCCTCGACGCACACGACGACGTACGACCGGGACCTGTTCCCGCACTGGTCCACCGTCTCCGGATCGTGCAACACCCGCGAGACCGTCCTCAAGCGCGACGGATCGGGCGTGGTCACCGACTCGGCGTGCGCCGCGACCTCGGGCTCCTGGTACAGCGTCTACGACGGCGCCACCTGGACCGCCGCGTCGGACGTGGACATCGACCACATGGTGCCGCTGAAGAACGCGTGGATCTCCGGGGCGTGGGCCTGGACGACGGCCGAGCGGGAGGACTTCGCGAACGACCTGACGAACCCGCAACTGCTCGCGGTCACCGACAACGTCAACCAGTCCAAGGGCGACAAGTCACCCGACTCGTGGGTGCCGCCGCTGACGAGCTACCACTGCACGTACGCCCGGATGTGGGTCAAGGTCAAATATGTGTACGACCTGACGGTGACCAGCACCGAGAAGACGAAGCTCACCTCGATGCTGGCCACCTGCTGACGCTGCTTCGCCTACGGCGCCGGGTACTCCGCGATGTACTGCGGGGTGCCCGATGTCGACGGCGGCGCGGCCGGGCCGACGCCGTTGACGACGTGGTCGATGGTGCCCGCGCTCAGGTTGACGGTCATGATGTGGTGCAGCTTCACGCCGGGCCGGTTCGGCACCTCGAAGCCGTTCTCGGTGTGGATCTCCGGGTTGTTCTGGTTGAAGACGTAGACGCCCGCGCCGTAGAGGGTGTGGGTGCGCACCTTGTCCCCGACCTTGTAACCCGCGTAGCCCTCGACCTTGCCGTTCATCCAGTCGGCCTGCGTCGGCGGGTCGTACGGGAGCTCGTTCTGGTAGAGGATCGTCGTGCCCTTGTCGCCGTTCCAGGTGGTGTTGTACTTCTGGAAGTGCTCGACGAACAGGCCCGTCGCGGTCACGTTGTCGCCGTTGATGACGGCGCCGTAGCGACCGGTGTTGGTGCGCCACCGCTGGGTGTCACCGTTCACGCCCTCGGTGAAGCCCTCGACGCCGTGGTCCGCGCGCCACACCCAGGTGTGGTCGATGAGCACGTTGTCGCTGTTGACCTCGAGCGCGATGTCGGTCTTGCCGATGTGCGGGCCGCCGACGCGGAAGTAGACGTCGGACAGCGTCGTCGGGTTGGCCGGCGTGCTGATCCCGAGGCCGTTCTTGACGCCCACGCGCAGCAGCGTCTTCGACTCCTTGGTGCCGGCGTCGATGGTGACGCCCGCGACCACCGCGCCGGGCACGTCGGCCACCGTCAACGGCGTGGCGCCGTTCACCGCGGTCAGCGTGGCGTGCCCCAGGCCCAGGACGACCTGGTTCGGCCACAACACGTTGATGCTGCTCGCGACGTCGTACACGCCGGGGGTGAGCAGGAGGTTCTTGCCCAGGGCGAGGTTGGCGTTGATCTGCCACACCGGGGTCTTCGGGCTCGCGACGAAGAAGCTGCTCAACGGCAGCGAGCGGCCGCTCTTCGCGGAAACGCCGCTGGTGTTGCGCTGCGCCGCCGGAACCTGCACCTTCCACTGGTTGTTCTCGACGAACAGGTACGGCTTCTCCCGGCTGACCGGGGTCTGCTCGACCGTCGTGTACGGCGGGTCCGGGAAGGCCGAGTCGTCCGGGGCGCCGACGACGCCGGAGAAGACCTGGTTCCAGACGCCGTTCGACCAGCTGCCGACCTCGCTGTTGCGGGTCAGCCACTGCTGCTGCGAGCCGTTCGTGACCGCCCCGAACTTGGAGTCGGCGATGAAGCCACCGCTGGCGTACTGCGGGCCGGCGGTGCAGTAGTCCATCAGCGTGAAGCCGCCGTTGACATTGATCCGCCGCAGCGAGACGGCCTGGGACACCGCCCAGAAGTTCGCCCCGGCGCGGCAGCCGTCCTGGCCCGCCCCGTTGACGTTGATGGTCAGGTTGGACAGCGTCCGCCAGAAGTTGACCAGGGCGAGACAGTTGCTCGTGCCGCCGTCGGCGAGGCAGCGGTTGTAGACCTCCACCTTGCCGTTGATCACCACGTCGGACGGCGCGGCGCCCAGGCCGGAGATCTCGGTGTAGTAGCCGACCTTGATCTGCAGCGGCTTGTCGGCCGTGCCGTAGGTGCCGGGCTTGAAGAGATAGGCGTAGCGCGCGGTACCCATCTCGTTGTCGACCTGCTTGGCGTGCGTCGCGTCCAGGGTGGCCTGGATCTGCTCCACCGGCATGCTCGGGTCGAAGACAGTGACGTTGGCGCCGAGGTCGGGCGACTGCACCACCGGGGCGGCGGTGGCGGGCGTGCCGACCAGGGTTCCGGCCGTGGCGACCAGCAGGCCGACGGCGAGGATCCGGCTGAGGCGCCGGCGTGTCGTCATGCGGGGTGGTCCTTTCCGTAACAGGGGTGTAACCAGATCACAGAAAGCGATAGGCGGCGGTCAAAGTCAACAGCTCGCCCCGGTTCCGGAACCAGCGGTGCCCGAACGGCTGGACTTGCGCGCCTGACGACCCCGATGCGGCGCGCGGGGACGGCCCGGGGCGGGCCGCGCTGCCCACCCCGGGCCGCCGGTCTCGGGCGGCCCGCTCCTGGGCCGCCGCCGGTCTTGGGCCGCCCGCTCCTGGGCCGCCGCCGGTCTTGGGTTGTCGCGAGGTTTTTCAGCGGCGCGGGCGGAACTCGCGGGCGAGGATGTATCTCGACACCGCCTCGCCCAGGCGGACGCCGTCCTCGTCGGCGGAGCGGAAGTGCACGCCGCCCCAGATGCGGGCCTCGATGACCTCGGCGGTGGCCTGCGAGAAGCTGGTGAAGGTGCGGGTGGTGCCCGAGTCCTCGCTGAACGCGCTGAACGTCAGGCCGTCGCGGCCGAAGAAGGCCCGGAGCGTGGCCATCACGCCGCCGGTCGAGCAGCTGTGGCCGGACGGATACTCCGGGAAGCCCGGCGTGATCAGCAGGGGCATCCAGGCCGGGTCGGCGGTCGTCGCGGGGTTGCCGTCGGTGTCGGCGAGCTGGACGGCGGTCACCGGGCGCCAGAAGGACCAGCGACGCTTCTCGGTGAAGCAGGCGATGCCCCCGTCGGCCTGGACCACGTCGGTCATCGCGAAGAGGCGGGCCGTCTGCAGGGGACTCAGCCGCTGCGAGGTGGCGAGGTTGCGGCGGATCTGCCACTCGGTCATCCGGCGGTCGTGCCACCATTTCGCCGACTCGGTCTGGTCCTGGGTGCGCACGGTGCTGGTGGCGCCGCCGAGCGCCTTGACCTCGTTGAGTTCGCGGGCGTACTCGGCGCTGGTCAGGGCCGGCGCCCCCGGCGTGCGGAAGTCGGCGCCGGAGCGGATCACGAAGGGCTTGATGTCGGGCGCGAACGCCGCGTCCGATGCGAAGGTGGGCGGGGTCGGGCGCCACTGGCCGGGCGCCGTGCCGACTGTCCAGGTCGCCGGGCCGTTCGAGCCGTCGTTCGTCCGGGCGGTGATCATTGTCTCCGCCGCAGCTGTGCCCACGGCGATGCCACCGCGTTCGGCCGGGCCGTCGGGGACGGCCGCGAGCGCCGCGTCGTAGCGGGCCTGCAGATCCGCTGCCTGCGCGGGGAACTGCCAGAGCAGCGTCCGGTACGCCGCCGTGGCCACCGCCGCGTCCACCGAGTCGCCGCGGTGCGCGCGCGGGGCGGCCAGAAGCGGCTCGTACGGGGTGCCGGCGATCGCGTTGACCGCGTCGTAGACGGCGCCGGAGACGATGGCGAAGCTGCGCCCGGCGATGTACGGGGGCTGGCGCGCCACCTCGTAGATCGCGTTCTGGGCGTTGAGATGCCAGGTGACGACGGCGTTGGGGCCGGTGGTGCCGCCGGCGTCGGGGCCGGTGGTGCCGCCGGTGGTGCCGCCGGCGGCCGCGGGTGACACGGCGACGAACGGCACGGCGAGGACGAAGGTGGCGGCAGCGGTCAGCGTACGGAAACGAGCCATGAGAGCCTCCCGCGGCTCAGCGTGCCGAGGCTCACGCGGCGCGGCAAGGCCACGTGATGCGGCTATGTCCTGCGGTTTCCGGCTACTGGGTTCATGCCCGTTTGCGTCATGGGCGGAGAAGATTGCTGTATGCGCCAATCAGCTACGGAGTGACCATGCGTACTGGCGTGATCGCACCGACTCGGGCAGCATTGCTGCGTGTCCCAGCCGACCTCTCTCCAGGGCAGCCGTCAGCGCGCGCAGGCGCTGGCCGGCGCCGGCGATCCCGTGCAGGCCGTCCTGCTGCTCGAGCAGGCGCTCGACGTCGGCCGCGCCAGCCTCGGCGAGGACGACCCCGACGTGCTCACGACCGCGCACCAGCTGGCCGTGATCCTGCGCCGGGGCGGGGACACCGGCGGCGCGCGGCGGGTCCTGGAGGAGTCCTTCGCCGCCGGGCAGTGGCGGCTGGGCGATGCCGATCCGCTGATGCTGACCATTTCGTACGAGCTCGGGCTGGTCGCCGAGGAGATGGAGAACAGGCACGAGGCGCGGCGGGCCTTCGGGCGGGTGGCGGCGCACGGGCCGCAGGCGCTGGGCGCGGACCATTGGATGGTCACGCAGGCGCGGGCCTATCTGGGTGAAGACCCTCCGACGGTACGCATGGAGCTGCCCACTCCCGTTGCTCCTCCACCGGTTGCCCCTTCGCCTGTCGTGCCTCCATCAGTCGCGCCTTCCCCTGTCGTGCCTCCATCCGTTGCGCCTTCCCCTGTCGTGCCTCCATCCGTTGCGCCTTCGCCCGTCGCGCCTTCGCCTGTCGCGTCTTCGCCTGTCGTGCCTTTCCAGCGCTTTTCGTCGGAGCCGCATTTTCCGCCGGAGCAGCACTTTCCGGTCGTACCTCAGCAGCGGCAGCCGGTGTCGGCACCGCCGCAACCGGCTCCCGCAGCCGCTCCACCGCCCCGGTCCGCGTCCTTCGGCGTGCGGGCGCCGGCCCTCTTCGCCGCCATCGCCGCGGTCCTCGGCGTCGCCATCGCCGTGGTCGCCCTCGTCGTCGTGCTCGCCGATCCGGGTGACAAGCCCGGCGAGTCGGATGTGCCAACCTTGAGCGGCCCGGCGCCCACGGATGTGCGCCTCCGTGACTACGGAGCGTCAGTCCAGCTCTTCTGGTCCGACCCGGCGAACGGCCGCGCCTCCTTCATGATCACCGGCGCCCAGTCGGGCTCCCAGCTGCGCCCGATGGGCGAGGTCGGCCCGGCCACGACGTCGTTCGACCTCAATGGCCTCAACGAGAAGCTGGACTACTGCTTCGCCATCGTGGCGGTCTACGGCTAGTCCCAGTTCTCGACGTCCCCGCAGACCTGCACCCGCCGCGACCAGGCAGACCCGGGCAGCTCGACCGGAAGTAAATGATCACTACATGCAACCACAGTTATCCACAATTGTGACTTCACCGATGTCGACCGCAGCCCCCGGCACCCTATGATGGCCTGCGTCCTGGACGGGCAGCAGCCGCCACACGGGGAGGGACACGGGCTTTGAGCAGCATGGATGCCGGCACGGCACGACAACGGAGGCGCTGGCGCAGCCGTGGCGGCCTCGTCACGCTCGGTGTGGTGATGGCGCTCGTCGCCGGGCTCGGCGCGACGGTCCTCGGGCTGGGCGCCGCCGACCAGGCCGTGGCCAGCTTCGATGCCGCGTCCTGGATGTGGAGCCGCGGCAAGGGCGAGGTCGCCCGGGTCAACGGCGTGACCGCCCGCGTGGACACCCGCGTCGACGTCCCGCGCGCCCGCACCCACGGCGTCGAGATCGTGCAGAATGACCGCTTCGTGCTGCTGCGCGACGCGAGCACCGGCAAGGTGAGCACGATGGACCTGACGTCGCTCCGGGAGGCGCACGAGCAGTTCTCCACCTCCGCCGGCATCGGCGTGCACGTCGCGCTGCACGAGGACGCCGCGTTCGTCATCGACTCGGTGCAGGGCCTGGTCACCCAGCTCGACCCGCGCACGCTGGGCCGGATCGGCGAGCCGCTGCACTATCCGCCGGGCATCGCGGGCGGCGAGTTCGACGGCCAGGGCGAGCTGTGGATCGCGTTGCCGGCCGAGGGCACCGTGTCGGCGATCACCCCCGCGCCGCTGCCCGACTCCACGGCGGGCGCGGGTTCCGGGGCCGGCGCCGCCGGGCCCGCCCAGGTGCGCACCGAGGCCGTCGCCGCCGGCAGCCACGATCTCGCGCTGGCGACCCTGGAGGACGGCGTCGCCGTGCTCAACCGCACCACCAACGCCCTGACCACGATCACCAGCAAGGCCAAGCAGTCGGTCACCCTGCCGCTCGACGGCCTCGGCACGCTCCCCGCCCACGTGGAGGGCGACGTCGTCCCGGTCACGGTGCCCGAGACCCGCAAGGTCTTCGCCGTGCGCGACGGCGCCACGACCGCCACGTTCACGGTGCCCGGCGACGGGGACGCCGACGCGCTGCAGCCCGCCGTGCCCTACGAGGGCTTCTTCTACGTCGCCGACGCGGACAGCGACTCGGTGCACGTCTTCGACGTGGCCGGCGCCGAGCAGAAGCCGATCGGCTTCAAGGACCCGGGCGGTCCGCTGGAGCTGGAGGTCCGGGAGAACTACCTGTTCATCAACGCGCCGAGCGCCTCGACGGCCCGCGTGGTGGACGACTCCCACCAGGTGCGCAGCGTCGACAAATACGCCGACGACGTGCTCGGGGGCGACCCGCCGCCCACCCCGCCGGATCCGCCGCCCCCGCCGCCCAAGCCGAAGAAGCCCACGGCGAGCAAGCCGGGCGCGCCCCGCAACGTCCGGGCCGCCGCCGGCAACGCCGAGGTGCGCGTCACCTGGCGGGCCGCGCCGAGCAACGGCGCCTCCATCACGCGTTACGTGGTCGTGGGCGCGGACAAGTCGTTCCAGGTCGGCGCGGATCAGCGTGCCCTCGTGGTCACCGGGCTCACCAACGGCGAGACCTACCGGTTCGCCGTGCACGCGGTCAACAAGAAGGGCGACGGCCCGGCCCGCGAGAGCAACGCGGTCAAGCCGACCGCCGAGGTGCCCGACGCGCCCACCGCGGTCACCGCCGAGGCCAAGCCGGACGGCAGCGTCACGGTGGGCTGGCCCGCGGCCAACGGCCAGGGCGTCGACATCGAGCGTTACACGGTCACCGCGATCAGCGAGGGCGGCAGCGCCCCGATCGGCGACGTGAAGGACGGCGGCACGTCGCTGACGATCCCCGACGGCGAGCTGGAGTACGGCAAGCAGTACGCGTTCACGGTCGTCGCGGTCAACGCGCGGGGCGCCGGCTCCAAGGCGTCCCCGGTGAGCCAGAGCGTCGTGCCGTTCACCAAGCCCGGCAAGGTGGAGAGCGTGGACGCCGCGACGGTCGGCGACCAGCCCGGCACGATCCAGGTCCAGTGGGCGGCACCCGCGGAGAACGGCCGGCCCGTCACGACATACGTGGTGACCGCCGGAGGGAAGACGACGGAGGTCACCGGGGCGACGCAGACAACGCTGACCGGCTTCGGCGAGGGCGAGACCGTGGCCGTCGAGGTCAAGGCGGTCAACGAGGCGGGCGAGGGCGAGCCCGGCTCGGCCACGGCCCGCACGGTCGCCAAGCCCGGCGTCACCGTGACGGGGTCGTCGGCGACCTTCGACACGGCGACGGTGTCGTTCACCGTGGACGCGGGCGGCGGCACGGCCACGTGCTCGATGACCGCCTCGGATGGCGGCGGCTCCGCGAACGGCAGCTGCACCAGCCTCAAGGTGAGCGGGCTCAAGCCCAGCACGGCGTACACGTTCACGGTCACCGCCAAGAACGCGGCCGGCGAGACGACCAAGACCCGCGCGCAGACGACCGCGGCCCTCTACGGGACTGCCACCTGCAAGAACGGCTCCAGCGGCGAGGAAGCGACCTACTGCAACAAGGACGTCGAGGGTCGCAACGGCAACGAGATCTTCAGCGTCACCCAGCAGGACAACGACAAGCAGGTCGGCTGGGCCGAGCCCGGCACCCGCCTCAAGGCCTACTGCAAGAAGTCGGGTGAGTCTGTCTACGCCTACATCTACAACAACGAGAAGCGCAGCACGTGGTGGGTCCAGGTGAACTACGACGGGAAGAACTACATCCCGTGGGCCTGGATCAATCTCGACGGCGGCGACAACATCAACGACCTGCCGACCTGCTGAGCCGCTCCCCCGAGGTAAAACCGTGACGACCGAACCCATCCCGCCCCAGCACGTCCGGACGTTCGCGGACATCGCGGCGCAGCTCGCCGCCCGCGTCGGCACGGTCGTGCTGGGCAAGCCCGACGTGGTGCGGCTGGCGCTGACCGCGCTGTTCGCCCAGGGGCACGTGCTGCTCGAGGACGTGCCCGGGGTCGGCAAGACCACGCTGGCCCGGGCGCTCGCCTCGGCGGTGCGCGGGCAGTGGCGGCGGATCCAGTTCACGCCCGACCTGCTGCCCTCGGACGTCTCCGGCGTCACGATCTTCAACCAGGCCAGCCGCGGCTTCGAGTTCCACCCCGGCCCGGTCTTCGCCAACATCGTCATCGCCGACGAGATCAACCGTGCCTCCCCCAAGACGCAGTCGGCGCTGCTCGAGGTCATGGAGGAGCGCCGGGTCACCGTGGACGGCGTGCCACACCCGGTGCCGCAGCCGTTCCTGGTCGTCGCCACGCAGAACCCGGTCGAGATGGACGGCACCTACCGGCTGCCCGAGGCCCAGCTCGACCGGTTCCTGGTCAAGCTGTCGGTGGGCTACCCGTCCGAGGAGGTCGAGGTCGAGGTGCTGCGCGGGGCGGCCGGCCGCTCCCCCGACACCCTCGATCCGGTCACCGACACGGCCACGGTCGGCGAGATGGTCAAGCTGGCCCAGCGGGTGCACATCGCCGACGCCCTCTACACCTATGCCGTCCGCCTCGCCGCCGCGACGAGAAACCACGCCCAGGTCCGCGTCGGCGTCAGCCCCCGCGGCGTCATCGCCCTCACCCGCGCGGCGTCGGCCTACGCCCTGATCCAGGGCCGCGGCTACGTGCTCCCGGAGGACTTCAAGGCGCTCGTCGAGCCGGTGTTCGCCCACCGCGTGCTGCTGTCGGCGGACGCCCAGCTCCGCGGCGTCACGCCGACCGAGGTGCTCGACGACGCGGTGCGCTCGGTCGCCGTCCCGCTCCCGGCCAACGGCCCTGGTCCCACCCCCGGCCCCGGCCCTGGCCCTGGCCTCGAGCACGCCGCGCCCTCAGCCCGCGGCACCGGCCGCGATCACGCCGCGCCCTCACCCCGCGGCACTGGCGGCTCCGACCACGCCGCGGCCTCGCCCTACCCCGGCGGACCCGACCACGCCGCGGCCTCGCCCTACCCCGGCGGACCCGACCGCGCCGCGGCCTCGCCTTACGCCGGCGGGCCCGATCGCGCCGTCGCGTCGCCGCATGTCGGTGGGCCGGGGGTCGCCGCGCCTGGGCCGTATGCGAATGGTGCTGCCACGAGCTACCCGACGCCCGGCGGCGTGCCCGGCGCGACCTATCCGGCACCGGGCGGAATGTCCGACGCGGCTCGTCCGATGCCCGGCGGCGTGCCCGGCGGGAGCTATCCGGCGTCCGGCGGGGTGCCCGATGCGGTGCCTCCGGCGGCGGGCGGGGTGGCCGACGCTCCCCGGGTCGGGGCGTGAGGCGGCTGCGGGGCTTGCGGCGGCTGCGGGGCGTCACCAGCCGCGGGGCCGGGGTGGTGCTGGCCGCGGTGGTGCTGCTGGGGCTCGGGTTCCGGTTCGGGTATCCGGATCTGGCGCTGCTCGGGGCGGCGGCGGTGGCGGCGCTGGGGTGCGGGGCGGTGTTCGCGGTCTGGCGGCCCCGGCTGGGCGTCGAGCGGGTCGCCGATCCCGATCGGGTCGCCCGCGGCGAGGCGGCGCGGATGACGCTGACCGTGCGGAACACCAGCCGGCTGCGCGCCGCGAACCTGGTCGCCGTGGACCGGTGCGGGGGCGGGAGTGTGCCCGTACCGTTGCTGCGGTTGCGGCCCGGCAGCGACACCACCGTCGATTATCCCGTGCCGACCACCCGCCGGGGCGTGGTGCCGGTCGGGCCGTTGGGGGTCACGCGCACCGATCCGCTCGGGTTGCTGACGTTGTCGCGTACCTATGGGGGCACCGCGACGGTCTGGGTGCACCCGCGGATCCACCTGCTCCGCGCGGTGCCCGCCGGCATGGCCCGCAGCCTCGACGGGCGCATCGACAAGGTGCCGCACGGGACGATCACGTTCGATTCGCTGCGCGAGTACGTGGTCGGTGACGAGTTGCGCCGCGTCCACTGGCGCAGCTCGGCCAAGGTCGGCGAGCTGATGGTCCGCGAGCAGCTGGACACCAGCGAGCCGACGATCGTCGTGCTGCTCGACGATCGGGCGGGCGCGCATCCCGGCCGCGACCCGGAGTCGTTCGAGATCGCGTGCGAGGCGGCCGCGTCGATCATCGCCGCGGCGGTGCGCGAGGACCTGCCGGTGTCGCTGCACCTGGTGTCGGGGCGGGCACAGGGACCCTATCTCGACGTGCTGACCGAGGCGGTCCCGGGCGACGGCGACCTCGAAGCGACCGTACGCAGCCTGCGCCAGAGCCGGCTCGGCGACACGCTCGTGTACCTCACGGGCCCCGGCGGGCGGGCGGATCTCGGCGCGGTGAGCGCGCTGCGCGGCCCGTACGCGGTGGTGCTGGCGGGGCTGCTCGGCGACCGGGACGCGACGCCGGTGGCAGCGGGCGGCGGCGTCATCGTCATCGAGGCCGAGACCGGCGAGCAGTTCGCGGGCGCCTGGGACGGGGTCCGCGGGTGGTGAGGCGCATCGTCGTTCCCGTGGTCGTGGCGGCGCTCGTCGCGCTGGCCGGGGTGGTGCTCGGCCGGATCTACTCCGGGGATCTGCTCACACAGCTGGTGGCGGGGGCGGCGGTGCTGTCCGTCGGCGCCGGGGCCGCGACCCGGCGCCTGCCCTCGTGGACCGTGGCGCCGGTGTCGGTGCTGCTGCTCGCGGGCTACACCGGGCTGGCGCTCAAGGTCGCCGCCGACCGCGCCGAGCTGGCCGGGCCGCTGGCGCAGATCGTCCGGGACGCCCTGGTCAACGGCATTCCGCGGCTGCTCACGGCGATGATCCCGGTCGAGCCGACCCCGGACACGGTGGTCGTCCCGGTCGTGGCGGCGTGGCTGACCGGCCTGCTCGCCCACGAGGTGGCCGTCCGGTCGCGGCGGGTGCTGCTCGGATGCGTGCCGCCGGCGGCCCTGTACGCGGGCGCGCTCTACGTGATCGGGCCCAACGCGGGCAGCGCCGGGTGGCCCACGCTCGCCTTCGCGGGGCTGGTGGTGCTGGCCCTGGCCGTGACGAGCCGGGGCCGGACGGCGGAGCCGGCGCGCGTACCCGGGAAGAAGCCCGTCGGCGCGGCAGCCGGTCTGGTCGTCCTGCTCGGGCTGATCGCGGTGGCCGGGCCGTGGGTCGGCGGCCGGGTGAGCGCCACCCCGGTCGACCCCCGCAAGTACGTCGAGCCGCCGCAGGTGGACAGCCTCGACGAGAGCCCCCTCAACCGGATCTCGGGCTGGGCGCTCGCACCGGACCAGAAGCTGCTCGAGGTGGGCCCGACCGGGACGGGCAAGGGGAAGACGCGGCTACGGCTGGCCGTCCTTCCCGACTACGACGGGATCACGTGGCGGGTCGGCGCGACCTATCGCAACGCGGGCCGGGTGCTGCCCGCCCCGGCGGCGCTGCCCGACGTGCCGGTCACCCGGGTCACCCAGCGGATCACGGTCGACGAGCTGACCGGGCGGCTGCTGCCCGTCGTGCCCACGCCGGCCGGGGTGGAGGGCACCCGCATCGCGTACGACGCGTCGACCGGCACGGTGATCCGGCCCGAGGCGCTGACGCCGGGGCTGACGTACACGGTGACCTCGGACAGCCAGGAGCCGGACGTCAACCTGCTCCCGACCGCCGACTCCCCCAGCGGCGACGCGGTGGTGCGCTATCTGACCGTCGGCGCCGGCGTCCCGGAGAACATCCAGCGCCTCGCCGACCAGCTCGCCGACGGCAACGGCGCCGCCTACGACCGGGCGGCGGCGATCGAGGAGTTCCTGGCCGGGCACTACAAGAAGGTGGCCGACGCGCCGAGCGGGCACGCGTACCCCAATCTGCAGTACTTCCTCTTCGGCAAGCGCGAGCGCGGCGGCCAGGTCGGGACGTCGGAGCAGTTCGCGGCGTCGTTCGCGCTGCTCGCCCGGCTCACCGGCCTGCCGTCCCGGGTGGCCGTCGGCTTCGACGCCCCACGCGCGGGCGGCACGGTCACCGGCGCCGACGCGATCGCCTGGCCCGAGGTGCTCTTCGACGACCTGGGCTGGGTCGCCTTCGACCCGATGCCCAAGAGCGACGAGCCCACCCCGGTCGAGGAGGACTTCACCCCCAAGCCGTCCGATCCGCCGCCGTCGTCCGAGCCGGCCACCCCGCCGAGTACGCCGCCCGCCTCCACGCCCCCGGCCGCCGTCGCCGAGCCCCCGGCCCCGGGCGGCGGCGCGACGACGCCGATCGTCGTGTCCTCGGGCGGCGTCCTGCTGCTGGCCGCCCTCGTCACGGCCCTGCTGCTCCTGCGGGCCGGGCTGCGCCGCCGCCGGCTCACCACCGGCAGCCCGGACGAGCGGATCACCGGCGCCTGGCTCGAGTTCACGGACGCCCAGCGCCTCGCCGGCCACCCCGTGCCGCCGCACCTGGCCGCCACGGAGGCCGCCGCGCTGGCGCTGCGCCCGGCCGCCCCGCTGGACGATCTGGTGCAGGGCGTCAACACGGTCGCCTTCGCCCCCGGCGCCGCCGACGAGGATCAGGCCTCGCGGGCGGGCGCGCAGGTCGTGGCGTACGCGGAGGCTCTGCGCAAGGATCGCCCCTGGTGGCGCCGCGCCTGGTGGTCGATCAACCCCGGCCCGCTGCGCTGGCACCGGTGAGGCTCAGCGCGGTGTCGTAGTGGCGCAACCCGTGGTAGGGCGGGATCTCCTCGATCGGCCAGGAGGTGTAGCCCGTGACGCCCTGGGGCAGCTCGACCGATCCGGCGCCGTAGTCCAGGGCCATGTCGAGGGTGGCGTTCCACAGCTCGGGCGGGCACGGGTCGGCGTCCGCGCAGATCTTCGCCGCCGTCGCGGTCTGGAAGCCGATCGGGGCGCCCTTGCCCGCCATGTACGCGTACATGCTGAGGTAGGTGGCGGGCCGGTCGGGATCGAGCGAGTTGTTGCCGAGCACGCAGCGGTCCTCGAGCACCGTGCGACAGTGGTCGATCATCGACCGAGTGAAGGCGGGGTCCACCGAGGCGGTCCAGGTCGTTTCGTCGATCCGCTGGTAGGGGTTGAAGGCGAGATAGGAGCGGGTCCGGGTCCAGACCGCGTGGGCGGCGATCTCGTCGCGGTGGCACTGCTCGTCGTCGGCGGCGGTGTAGCCGGCCCCCTGCAGAGCCGTCTGGTTGCGGGCGAGCCGCTCGGTCTGCCGGATGTAGGGCTCGGCGAACTCCGTCGTGCAGCGGGAGACGACGACCTCGCGGAGCTGAGGGGTGTCGTCGTACAGCTCCGCCAGCCGGACCTGCAGATCCCGGTAGGCCGCCCCGAACTCCGGGGTCCAGAACGCGCCGATCCACCCCGCCGGACCGCCGGTCGCCTCGGTGTACCACGGCAGCGCCGCCCGGCCGCCCAGCGTCTTGACCCAGTCGGGCGCGTCGAACCCGGCCGTCACCCGCAACCGCAAGGGCCTGCCGGTGGCCAGCGCGGCGGTGATCGCCGACGTGTTCAGCTCCTGCGGGGCCGGCTGCAGATCCTTCCACTTCACCCGGACGACGAAGGCGTCGACCACCGACGCGTACGCCGCGGGCGCCGGACCGTTGCGGTCGAGCACACCCCGCACGGGCTCCTTGAGCGCACCAGGCTCCGCGGGCGCGACCGCCCCGATCGTGAGCAGTGCGGTCAGGCTTACGATCACGCCGGCGAACATGTGCACCCCCGTGACAGTCGACCCCGCAAGTCTACTGTGGTGTCCCAAGCACCGGGAAGGCCTCCTCCAGCGCGATCAGGGCGCTGATCACCGGTGGCAGGTAGCTCTGGTCCAGGCCGCGGATGCGGAAGTGCAGCTGGTTGCCGCTGCCGTGGGCGTCGATCGCCCGCCCCGTCACGGTGATCAGGCCGCGCGCCTCCACGGCCACCGTGAGGTGCAGCCAGTCCTCCATGGACTTCAGCGTCGCGGTGCCGGTCAGGTCGGCGTAGACCCGCTCGAGCTCCTCGCGGAAGGCACGGAACTCCTCCGCCCGCAGGCTCGCCGGAATGTCGCCGGTGAACCCGCCGACGGCGATGTCGACCGGGGTGTGCAGCCAGTTGCCGTCCCAGAAGTCGCTCGCCGAGCCGTGCACGCGCCCGAGGGCCGAGATGGTCACCGTGCCGGCCTCGGCCGCGCCGATCACCACGGTGGGGCGCTCGGACTCTGTCATTGCGGGATCACCGTCACCACGTCGCCGTTCGAGTTGGTTATGACTTTCACGCCGGTCGTTCCCGGGTTGGCGATCTCGGCCTCGACGACGCTGGGAGGGATGTTACGCGGGCTGGGACCGTACTTGGCCCACCACTGTCCGAACTCCCTGGTCCCCGGGGTGAGCCCCTCCCGCGCCGCGCGGTCCAGCGCTCGCCGCTCCAGCAGCGCCCGGACCTGCGGGGTGTCGGGCGCCATCCGCTCGAGCGCGTGCTCGGTGTACCACCGGCCGCCGATCTTCGCGCCGCCGCCGGCCTCGGGCAGGGTCCAGCCGGTTTCCTCCCGGGGCCGCGTCTTCCCGCCGAGCCGCCCGCCGGCCGCACCGGCGCCCCCGCCGATCAGCAGGTCGAGTGCGATGCCCTGCGGGTCGAACGGGTCCTGGCCGGTGGCCCCGCGGGCGGTCGCGCCGCCGGCAACGCCGCTCACGCCGCCGGTCACGACGTTGCGGAGCAGCGGCGACGCGCCGGCCAGCAGCCGGCTGCCCCCGACGAGCAGACCGGCCGCGCCGCCGACCCCGCCGGAGACGCCACCCACCAGCATGTCGAGGCCGAGCTGTCCCGGGTCGACCGTGCCGGTTGTGTACTTCTGGACGCCCACGCTGATGCCACCGGAGATCAGCGCCCCCGAGGTGGCCAGCAGCGCGACGCCCGCCACGCCGCCGACGCCCGTGAACATCAGGGCCACGCCGCCGACGATCATGGCCCCGGCCGCGATGTACTGCCAGTTCTCGCCCAGCCAGTCGCCGGCGATCTCGAAGGCTCCCCGGCTCATCTGGTCGCGGTAGGCGCGCAGGGCCTCGTCCGTGACCGGCCGCTGCCCGAGCGGATCGACCAGGCCGACCGGGTTGTTGCCGGCGTAGTGGTACGGGTGGCCCGCCCCGGCGGTGCCCGCGACCGGTTCCAGCGGATCCGGCTGCAGGAAGGACCGGGTGTCCGGGTCGTAGACCCGGTCCCGCAGCCAGACGTGACCGGCGAACTCCAGCTCGCCCCGGAAGCCGGCGCCGGGCCCGCCGGGCCGGGCCGGTGCGCCCCAGACGTCCCGGCCGGCCGGGTCGGCGAAGCCGTCGCCCCACGGCACCGGTGCGTCGCCGATCCAGCACGGCGGCCCGAGCGGATCCGTGCTGTCCCACAACACCGGAGTCCCGGCGACCTCGGCAAGCTCGCCGAGCCCGTCCACGGTGACGCCCACCGTGCCGATCCTGGTCAACCGGCCCAGATCGTCCCATCGGTATTCGACCCGCCGGTCCGGGCCGTCCTCCGCGATGCGCCGGCCGGCAGCGTCGTACGCGAACCGGGTCACCGAGTCGCCCGCCCGCCGGGTGGTCAGCTGACCGGCCGGATCGTAGGAATACTCCACCGAGGACTCGCGGATCAGCCGGCCGTTCCGGTCATAGGCGAACTCCAGGTCACCGGCCGCCACCAGCTGACCCGCCGCGTCGTACCGGAAGGGTGTCGTCCGGCCGTTCTCGGTGACCGCGATGACGCGGCCGTCCGTGTCCCGGTCCAGGCGAACGGATCGGCCGCCCACCCGGCACGAGGCCAGATCACCATCCTCGTACGCCCAGCTCGCCACCGATCCGGCGCCGATCAGCCGCCCGGACTCGTCCCGGGTGAGCGTGATCTCGCCGAGCACCGGATCACGGATCGCCGACACCAGCCCGGCGCCGTCGTGGTCGTACTCGACCCGGGTGCCGTCCGGAAAGCCCAGGGCCGACCGGTTGCCGTCCGCGTCGTAGGACCACGTCAGGCCCAGCGCTCCCCGGCGGCGCTCGACGAGGCGGCCGGAGGCGTCCCAGCGCTGATCGATGCGCGGGGCACCGGGCTCGTCGACCGCGACGACCCGGCCGAGCGCGTCCCGGGCCACGGTGATGGTCACCCGGTCGCCGGCGGCCACCGAGCCGATCCGGCCGGACCGGTCCCGCGTCCAGCGCACCCGGCGCCCGGAGGCGTCGCGCCGGCTGACCACCCGGCCGGCCGCGTCGTACTCCAGGGTGGTGGTGCGGCCCAGCGGGTCGGTCTCCGCGATCAGCCGCCCGGCGAGACCTCCCGCAGCACCCGGCCGGCCGGTGTGTACTCGATCCGGGTGACCCCGCCCGACGGGTCCTCGACCGTGGTCCGCCGCCCGCACCTGTCGTAAGCGGCCCGCGTCTTCGTGCCGTCCGGCCGGATCTGCGCGACCGCCCGGCCCAGTGGGTCGTACTCGAACGCGGCGGACGTCACGCCGTCGTCCACCCGGGTCACCCGGCCGGCGAGGTCGACGGTGGCCGTGTAGTGGGTGCCGACCGGGTCCACAGTGCCGACGAGGTGGCCGGCGACGTCGTACTCGCGCAGCCAGGTCGCGCCGGCCGGATCGGTCGTACTGACCAGCCGGGACAGCGCGTCGTAGCTGTGGTCCCACTTCGCCCCGTCGGACGCGAGCACCCGCACGACGTTGCCGAGCCTGTCGTACTGCCGCAGGTCGGTGTCGCCCAGCGGGCCGATCGTGGCCTCGATGCCGCCGTGGGCGCCGTACCGGATCTCGTGCCGGGCGCCGGTCGGGTCGACGACGGCGGTCCGGCGGCCGGCTGCGGTGTGTTCCCAGCGCCAAGTCGTCCCGTCCGGGCCGCGGCGGGCCGACGGCCAGCCGTACGCGTCGTACGCGAAGGTGGTCCGCCGGCCCGTCGGCGTGATCGCCGCGACGACCCGGCCGGTGGCATCCCGTTCCAGGCGCGCGGTGTTGCCCAGGGCATCCGTCGTGGCGGTCACGCTTCCGTCGGCGTCGTGCTGCAGGGTCAGCACGACGCCGTCCGGGTCCGTGATGCGCCGGATCACCCCGTCGCGGACGTCGAGCCGGGTGATGCCGCCCTCCGCGTCAATGACCTCGCTCGGTGTGCGCTCCGCGCCGTCGTACCGGAAGGTGGTCGCCGCACCGGTCGACGCGGTCACCGTTACCGGCCGGCCCGCGTCGTCGTACGCGTAGCCGAACGCAGCGCCCCCGTGCAGCACCCGCCGGACCGGCCGGCACTGCTCGTCCCACTCCGTCACCTCGATCGCACCGTTGCGATCGGTGAGCAGCACGGGGTTGCCCCACGCGTCATAGGTACGACTCAGCCGCTGCCCGTGCCCGTCGGTGACACTGAGCAGCCGGCCGGCGTCGTCGTGCACGTACGTGGTGGCGGGGCTGTCCTCCTCGTCGCCCGCCGTCACGGTGACGTGGCCCGGAAGGTAGAGGAACCGGGTGAGCTGCCCGAACCGCGACACCTGGGTCAGCACCCGACCGTCGGCGTCGTAGGTGTTGGTCGCCTCGGCAACACCGTCCGCGTCCAGCACTGCCACGATTCGCTCATCCACTGTGTATCGGCGCTCGCCCGCGGCGACCAGGTGGCCGTCCCGATACGTGTACCCGACCTGCCGCCCGTCCGACGCGGTCACGGCCACCACCCGGCCGCCCGCCCACTCGAACCGCAGGGCCCGCCCACCGGCCCGGGTCAGCGTCGTCAGCCGCCCGTCCTCGTACCCGCATGTGATCGACCCGTCGATCCGCGCCGGCCGGCCGGCCTCGTCGAACTCCCACACCCGTCCGTCGAACCAGCGCAGCACCAAGCCCGGGCTGCCCGCGGTGACGCGGCCTCCGATGCCGATGACCCGGCCGTACGCTTCGCCTTCGCGCGGGAACACCGCCCGCTGCCCGTCCGGCCCCGTGTAGTGAGCACCGTCCGCGCGGGCGGTCAGGCGCGCATCTGTCCACGACGACCAGCCCGGCCCGAACGCCCCGGCGACGTCCGACCGGCTGTTGTACGTCCGGCGCAGGGGCAGGACGCCGGGCAGATCGGTCTCCGCGAGCAGGAAGTTGCCGCTCGCCGTGTTGACCGGGTCGTCCGCGTAGCCGGTGGTGGCCGGGAACCCGTACGCCACCGGGCTGTCGAAGGTGACCGAGGCCCGGCCGCCGGTCAGCCCCGCGGCCCGCAGGCTCGCCTCGATCGCCGCGTCCGGCAGCCGGGTCGGCCCGCCGTCGCCGCCGGCCGCCCGGAAGGCCGCGGCGATCTGCGCCACCCACTTGGCGTCCGCCTCGTTCAGCTCGATGTACCGGCCGAACGCGGCGATCAGCGAGGACGCGTCGAGACTGCCCCAGCGGTTGCCGGCCTGGAAGTCCGCGTACGCCGCCCGGGTCCGGCCGTCCTCGGTGCGCAACTCGTCGTCGGCCGCCCGGCTGCCGCCGACGAAGGCGTCCAGGTCATCGGGCCGCGCCGAGCTCGTGGACATGCCCGCTCAGCTCCGGCTCGCGCTGTGCTCGGCCACGATCGTCTCCCACCTGGAGAAGTGGCGCGCAGTGCCGCCGAGTGTAGCGACATTTCTCGATGAACAACGCCCCGGCCGGAGCCGGGGCGCTGCGTGCGGTCAGGGCCGGTGGCCGGCCAGGAACTCGGCCACCGCGGCCGGGGTCATCGTGCTGTTGGGGGTCAGGGCGAAGTCGGTCGTGGTCGTCGTTCCCTTCGTGAGCGACGCGAGCTTCATGGCCGGGGTGTAGCCGTCCTTGGCCGCGATCACCTGCACCGGGCCCAGCTTCGCGTCCAGCCACAGGTGGTACGCGCCCCCGGCGTCGGTGGTGAGCGTGTAGGTCGCCGGGCCGCAGTCGCCCGTCGCCGTGTCGTACGACACGCACAGCGCCACCGTGGCGCCGGGGACGGCGGCGCCGGATTTCGACGTGACCGTGCCGGCGATCTGGCCCCAGGTGGCGGGCGGGGTCACGGTCAGCGAGACCGCGACGGGGGCCGGGGTGGCGTACGGGGAATCGGTCGTGACGAGCACCTGCCCCTCGTACGTGCCGAGCTGGTCCAGCACCGAGCTGTCGGCCGTGACCTTGACCGCCACCGTGCGTCCCGGGGCGACCGTGAAGTCGGTTCTGCCGAGCGACAGCCACGGGACGTCGGTGCCGCAGTCGATGTAGCCGGGCAGGGTCTCGACCCACGGCGTGCCGATCAGCCCGCTGTACGCGCCGCCGACCTTGTAGATGCCGCACGCCGCCGCGCCACGGTAGGTCGGCCAGCCCACGTTCGGCAGGGCCGCCCACGTGTCGGTCGCGGGGTTGTACTCGTACGCCTGGTTGGTGATGGCGCTGCCCTGCTGGACGACGCCTCCCATGACCTGGAAGCGACCGTTGGCGACCGTGGTGGCCGCGCCCCACAGGTCGGCGGGCAGCGCTTCCTTCTTGACCCACGCGCCGGCGCCCGGCGTCAGCGTCCACGTGTCGGTGAACGTGTTCGCCCCGCCGGCCGTGCCACCCGTGCAGATCACCTCGTCGGCGAAGCCGCCGCAGTTGAGGTAGCTGACGGTCGCCGGGTAGTCGGGGGCCGCGGACCACGTGTCGGTGGCCGGGTCGTAGACGTGCACCTTGTTCGTCCGGGTGCAGGACGACGTGGTGCAGCCGGCGATCACGTAGAGCTTGCCGCCGGCGATGGCGCTGCCGGCCTTCGCCGCCGGGGCGGGGAGGTCGGCCTTCTGCGTCCAGGTCCCGGTCTTCGGGCTGTAGGCGTAGGTCGCCCTGTTCTGCGCCGTCGTGCCGTCCCAGCCTCCTGTCACGTAGAGCGTGTCACCGATGAAGCCACCGGCGTGCCCGGCGATCGGCTTGGGCAGGCTCGGGCCCGCGGTCCAGGCCTTCGTCGCCGGGTCGTAGACGTACATCGTGTCGAAGCGGGTGAAGCCGGTCGTGCCGCCCACGGAGTAGACCTTGCCGTGGCTGGCCGCCGCCAGGTTGTCCAGCACCACGTCCGGGTAGTCGGCGACCTCCGACCAGGGTGCGGCGTCGGCGCCGACCGGGACGGGCGGGGTTTGCGATGCGCCGGCGGCTTCCGCGTCCGAGACCTGGGTCTTGACGGTGCGGGCCGCGGCGCCGGTCTGGTGCGCGTACGGCGAGAAGCCGCCGCTGTCCTCGCCCAGGTGGACAGCCACGGGACTCTGCCCGTCGTTGCCGAACGTGATCGTGCCCGCGGTCGCGGACTTGCCGAGCACCACCTCCGCGCTCAAGGACGACTTGTTGACGGTCAGCAGGCCGGCCTTCAGGCGAACGTCCGCCCGCTTGAGCCCGTCCTTCTTGACGCTCACCTTAAGCGCCGCCGGGGTGTAGCGGCCATTCGTCGCGGTAAGAGTGGTGGAGCCTGTACTCGAGCTGTACAGCCAGTAGTACCCGTCCTCGTCGGTCACGCCGAACTCGGTGGGGTGCTTGTCGCTCGTGACTACCGCGCCCGCCAGCGGCGCCAGCGTGTTGTCGTCCTTGACGACGCCCGCGACCAGGCCGCCGGTCAGCGGCTCGCAGCTGCGCGTGCCGACGAGGACGTTGTCGAGCAGCCAGCTGCGGCTCCACCCGCCGACGAAGTGGAAGCGGACCTGCACGTTCTTCTGGTTCGCCAGCTGGGGCAACGGCAGGTCGATGTGGTAGCCGCCGCTGGGCAGCGAGAAGACCTCCTGCCAGCTCGTCCCGCCGTCCAGGCTCAGGTCGATCGTCGCCGACTGGTCGGGGAACCAGACGTAGTAGCTGTCGAAGGCCAGCTCCGGCTTGGCGTGGCCGGACAGGTCGACGACCGGCGACACGAGGTAGGTGTCCTGTTTCCCGCCCTCGCCCCAGATGTCGGAGTCGACGAGCGCGAGCTCCCCGTCGCTGTCGGGCACCGGGTTGGCGTACCGGTAGGTGTCGAAGTTCCAGGTCTGGCCGGTGCCGGCCGCGTCGGTGATCGTCCAGCCGTTCTTGGCGGTGGTGCCGGTCCAGCCGGTGAAGGACTCGCTGACGCCGGTGTCCTGGAAGCCGTAACCGGGCGCGGTGCAGTCCTCGAGCACCGGGACGGCGATGTTCTTCGTGACGTTCTTCGCCGCCACGTTCACCGTCAGCGAGGACGAGGCGTAGCCGGGCAGATCCTCCGCGGAGACGTGGAAGGTGTAGTCCTTGCCGGCGGGCAGCGTCACCGAGTATTCGCCGGTGAACGGGTCGGAGTGGACGGCGCCGTCCGGGTAGCCGTCGATGGTGATCGTCGCGCCGAGCGGCCAGCCGTGGCCCGAGCCGTCCTTCACGACCCCGCTGACCGTCTTGCTGGCGAGCGCGGTGAGGGTGAAGTCGGCGGTCGCCTTCTCGCCGGTGGTCACCGTGACGCTCTTCGCCGCGGTGCTGTAGCCGAAGGCGGTGACGGCGAGATCGTACGTGCCGGCGGTCGCGTGCAGGTCGTACTTGCCGTCCGTACCCGTCGTCGCCGTGAAGGAGGACGCGGTCACCGTCGCACCCTTGATCGGCTTGCCGGCGGTGTCGGTGACGGTGCCGACGACATCGCCGCTGTCACCGAGGGTCAGCGCGGACACGCCCTGCGGCGAACCGAGACCGGTGGGGCCGTCCCAGCCGGGGCTCGCCTCGCACAGCTGGTCGCCGCACGTGCCGTTGGTGCCCTCGGTGATGTCGAAGAGGCCGCGGCCCGTCGCGTACGGGTAGGTCACCGGGTAGGTGCCCGGCGTGGGCGCGCCGGCCAGCGCGTGCATGGCCGCGACGAGCGGGGCGGACAGCGACGTGCCGCCGTACTGGGCCCAGCCGTCGATGCCGTACGTGCCGTAGACGCTGAGGCCCGTCGCCGGGTCCGCCAGCGCGGAGATGTCCGCCGACGCGCGGCTGGCGCACGCGGTGTCCACGCCGGCCTGCCAGTCGGGCTTGGGCTCGTACACCGAGCAGCCGGAGCCGGCCTCGTCCCAGGCGGTCTCGTGCCAGCCGCGCGCGGAGTCGTCGCGGTCGAGGCGGGTGCCGCCGACCCCGGTGACGTACGGGCTCGTCGCCGGGTAGCTCTGCACGTTGCCCGTGTCGCCGCTGGACACGGTCACGACCACGCCGGGGTGGTCGTAGTACTGGTCGAACTGCTGGGCGTACGGGGTCTCGCCGTCGATGCCGTACGAGTTGGAGACCGCCATGGCGCCCAGCTCGACCGCCATGTTGACCGCGGCGCCCATGTCGTCCATGTAGGACGTGTCCGACTGGACCAGCAGGATGTCACACCGGGGGCAGACCGCGGACACGGCGTCGAGGTCGAGTGCCTGCTCGCCGGCCCAGCCCTCGTCCTGCGGCGGATAGTCGGTGCCGCCGCGCTGGTCGACCTTGCGGAAGCAGCCGTTGTCGGTGGTGCAGGCGGGCAACCCGTAGTGGTCGCGCCAGACGGCCAGGTCGGCCTCGGCATTGGTGTATCCGTACGCGTCGACGATGGCGACGGTCATCCCGTCGCCGCCGTCGGGCAGCTGATAGGCGTCCTGGATGTCGGCGGGCCCGAGCGCGGTGGGCAGCGGCCCCGCCGCGGCGGCGCGCTTCGCCTTCGGGTCGGACCACTGGACGGCGTAGCAGCGGGCGCGCGGCACCTCGCCCGCCTTGGCCTGCTGCTGCTCGTTGCACGCGGCGGGCTTCTCGGCAGGTGCGGCGGGCGCGGCACTGGCGGGCGTCCCGATCAGGGATCCCGCGACGACGAGGATCGCGGCCAGCGACCCCAACATGCGTTTCATATCGATGGACGCTGACATGCTTGCGCCAGATGCGACAAGATGATGATCGATGCGGCTTCACGCCAGGTGGCAGGAATACGACAGGGGACGCGGATGTGGCAGTCGGTCGGGATCCCGGAGACCGAGGCGCGGGTCTACGAGGCGCTGATCCCGCAGGGCCAGGCGACGGTCGCCGGGCTCGCGGCCCGCACGGAGCTGCCGCCGCCACGGGTCACCCGGGCGCTGGGCGAGCTGGTCGGGCGCGGACTCGTCACCCGTACGCCCGGCAGGCCCGCCCGATACGCCGCGGTGGCCCCCGCCCTCGCCGGCTCGGTGCTCATCGCCAAGCGGGAGAACGAGCTCGGCCGGCTGCAGGAGCACCTCCAGCGGCTCGACGAGGCGTTCCACGCCGAGCGGGTCGCCCGGCACCGCGCCCGGAGCATCGAGGTCGTCGAGGGCGCGTCCCACGTGTACCGCGCGTTCGTCCGCATCCAGCGCTCGGCGCGGATCGAGGTGCGCTCGTTCGACAAGCCGCCCTACTTCGTGCCGCCCGGCGAGCTCGGCGACGACGGCCCCAACCACGAGGAACGCCGGCACCTGTCCACCGGCCGCGTCGGCTACCGGGTGGTCTACGACCCGGCGTCGGTGACGCTGCCCGGCCGCATGGACAACATCCTCGAGGGCATCCGCCGCGGCGAGCGCGCCCGCACCGGCCCCGAGCTGCCGGTGAAGCTGGTCATCAGCGACGACCGGGAGGCCATCGTCAGCTCGGCGGCGGACCATCGCGCGGAGATCGCGTACGTGCTGCATCCGTCGTCGCTGTTCGACCTGACCGCCGGCCTGTTCGAGGCGGT
>NZ_JAUQWH010000061.1 GCF_030757795.1 Actinoplanes oryzae
ACTTCGTGTCCCGCACGGTCACCAGCGCCGGCTCACCGACCAGCCCGGAGCCGCCGATCTGCCGCCACGCGCCGTACGGCAGGTAGGTCCCGTCCTGCGGCAGGTGCCACAGGCTGCCACCGACCAGCGCGAACGTGACCAGCTTGCCGTCGGGCAGCTTCCCGGTGACCGGCTGCGACGCACTCGACCCGCCGACGTCGGCCAGCGCCCCGAACATGTTCTGCCCCTTGGTCGCCTGCGTCGACAGGCTCAGGTCACCGTCGACCGCCCCGCGCACGCCGACCTGCACCCGCCCGTCGGCCTGCACCGCCACGGTGGGGTGCCCGGCGTACTGGTCCAGCGCCGGCAGCGCCTCCCACGTGATGCCCGAGGTGATGTCGGGGTTCTCCTGGTACGCGCGGTACACATGCCCGGCGTCGTTGGTGTACGCGTACACGATCGGCCCGATCGCCGCCCCGGCGGCCGCACCGCCCTGCACGCCCACGATCGGCCCCTTCACCTGCGGCTCCAGCGCCGTGAAGGTCGCCGCCGCCGGCGGGAAGTAGAACTGGTGGTTCAGCCCGGTGTCCGCCGTGGAGCAGGTGTACTGCACGATGGAGGTCTGATCCGCCGACCCGTTCCCCTTCACGCTCAGACACTTGCTGGTGCCCACGCTGCGGACGCGAAGAGTCGTCTTGCCCGCGACGGGCTCGATCTTCCACAGATTGTTCGTGGCCGTGTCATTGCACGTGTACTGAACGATCTGCACGTCGTTGGCGGTCTGGCTGTTCGGCACGTTCAAGCACTTGCCGGACAGGTTGTTGACGATCTGGTAGCCGCCGGCCTTGGGCACGACCCGCCACTTCTCGCTCGTAAAACTGTCGTTGCACGCCTGCTGAATAATCGCCGCACTGTCCAGCAGACTGCCACCCTTGACATTCACACACTTATCGGCGTTGGCAATCTTGATCAGTATTCCGGCAGCCGGCGTGATCGCCGCCTCCGCCGCGGTAGCCCCGACGCCCACCCCGGCAACCGCCACCACCAGGGCAGCGACCACCCGGCCGATTATCATTCTCTTCACCATTTCCCCGTTCTTTGAAAACGATGCACATCATTGGGAGCTCGATCACTCCACCAGCACCTTCGGTGGCGGAGCGCTCAAGGAGACTTCGTCGGGTCGGGGAACGGCGCCGCACCGGGATGGGTGACCCGGATGCACTTGATGTCGCGCAAGCCCATGGCCACCAGGTCCAACATGTCGTCGAGGGTCCGCCCGAGTTCCCAGTCCCACCCCGGCCCGATCGCCATGACCCATCCGCTTGCCGCCATGTAGCTGGGGTATTGGACGGACCACATGCCGAGCGGTGAGAGATTTTCCCCGTAGTCGTCCGAGAGCCGCTTCGCCCGGCCCACCAGTCCGTCCGAAGCATCGATCGGGTCGAAGAGAAATGAGGACGGGCGGTCGACGGAGTTTCGCCGTACCCGCAGGTTTCCGAATTCACGCCAAGCGGCCAGCGTCGGCTCGTTGATGGTGAAACCCTGACTTTCGAAGCGTCGCACCCAATCGGCAACATCGATCTGCCGATCGGCGGTCCACCCCGCCGCGATCAAGGCCTGCCGGACTTCTTCTCGCATCATGACCACGCCCCAGCGATTCTCCGGATCATCGGCTGGCAGTAATCCTCACACGGGTGTGCCCAGGTGTTGCTCGGCTCGGGCGAGTTCAGGGAACGCACGCGCAGCGTCTTGAAGGTGCCGCCCCACAGCGCGCCGGGCCCTTCCGCCTTGAAGGCTTCGTTGAGCGCGCAGACCTCCGCACATCCGGTGTGCCGGCCCCGCAGCACATCATCCAGCTCAGAGCCGGGGGCGATGTCGACTCCGCCGTCCGTGGTCCGGCCGAAGTACCGAGTGCCTGACGGCGAGGTGTACTCGGAGACGAACATCGGCGTCTCGTCCTCGTTGCGCCCCCGGTTGGCGGTCGCGTAATCGTCGAGCGAGTCGCCGTCACCGGCCTTGCCCGGTTCCGGCGAGCAGGCGTTGTGGACGAGCAGTGAGGTGCCGGCGGCCGAGACGTAGTACGTGTGGAGGCCGTCGACCGTGAGGTTGTGGACGGTGGCCTGGGCAGTGCGTTTGGCGGCCTGGGTGACCTTGACGTAGGTGCCCGCGCCGGTCTGGAGCATCGAGCCGGCCTGCAGCTCGCCCGCCTTGACCCACTTACCCAGGTCGGGCGCCCAGAAGGGGTGGCCCGACGTGGCGGTGATCGTGCCCTGGTCGCCGTCGGCCGCGATGGTCAGGTCGACCAGCTGCTTGGTGCCGCTGCCGATGATGAGCGCGGTGACGACGCGGGCTTCCGTGCGACCGGTGGTCGGGTCGGTGGCCAGGACCTTGTCGCCCAGTTTGACCTGTTCGATGGGCTTGGTGGTGCCGTCGGCCATGAGGACCGCCGTGCCCGGGGCGAAGCTGTTCGGCCACGGGCAGCTGGTCGGTTCCGGGGCCGCGTCGTCGATGGTCTGGCGTGCGCTCGCGCCCGCCGATTCCACGGCTTCGCGGCCGGCCGAGCCGGCCGAGCGGTTGGCGAGGGCCTTGCCGACCACGCCGCCGACCTGGCGGGAGCCGAAGGACTTCAGCGCGCTGGTCGCCGCCGAGCCGCTCACCGACAGGGCCTCGCGGACGCCGCCGCTGAGCAGGCCCCGGGCCGCGCCGGAGATGGCCGAGCCGCCGACCGAGGACAGCGGGCCCAGGACGGCGCCGATGGTGCCGCCGAGGAGGGCGTCGGCGGCCATCTCCTTCCAGCCCTTGCCGCCCTCGACGAGGTCGGTGACCAGGGAGCCGACCGCGCCGCCGGCCGCGGCGCAGGCGACCGCGCCGACGCCGGTGACGCCGATGAGGGCGCCGCAGCCGATGCCGACGACCGCGCCGGCGATGCCGCCGATGATCTCGGCCTTGTGGTCGACGACCCAGTCGCCGGCCTTCTGGACGCCGGAGACGACCGCGTTCCCCGCTTTGACCGCGCCGGCGTAGAGGTCGGCGGCGGCGGAGCTGAAGTCCTGGACCACGTTGCTGAAGCTCTGCGTCACCGCGGGCAGGGCCGCGGCCACGCTGATGGTGATGGCCTTCAGGCCGGCCTTGAGCTGGCTCTTGACCGCGTTGCCCAGGCTCTTGAGCGAGACGTGCTGGACGGCCGAGCTGATCGCCGCCTTCGCCTTGTCCTTGACGCGGACCGCGGCCTGATGGATGGCCGCCGCCTTCTGCGCCGCCCAGTTCTGGGCCCGGGCGAGGGTCGGCTTGACGTATCTGTCGTAGCTGGCCCGCAATGCCGTGCCGGCCCGCTGGATGGCGTGGTAGGTGCTCTTGGCGACGTTGACGACCGTGCGGACCACGAAGGACGCCGCCGCACGCGCCTGGTTGACGAGCCAGCTCCCCGCGGAGACAGCCGCGTGGTAGACCGTCGTGGCCGCGTGGACGATCGGGGTGACGACCGCGCTGACGGCCCGCTTGCACCAGCCGCAGGAGGGCCAGTTGCCGGTCGGGTCGTTGTTGGACAGCGGGTCGCCCGCGCCGTAGGTGTACTTGTTCGCCAGGATCGAGTCACCCGAGGTGTAGGTGACCGTGTCGCGGCTGGTGAACGTGCCGGTGCCGGGGTCGTAGAAGCGGGCGCCCATGTCGACCTGGCCGGTGTCCGGGTCGGTCCAGTCCCCCTGGAAGCCGGCCGCCGACTGGGTGCCGGCGGAGGCGACGCGATTGCCGTACGGGTCGTAGGCCGTCGACGAGTCGAGCGACGTCAGCGCCGAGGAGGCCCCGAAGCCGGCGACCACGTCGTCGTGCTGGTCGGAGACGACCATCTTGGCGCCGTCGGTCTGCGTGGAGACGGCGAGCAGCGAGCCGTCCGGGCCACGGGCGAACTTCTCCTTGCCGTCCGACACGGTGTCCTGCTCGACCCCGGCATAGGCGAGGACTTGGCCGTTGCGGTTGAGCACCCGGTCGAGGCCGTCGTAGACGTACGTCGCCCCCTCCGCGCCGACCATCCGGTCGAACGCGTCGAACGAGTACGCGTCGGTCAGCCCCGAGCTCGTCCGGCCGGCCAGGGTGCCGCGCGCCGTGTACGAGTACGTGTAGTCCCCGTCACCGAGCAGCCGGTTCCGCTCGTCGTACGTCGCCGTCTTCGCCCCGGCCCTGATCCGGTTGCCCGAGTCGTCCCAGGCGTACTCGACCTTGCCCGAGCCCGACGTCCAGGAGGTCAGCCGCCCGGCGTCGTCGTACGTGTAGCTGTTGGTCCCCGCCCCCGCCGTGCCGGTGGTGTTCTTGCCGGTCAGGTGGTCGTCGAGGTCGTAGGTGTAGCCGATGGACGACACCGTGGCGCCCGACGTGTTCTTGAGCGTGTCGGTGCCGAGCCGGCCGAGGTCGTCGTAGCCGTAGCTGCGGACCCGGCCGGCGCCGTAGTCCACCCGGGCGATCATGCCGCCGGCGTCGTACCGCAGGGTCTGGGTGACCGCGGACGCGCCGTCCTTCATGGTGTCGACCCGGCCGTCCTTGTAGCCGAAGGTCGCGGTGCCCGCGGCGTCGGTGCGGGTGAGCAGGTTGCCGTCGTCGTTGTAGGTGAACGAGGACGTCCCGGACACGCCCGAGGCGCCGAGCAGGTTGCCCCGGTCGTCGTAGCTGAAGGTGTTCGCGTTGGACCCGTCGGAGGTGACGACGGTGGTGCGGCCCTCGTTGTCGTACGTGAGGCCGCGGCGGGCCGCCTTGACGCCCGTGCCGGTGCCGCTCTCCGTGGTCAGCCGCCCGGCCGCGTCGTACGTCCGGCTGCGCACCACCCCGCCCGGCGCGGTCAGCTGCGTGGCCTGGCCCGCGAGGTCGTACGCCACCGTCCACGTGCGGTCCGCCGCGGCCGGATGCGCCTTGGTGGACGGCTCGATCACCGACTCGGGCAGGCCCAGCGCGTTCATCGTGTAGTACGTCGAGTAGCCGCGCCCGTCGGTGTACCGCGTCCGGTTGCCCGCGGCGTCGTAGCCGAACGTGGTGGTGATCGAGGTGCTCGCGCCGGTGGGCTCGACCTGCTTCACGAGCTGGTCGAGCGCGTTGTACTCGAAGGTGACCTTCTTCTTCAGCGCGCTCGTCCGGCTGGTGACGTTGCCGTTGAGGTCGTACTCGTAGGTCTCGCGGCGCAGCTCCGCGCCGGCCGGGCTGAGGTCCAGCTCCGCGCTGACCTGCCCGAAGGCGTCGTAGATGCGGCGCGTCGTGCGCCCGGCGCCGTCGGTCTGGCGCACGTTGTTGCCGAAGCCGTCGTAGCCCAGCCTGGTGGTCGTCCTGGCGGGGTCGGTGGTGGAGAGCAGGTCGCCGACCTTGTCGTACGTCATGGTGGTGGTCAGGCCCGACGGCGAGGTCACCGCGACGACGTTGCTCGCGTCGTCGTACGTCATGGTGCGGGTGAAGGTGTCCGCGACCGGCTTGCGCTCGAACTGCGTGCTCGTGACCTGCCGGTCGAGGTCGTCGTAGGTGGCCTCGGTGCGGATCCCGGTGGGGCTCGTGCTGGAGAGCACCTTGCCGGTCCGGGTGTAGGTGTAGTGCCACACGAGCCGCTCGTCGTCCGAGGAGCCCGGCAGATCCTTGGTCACCAGGCGGTTGAGCCGGTCGAAGGTGAAGTGCGTGACGTGCCCGAGCGTGTCGGTGCTCGCCACGACGTTGTTCAGCGCGTCGTACGTGACCTTGGTGGTCGGCGCTCCCGTGGTGTTCGCGCCCCCGGCCGGCGTGTAGAGCGGGCCGGTCGACTCGACCACGCGGCCCATCCGGTCGAACGTGGTGCGCGAGACGTTGCCGAGCGCGTCCTTGCTCGCGACGACCTCGCCGAAGGCGTTGTACCCGGTGAGCACGACGGGGCTGGCCGTCTGGGCCGGGTTGCCCCCGGTCTCCACGGCGACGGCGGGCGCGGTCGTCGAGGTCCGGTCGCCGTTCTCGTCGTACTTGTAGGTGACGACGTTGCCGTTGGGGTCCTTGCTGGTGAGGGCGAGACCCCTGCGGTCGTACGTGTACGAGGTGACCTGCGTCCTCGTCCCGTCGGTGACCTTCTCCTGCTCGAGCTGCCCCTTGGCGTTGTAGACGTTGGTCAGCACGTTGCTGACCGTGCTCTCCGACCAGTCCAGGTTGACCGGGTTGCCCGTCGTGGTGGTCGTGGTGACGTTGCCGAGCGCGTTGTAGGCGTACGTCGTCTTACGGGCGACGCCGTTCGGGTCCTGCGTGGTGACCGTGGGGCGGCCCGCGCTGTCGAACTCGTTGGTGGTGACCTCGACGCCGTTCGACAGCGCCTGGCGGGTCAGGTTGCCCGCGGCGTCGTACTGGTTGTCCTCCAGGACCAGGTCGCGGGTCTTGCCGTCCGGGTCGTGGAAGTTCTTGAGGACCTTCTTCTGCAGCAGGTCGTCGCCGTAGTACGTGTACTCGACGCGGCGGCCCATCGCGTCCAGCTGCACGGCCATGCGGCCCGCGAAGTCGTACGCGTAGGAGTTGAGCACCACGTAGTCGTCGCCGGAGTCCGCGCCGCCGTCACGCCAGTCGTAGAGCCGCACCTCGGCGAGGGCGTTGCGCGCCGTGTAGGCGTACTCGTAGTGGTTGCCGTTGCCGTCGACCACGGAGGTGCGGTTGCCGAACTTGTCCCAGCCCTCGGTCTGCTCGTCGCCCTCGGGGCTCACGGTGCGCGTCGGGTGGTTGAAGTCGTCGTACTCGATCGTGGTGACGCGTTCCGGCTCGCCGGCGTCCAGCGCGTCGCGGACCACGGTCTTGACGACGTTGCCGTCCAGGTCATAGGTCTTGCTGGTCACGGCCTGGTGCTTGGTGCCGTCGACCGCGTTGGTCGTGACCGGGCCGGTCGTGGTGAGCAGCTGTCCCAGGTCGTCGTAGGCGTAGGTGGTGACGACGCCGTCCGGGAAGGTGTCCGAGATCTCCTTGTCCTGGACCTTGCGGCCGAGCGCGTCGAAGGTGCTCTGGGTGATCAGCCCGGTCGGCGTGGTGACCTGCGCGAGGTCGCCGTCCGCGGTGTAGCTGAACGCGGTGGCCTTGGTCGCGGCGTCGGTGCTCGTCTTGACCAGGCCCGGCGGCTGGCTCAGCGCGGAGTTGCCGAACGCGGCCTCGTTGCCCGAGGTGTAGGTGGTGGTGATCTTGCCGGTCGCATCGGTCTCGCTCGCGACGTCGCCGAGGCTGGTGTACTCGGTCGTGGCGGCGTACTTGCCGTCGGTCGCACCGGTCGAGCGGGGGTCGCGGACGGTGACCGGCAGGTCGTTCTTCGGGTCGAAGGGGTTGCTCGAGTTCGGCGCGGTGTAATCGGTGTACGTCGTCTGGCAGCTGCCCGCCGCCCGGCACGACGTCCGCGAGGTGACGTTGCCGCGGTCGTCGAAGGTCATCGTGACGACGTCGCCGGTCTCGCTGACGATCTTGTTCTGCCGGCCCTTGTCGTCGTAGCCGAAGGAGCGCAGCACCGAGCCCGTGAGCTCGTTCTCGTCGAAGATCGGGCCGCCCGCGTCGCCCGGGATGGTGGTGCAGAACTGCGGGTCGCCGGGGTCCGGTGAGCTGCAGATCTCGGTGGGTGACGGCGACGGGGCCGCGCTGGGCAGCGGCTGGTCCTCCGGGCGGGTCGCGATGCCCAGCGGCGAGGCCGAGCGCAGCAGCCGACCGGCGAGCGCGTCGTACTCGTACAGGTAGCGCCGGTCGGCGGGGTCGAGCACCTCGACCGAGCGGCGCAGGTCGGTGTCGCCGCCGTAGACCGTCGGGATGCCGATCTTCCACGTGCCGCCGTTGCCGTCGGTGTACTCCTTGATCCGATCGGTGTCGGTGTCGTACACGGCCTCCGCGGCGGTCTTGCCGCTGGGCATGGTGACGCTCGCCAGCTGGTCGGCGGCCGTCTTGCCGAGGCCGTAGTGCGCGGCGACGGTCTGGTCGCTGAGCGCGTGGCCGTAGACGGCGACCTCGTCGATGCCCCCGTTGAAGTAGCGCTTGCCGGAGCTGCCGTAGCTGGTCCAGGTCCCGGTGCCCGTGGTGGCCTGGGCGCCGCCGACCTGGTTGTAGGTGAGCAGGCTGTGGTCCAGGGCACCGAGCGTCGTGCTGGAGACCTTGACCTTGTCCACGTACAGCGTCTGGACGTCGCCGGAGACGGAGAGAGCGGCATGGTGCCAGGCCCCGTCGCGGATGTCCGGGCCGGTCGTCAGGGGCGCGGCGGTGGTGCTGGTGGTCTTGAACCGGCCGTAGACCTTGCCGTCGGTGCCGACGTAGAGCAGCGGGACGCCGGAGGTCGCGGTGGCGTCCATCGCGGTGTCCTGGTAGCCGATCAGCGGGCCGCCGGTCTCGGTCCGGCCGACCTTGAACCACAGCTCGACCGCGATGTCCCGGCTGCGCTTGACCACGCCCCGGGGCAGCTCGATCACCGAGGTGCTGCCGTTGAACTGCGCGCCGGTGTTCTCCGTGCCCGCGAGCGCGCCGGCGGCGCCGAGGGTCGCGTTCTTGACGGTGGCGGCGTCCTTGCCCAGGTTGGTGACGATCTCGCTGCCGGCCGACGCGCTGCCGGCCTTCTCCCCCAGGCGCCAGTACGAGTCGGGGTCGCTGTCCAGCACGCTGCTGCGGTAGTGCGAGCCCGCGCTGTACGCGTAGCGGGTGCAGACCTGTGCCCCCGGTGCGCACACCTTGGTCAGGGTGTCGCCGGTGTACTCGTACGTCCAGGTGAGCGTGCGCCCGTCCACCTTGTCGGTGCTGACGCTGGTGACGTGGGTGTTGGTGCTGTTCCAGCCGAAGGTCAGCGCACGGCCGGTGGTGGCGTTCGGGCCGTTCTTCGCCTGCATCTTCGCCAGCTGCCCGGCGGTGGTGTAGGTGAACTGCAGCAGCCGGCCGTGCTTGTCGGCGATCGAGGCGATCTTGCCGTCGCCGCCCGAGCGGAACGAGTAGGTGGTGCCCTTGACGTCCTTGAGCACGTACAGGTTCGTGGTGGTGTTGAGGGAGAGCTGCGCGGTGCGGCCGAGCGGTGCGGCGAACGTACCGTCGGCGTTCTTGCCGAAGCGCACCTGCTGGCCGTCCGGATAGGTGATCAGCACGTTGCCCGAGCCGTCGGCGTCCGCGGCCATGCGCATGTCGCCCTGGGTCATCCAGCCCTCGCCGAAGAGCAGGTCGCGGCGCGGGTCGAGGCTGTTGTAGGTGCGCGCGACGCTCAGCGCCGGGCCCGCGGTGGCGACGGTCGCGTCGACGGCGGCGGTGCTGTAGTTGCCGATGTCCGGGTCGAACTCGCGGTCCGAGGTGCCGTAGGGGGCGTTGGCGACCCGCGAGGTGATCTCGGGCTGCGGGATCGTGGTGATCAGCGTCGAGCGGTCGGTCGCGACCTCGCTGGCGTTGTCCTTGACGAAAGCCCGCCAGACGTACGGCTTGCTCCAGCTGAGCTTGCCGGCCGGGATCGTGTACGACTGCTTCGCCTGGTACGCGGTCGTGGTGCAGCCCGTCGGGTCGCCGGCCGCCGTCGTGGCGCAGTACTCGAACTTGTACTGCAGGGTCTGCTTCGGCGGGGCGTCCAGGTCGATCGCCTGCGCCCACAGCTGCGGGGTGAGCGTCGGCGACTGGTAGCCGTTCGGCGGGTAGACGTCCTGGACCGTCGGGTCGATGTTGCGCACGGCCAGCCCGATGCGGGCCGGCGGCACGTTCTCGTCCGTGAAGACCTTGCCGCCGCTGGTCGCCATGCTGAAGTCGATCAGGTAGTCGCCGATCGGCAGCGCCTTGATCGTGGCCTCGATCGACGTGGTCGCGCCGCGGGCGAGCGTGCTGGTGAGCGAGCCGGCGACGTACTGGCCGATCCGCGCGTTGGTCTTCGCGTTGTAGAGCCGGTAGACCAGCCGGTAGCCGCTCGTGGACCAGTCCATCGCGCTCTTGTTGGTGACCGTCACCTTGACCTTGCCGGCCTGGTTCTGCAGCACGGCGGGCTTCGGCGTGGGGTCCGGGATCGAGTACTTCGCGTTGTACGGGGTGTGGGTCACGTACAGGGTCGGCGGGTTGGCCGAGGCCGGGCCGGCGATGGTCTTCCACGCGCCGGTGTCGGAGACCGGCGCCCGCAGCGAGAGTCCGTTGTCCGCCTTGCCGTCGACCCAGCCCTGCACCAGATCGCGGCCCTTGGTGCCGAGGTCGAAGACGGTGCCGGTGACCGGGCACGACGACGCCGACTGCCCGACCGCGACGTAGCCCTGCGCGAACGACTTCGAGGCGATCGCGGCGCCCACCGCGGGACCGGGGTACGTCGTGCTGGTGCTGGAGGACCAGGAGCCGGTCACCGGGTGGACGGTCACCGGGCGCGGCTTGCAGGAGGGCGCGTCGTAGCCGACGAGGCTGAGCTGCGCGTTGAAGATCGTCTCGTGCGCCAGGCTGGACACCAGGCCCGGGAACCGGACGTACGAGGCCGAGCTCACGCTGCCCTTCTTGCCGACCTCGAGCGTGTCACCGCCGCCGCGCGAGCCGGTGCTCGACACGACCAGGCTCTCGGTGGCCGCGCCGTTGGCCAGCACCGGCGGGTCCACGCGGACCGGGAAGGCGCGCTCCGGGGCGGTGAGCCAGCCCCGATCGACGGTCACCCGCAGCGTGTCGTCCTTGCCCAGGGTGTACGACACCGCGTGCGAGATCCGCGACTTGGCGTCCACCATGTACCCGGCGGGGATCGTGCCGACCGTGGCGCCCTCGCCGTTGCGCAACAGCACGGTGCCCTTGTCGAGCGTGGCCGTCAGCCCGGTCAGGCGCAGCGGGAAGACGTACGTGTCCGGGGCGCGTGCCGAGCCTAGGACCAGCGTCTCCTTGACCCCGCCGGCCTGCGCCTGCAGCTCCACGTCCACGCCCGGCCACACCTGCCGGTAGCTCGCGGTGTCCCCGCTGACCGTCGCCTCCGCCGGGGCCGCCCCCTCGGCGCCGTAGGCGAGGACTCCCCCGCCGGGCAGCGTCACGCGCACCAGCTCGGCGGCGTCCGCGCTCTTCGCCAGGTGCAGCGGCACCGCGTCGGTCGCCCGCTGCCAGCCGCCGGCCGGGTCGGCCCGCAGCGTGGAGTCGACGGGCGCCCAGGTGCCGTCGGCCTTGCGGTAGTTGAGCGGGGTGGCGGAGAACTGGGTGGTCTGCGTGCCGTCGGCGTTGGCGTACGTGCGCTCGTGCGCGCCGCGCTCGGCCGGCAGCTCCTTGCTGGCCCCGGGCTGGAAGCCGGTACGCGCCTTCGCCGGCGCCGGCTTGACCTCGGCCACGTTCGCCGGGGCCTGCGGCGTCTTGCGCAGCGGGTACTTCGCGCGCAGCGACTGCGGGTTCCAGGTGTTCTTCCTCGTGCCCCCGGCGACCGGGTCCAGGCCGGACGCGTCGCCCCAGCGCTGCTCCGGCGCGGGCTTCGCCTCGTGCGCCTTGGCGGCCAGGGGCCGCGGGTTGAGCTGCACGGCCGTGGTGCCGCCCTGCGCGGTGCCCGCGGTCAGCAGAACCACGGTCCCCGCCGCGAGTCCGAGATGGAAGCTTCTGGTCAGCGCCGTTGTCCGGGCACGCCGAAGACCGCCGTGTGGCATGTGAGAAATCCCCCGTTGAGATGCGCGCCGGCATAGACAGGCATCGGTGCCGCGGCGCCGGGCAAAGATGTCACCTCACCCGCACCCTGCGCAACCCCGGGATCGAGACATCCGCATGTGTTACTTGTAACAGTCAGGCACGCCTCGAGGTTTCGCCTCTGTGACGCCCGCTGTTCATCTGCGTCGATGATTATGATGCCGCCGTGCGCCACTCCCTGACCCTCGACCGGCGCCGACTTCACCCTGACCACGAACGACGCGGGCGTGGTCACCGCGATCGGCCTCACCCTGAAGCCCAGCTCCGGCGACCCGGTGACGATGAAGACCACCTTCTCCGCGCACGGCAAGCCGGTGACCGTGAAGGCCCCCGCCGACACCGTCGAGGCCGACTCAGCCCTGATCTACGACTGAGGCTCACGAGATGACGAGCAGGACCGCCTCGCCCTGCGCCGCGGCCGCCCGGTAGAACTCGCGCAACTCCTCGAAATGCGGCAGCAGGTAGCCGTCGAAATCCTCGTCGTCCCAGACGGCCGGATAGATCCCGGCGCCGGTCAGCTCCTCCGCGTCGAACCGGTCACGCAGCCAGGCCACATCGACCGCCGCGAGCCCGGCCGCCACCTCCCGCACCACGGCGGGCCCGAGCAGCCGCGGCGGCCCGTCGACACCCTCCGCGACGAGCACCTCCCCGCCGAGCACCGCCGCCCCGGCCCCCGGCCCGGCCTCCCACTCGGAACCCGTCAGCAGATAGTGGATGCCGTGCCACGCCTTGTCCACATCCAGCCCGGCCCCCGCCGCATCACCGTGGAGCAGCGCCTGCGCCCGCCGAGCATCGGCCAGCACGGCCTCGTAGTCCGCCCGCCCCACCCGGCACCCGACCAGACTCATGCCCACGACGCCCCGCCCTTCCTCGTACCAGCAACGCCCGAGACGCTACCGAGGGGGTACGACACTCAGGTGAAATTGACGTGCCGCCGCACGAACACCACCCCGGCCACCAAGCCCCCCACCAGCGCCCCGGCAGCCAGCACCCCCAGCACCCAGGAACCGACAACCGCCCCCACCCTGAACGGCCGATCGGGCCGCGCAAAGGTCCCGTTCTCCAGCTCCCCGATGGTGAACCGCTCGCCGCTCTCCGCAAAGCCGTACCGGTCGGGGTCCACGGTCTCCGTCGTGCCGTCGTCCCACGTCACCCGGACGGTGCACTTGCTGGTGTACCCGAACCCGCCGAGCGTGAGCGGCCCCTGCTCGACGCACACGTAAGAGGTGCCGGTGCCGGTCCGCTTTGCGTCGGCGAAGTCGGGCTGGCTGGTCCGTGCCACGGTCGGCACGAGGAAGGCCAGGACGCCGCCGAGGATCAGCAGGACAAGGGACAGAACGAGCTTCTTCACGCCGGCTCCCCGTACGCCTGGGCCTTGAGCTGGAGGTTCTTCATGAACTGGTCCTCGATCATGCGTGCCGCGGCGATCTCGACGGCGCGGGTGAAGGTGTCCTCGTCGAGCACGCGCAGGCTGCCCGGCCGCACGGTCACCTTCCAGTCGCTCATGCCTCGTACCTCGATCGTGACATGGCCGTCGGGTGAGGCTCCCGTGGCGACCAGGCGACCCCGCTCTACGACGAAGCGGGCGTCCTCCCGGCTGAGATGCGGATCGGGGTCGATGAGCAGCACCCCGCTGCCGGGTTGCTCCGCGAGCCGGCGATAAGCCCGGATCCGCTCGGCCCACAGGAGCTTGCCGAGCTGCTCAAGGCGGCGGCCGAGCTCACTCTCGGTCGCCTCGGTGTAGTAGCCGGTGGAAAGGTAGAGGGTGATCTCGGAGTCGCCGCGCAACTCGGCGTGCACACCACCCGCCGGAGCGGAGGCGTGCAGGTGCACGGCATCGAGGCGGCTGGTCAGGTCGCTCACGTCAGCTCGCCGTCCCGAGGTTCTGGTCGTCGGCATAGTTGGCGTCGGTGGTCCCGGCCAGCAGGGGCCGCTTGGGCACGAACTTCTCGCGGTTGGCGCCGTCGAGCGTGCCCGCCAGCAGGGTGAGGAACGCCCCGATCCGGCTCTCCTCCTGCACGAGCTGGTCGATCGTGTCCTGCAGGGCGCGAGCCAGCTGCATCACCAGTTCCTCCGCCGTGCCGCCGTTGTACGCCTTCGACGGCGGGGGCGGGTCGTCCTTGAGCAGGGAGACCGCGAACGACGATCCGGCGTCGGCGGTCGCCAGTGCCAGCGGAATGGCCACTCCGGCCGAGAGCGGGACAGCGGCGATGGTCGCGATCGAGGCGACGGCGGTCAGCGTGATGGTCCAGCCGTTCTTGCCGCACCACTTGTCGAGCTGATCGAGGGCGCCGAGGCAGCCGTTGATGTTGGTCATCACGTCCTCGCGGACCGCGTCCCAGAGCTTGGCCTCGGCGACCATCATGGCGTGTGCGGCCGACACGGCGTTGAACTGGCCGCCCAGCTGAATCGGCAGCGGGTCTAGATAGTTGGTCCGGAACTCCCGGGCGGCCCGTCCGCTCCACTCGCTGAGATAGGTGCTGGTCGTCACGGCTCCGGCATACTCGGTGCGCGGCTCGCCGGGCAGGGCGTACTCGGCGCGCGGGGTGTTCTGCGTGGTGGCCAGGTACTGCGCGCTGCCGCTGAGCAGGTCCTGGATCGTCGTGAACTCGCTCGCTGCGGGCATGTCCTGGAAGGGCCCGATCAGCGACGGCACCGTGGAGAAGTACTGCTGGATCTCGCCCATCTGGATGTTCTGGTCGTAATCGCGCTCGGAGTGGTCCCACGGCGGGATGGCCCGCTGCAGGCAGGCCTTCTCGATCGCCTTCTTCTGCACGGCCTCGATCGCGGCGCCGATCTGCGCGAAGCTGTACGCCACCTCAGTACGCCCCGTCCGCGCCATCGGCACGCAGCTTGCTGAACCGCTCGCCGGCCTCGGCGTCGGTCGCCGCATAGCCCTGGGCGGCCGTTTCGAGGGCGTGGCCGGCGGCGTCCATGTTGTCGGCGCTGTCCTGCAGCACCCGTCCCATCGCGTCGCGGAAGGCGTTGAAGCCCTCGAATGCCGGACCCCGCCACGTGCCCCCGATGCTCGGCGAGCGGTGGAACACCTCGTCCGTGCCCGTCGTGCGGAACAACTCGGTCCGGGCGTGGCGGAACTGGTCGGCCACGGCCGGTAGGTGTCTGGTTCCGGCGACCCAGAGGTTGTAGATGTCGACGCCGAGATCTTCTCCTGTGTGCGGCACAGCCGCTCCTCCCCCGTGAGGCACTGCCATGATCAATGCATGCTGCGGCGACGATACACGGGGGATCGGGGTGCGGCGGAAGCCCTCCCGTTGTGCGGGAGGGCTTCCGGCGCAGGTCAGCCCATGTGCGGGTAGCGGTGGTCCGTCGCGGGGACGAAGGTCTCCTTGACGGCCCGCGGGCTGGTCCAGCGGCGCAGGTTGCTGGCCGCTCCGGCCTTGTCGTTGGTGCCGGAGGCACGGCCGCCGCCGAAGGGCTGCTGGCCGACCACGGCACCGGTGGGCTTGTCGTTGATGTAGAAGTTGCCGGCCGCGTGGCGCAGGAAGTGCTGGGCCTGGGCGATGGCGGTGCGGTCCTGCGCGATGATCGCGCCGGTCAGGGCGTACGGAGCCGCGGACTCCATCTGGTGCAGCCCGGTCTCGTACTTCGCGTCGTCGTAGACGTGGACGGCCAGGACCGGGCCGAAGAACTCGGTGGTGAAGACGTCGTGCGCGGGGTCCGTGCCCTCGATGATCGTGGGGCGCACGAAGTAGCCCTCGCTGTCGTCCGCCGTGCCGCCCGCGATGACCGCCAGCGAGTCCTCGTGGTGGGCGCGGTCGAGCACCTTGGCCAGCCGGTCGTAGGAGCGGCGGTCGATGACGGCGCTCAGGAAGTTGCCGAAGTCGGCGGGGTCGCCCATGGGCAGGCCCTCGGTGAGGGCGACCAGGTCGTCCTTGATGACGTTCCAGACGCTGCGCGGCACGTACGCCCGGGAGGCCGCCGAGCACTTCTGCCCCTGGTACTCGAAGGCGCCACGGATCATGGCCGTCCGCAGCACGGCGGGGTCGGCCGACGGGTGGGCGACGATGAAGTCCTTGCCGCCGGTCTCGCCGACCAGCCGCGGGTAGCTGCGGTAGCTCGCGATGTTCGAGCCGACCGTCTGCCACAGGTGCTGGAACACCTTCGTCGAGCCGGTGAAGTGGATGCCGGCCAGGTCGGGGTCGGCCAGCACGACGTCGGACACGGCGAGGCCGTCGCCGGGCAGCATGTTGATGACGCCGGCGGGCAGCCCGGCGGCCTCGAGCAGGCGCATGGTGAAGTGCGCGGAGAGCTGCTGGGTCGGGGCCGGCTTCCAGATGACCGTGTTGCCCATGAGCGCCGGGGCGGTGGGCAGGTTGGCGCCGATCGAGGTGAAGTTGAACGGCGTGACCGCGTAGACGAAGCCCTCGAGCGGGCGGTGGTCCAGCCTGTTCCACATGCCGGGGCCGGAGACGGGCTGCTCGGCGTGGATCTCGGTGGCGAACTGGACGTTGTAGCGCCAGAAGTCGATCAGCTCGCACGCGGCGTCGATCTCGGCCTGGTAGGAGGTCTTGCTCTGGCCGAGCATGGTGGCGGCGTTGAGGGTCTGCCGCCACGGGCCGGCGAGCAGGTCGGCGGCCTTGAGGAAGACGGCGGCACGGTCCTCGAAGGACAGGGCGGCCCAGTCGGCGGCCGCGCTCTTGGCGGCGTGGACCGCGGCGGCGGCGTCCGCCCGGGTCGAGTGCGCGGAGGTGCCGAGCACCTGGGCGTGCCGGTGCGGCACGACGACGTCGAACGCGTCGCCGCTCGGCATGCGCCGGGCTCCGCCGATGGTGGCGGTCAGCTCGTGGCGCTCGCCGGCGATCTCGGCGAGGCGCTTCTCCAGCTCCGCCCGCTCCGGGGAACCGGGCGCGTAGTTGAGGACGGGCTCGTTGCGAGCCGGGGGCACCTGGATGGTCACAGCGGGCCTCTCAAGACGTGGTGGCAAGGGAGCGAAGGAAGAAGGCGAGGTTCGCGGGGCGCTCGGCGAGGCGCCGCGAGAAGTAGCCGTACCAGTCGGTGCCGTAGGGCACGTAGACGCGCACGGTGTGGCCGGCGTCGGCCAGCCGCCGCTGCTCGGCGGCGCGGATGCCGTAGAGCATCTGGAACTCGGCGTCCGACCCGAGCGGCGTGAGCAGCCGCTCGGCGATGTCGATGATCCGCGGGTCGTGCGTGGCCACCATCGGGTAGGCCTCGGACTCGCCGAGGATGCGCAGGATCCGCACGTACGCCCGGTCGACGTCGGTCTTCGCCTGGTGCGCGACCGTCGACGGCTCGGCGTAGGCGCCCTTCACGACGCGCACCCGGGAACCCGCGACGGCGAGGTCGCGGGCGTCGCCCTCGGTGCGGTGCAGCATGGCCTGCAGCACGCAGCCCGTCCGCGGGAAGTCCTTGCGCAGGGTGCGCAGCGTCTCGAGGGTCAGGTCGACGGTGGTGTGGTCCTCCATGTCGAGCGTGACGTCGACGCCGTGGGCGTAGGCGTGCCCGGCGAGCTGCAGCGCGTAGGCGGTGGCCCGCTCGGGGCCGTCCGCGCCCAGCGACTGGCCCAGGGCCGACAGCTTGACGGAGATCTCGTTGCCCGCGGCCAGGCCGTCCTCCGCGAGCCGGGTGACGATCTCCCGGTACGCCGCCACGGTGCGCTCGGCCGTCGCGAAGTCGGTGATGTCCTCGCCGAGGTGGTCCAGCGTCACCTGGAGCCCGGCGCCGCGCAGCTCGCGGACGGCGGCCAGCGCGTCACTCGTCCGCTCGCCGGCGACGAACCGCGACACCACCGGGCGCGCGAGCGGGGTGCGCGTCACCGTGGACCGCACCGCCGGGTTGCCGGCCACCGCCAGCACCAGCCGTCCGAACATGGAGGCCTCCTTCATTCCCCTCGAACGCTAGAAAGATCACGCGCCGGGCACCAGATACAAATGTCATCTGCTTGAGTGACGTCGTTGTACATTTGGATGATGATTGAGGGCGACCCGGCGCAGCTGCAGGACCTGGTCGACACCGTCGCCGCCCGCACCGGGGCGCCGACCACGCTCGAGGACCGCGAGCTGCACCTGGTCGCCTCCTCCGGCCACGAGGAGGTGCTCGACGAGGTCCGTCGCCGCTCGATCCTGCGCCGCCGCTCCAGCCCCGACGTCCAGCGCCAGTTCGCGGCGTTCGGCATCGCGGCCGCCGAGGAGCCGCTGCGGATCCCCGCCGACGCCATCCCGGGCCTGTACGCCCGCTGGTGCATCCCGGTCCGCTGGCGCGGAGTGGCGTACGGCTATCTCTGGCTCCTCGACCCGGACGAGACCGTGCCGGTCGCCGCGGTGCGCGCGCTCGCCGGCATCGTCGACCAGCTCGCCGTCTCCATGGCCCGCCGCGCCCAGGCCAGCGACCGCACCTCCCTGGCCGTCGCCGACCTCCTCTCCCCCGACGCCGGCGCCCGCGCCCGAGCCGCCGAGGACCTGCGCCGCGACGGCCTGATCCCGGCCCGCGACGGCGTCGTCCTGGTCGCCCTGGCCCGCCGCGACGCCGGCCCGGTCGGCCCGGTCAACACCTGGCTGCTGCCCCGCGGCGTCCTGAGCACCCCCATCGGGCAGCGCAGCGCCCTCGTCCTCCCGGCCGGCACCCCCGATCCGGCGGCCATCGCCGAGCAGGCCGCCCGCTCCCTGCTCGCCGAGCACCACGGCGGCGTGGCGGCGGGCGTCTCCGGCACCGTCGACCCCACCGACGGCCACACCGCCTGGCGCCAGGCCGGCGCGGCGCTGCGCCTGGCCCTGCGGGCCGCCCCGGGCGGCGTCGGCGTCCGGTCCTGGCCGGAGCTGGGCGCCCTGCGCCTGCTGGCCCTGGCGGAGCCCGCCACCCTCGCCGCCACGCTCACCGACGACCGCGCCCGGCGGCTGCTCGACGGCGACCCGGAGCTGGTGCGCACCGCGCGTACCTATCTGGACCTGGCCGGCAACGCCCAGCGCACGGCCGCCGCCCTGGCGATCCACCGCCAGACCCTCTACCACCGCCTGCGCCGCGTCACGGCCCTGACCGGCTACGACCTGGAGGACGGCACCGACCGGCTGACGCTGCACCTGGTGCTACGCCTGGCCGAGCTCAACCCCTGACCCGGTCGCGCGGAACAACTCGTCGAACAGCAGCTCCGGGACGATCGGGAGCTGCCCCGCCCAGCGCCGGGCCGCACGCCCGGCCAGCGCCGCGGCGCCCGCTTCGGGGCAGGCCAGGGCCAGCGCGGCCGCGAGGAAGCCGAACAGCTCCGAGTCGTCGGCCCGCGCGGCGATGTCCGGCACGGCCGCGGCCACGGCGGCACGCGCTGCCCGCTCGTCCGCGTTCTCGGGACCGTCCGCCCGGCGCCGGCCGGCCGTCGCGACGGCGACGAGGTAGGCGACGGCCCAGGCGCGGTGGTAGTCGGTGAGCCGCTGGTCGACGGCGAGGGCGGCGAGCACCGGCACCCGCTCCGCCGTCCACGGCCGGCAGGTGTCCCCGGGCAACGCATCGTCGAAGAGCTCCGCCAGCACCCCGGCCACGTCGTCGTGCTGCCAGGCGCCGAGCTCCTCGTGCTGCTCGTAGCCGTCCCGCTCCCCCGGGCCCGCGCCGGGCTCGTCCACCGGATCCCCGGACAGCCGCGCGACGTGGTCCGCGATCGCGTCGAGTTCCGGCGCGCCCCACTCCTCGGCGGCGTACCGCAGAGCGGGTTGCACGCCCTCAGCTTACGGCGGGGTCGCCCAGCCACAGCGGCACGGGGGTCTCGTCCGCCGGGTCGCCCGCGACCCAGCTCAGGGCGGCGCCGGGAGTGGCGAAGGTCGGAAACGCCGCCTCCAGCCGCATGGTGTGCAGGACCGTGAGGACCAGCCGGGACGGGGCCGCCAGGCACAGGTGTCCGCCGCGCCGGCGCAGGTCCTGGCGGGCACGGACGAGCAGGGCGAGGCTGTCGTGGTCGAGGCCCGGCACGTCGGCGAGGTCGAGCACGACGTGCTGCCCGGCGGCGACGGCGGCGGTCAGGGCGGCACGGTCGCCCTGCCACGGGAGCACGGCCGGAGCGGAAGCCAGGATGGTCACCGGTCCAGAGTGCCCTGGCGGGCGCGGCGCCGCATCCTCCCGCCGTAGGCATCGCTGTACCGCGCCCGTGGTAGTCCCGCAGTCGGTAGCGTGGCGGCATGCGAGATCAGAGTCTGCGCGAACGGGTCGTCCGCTACCGGGCCGACCCGGCCCTGCCACGCGAGCAGGCCGCGGCGCGGATCTCGGCGTACGTCTACGGGAACATCATCGTCTTCGCCACCACCGTGCCGCTGCTGCCCGCGGACCTGCACCACGCCCACGCCGCCCTGCTGGTGCTCGGGGTGGCGGCGTCGACCTACCTGGCGCACGTGTTCGCCGACGTCGTCGGGCACAACGTCCGCTCCGAGCTGCCGCTGACCCGCGCGGACCTGTGGCACGAGCTGCGCGACTCCTGGCCCGTGCTCACCTCGGGGCTGGTGCCGGCGGCGCTGCTCGCGGCCGGGGCGTGGCACTGGGTGCCCGGGCAGGCGGCCCTGGTGACCTCGGAGGCGTACCTGCTGCTGCGCATGGCCCTGATCGGGTTGCTGATGGAGCGGCTCCGATCGGGGCGCCCGTCCGCGCGCACCCTGCTGGCGGGCGTGCTGCTGGCCGCCGCGGCCGCCGGCGTCTCACTGGTGAAGGTGGCCGTGGGTCACTGACACCGTCTGCTGCAGATCGTTGTAGCCGGTGGCCGCCTCCCACGTGCCCACATTGGCGAGCCGGATCGAGTACTCCGGACGGTCCCGCAGCGACGGACTCGCGTCGGGCAGGTTGAGCAGCAGCTGGTAGCGCCCCGACGGGATCCCGGCCAGCGACGCCGTGACCGTCACCCTGTCCTGCCAGCGCCGCAGGTCGGAGGGGATCGGGATCCGGTGCACCCGCGCGCCGTCGCGCAGCACGAGCTCGGCGCCACGGGCATTGATCGGCGCCGCCCAGCCGTCGTTGCGCAGCCCCAGCCGTACGGTCAGCGTGGCTCCGCGGACGGCGACGGTGCTGTCGGTGAGCGCGAGACGGTATCCCAGCGATCGGCGCACGGTGTCCCAGCAGCCGCCCGCCTCCCAGCCCCGCAGCACGTCCCGCTGATAGTCGGTGTTGAGGAAGGTCCAGTGGAAGCCGCTCAGCTCCGCCAGCGCCGTCGGGCAGTCGCTGCGCGGCGGGTTCGCGACGCAGGTCTCCCCGCCCATGGCGACATACGAGGTGTCCGCCCGCAGATACGGATACTCGACCGCCGGATCCACGTAGGTGCCGTAGTCGTCGTAGGGCGCGAGGAAGCAGTCGTTGTGGTGCCCGACGCGCGCCTGCGGCGTGTCCGTGTACGCCTGCCCGGGGCCGACCGGCTCCGTCCCGTACAGGGTGCGCTTGTAGTGGGGGGTGCGCAGTTGCACCTGACGCGACGCGGGCAGGGCCGCCAGCAGCCGGTCGACGACCCGGCGCCGGTTGGCCTGGTCGGCGGCCGAGACGACGCCCTCGTTGCCGAAGTGCCGGGTGTAGTACCACTCGCCCCACGCCCCGACGAAGCCCGCCTGCACGACGTGGATGACGTCGGCGTTCGCCCGCAGGTACGGCGTCAGCTGCCCGATGTGCCCCAGCACCCGCTCGACGGGGGCGTCGTCCCCGGCCGGATCGTCGGTGTACGCGAACCGGAGCACCATCTTGAGCCCGGCCGCCCGCACCGCGCCGGCCTGCTCCTCGAAGTGCGCCAGCGCCGCCGCACCGATCGGCGCGTCCTGGAATCCCCGCAGATAGAAAATGCACATCACCAGCGAGATGTGCTCCTCGGTCCGATAGGCGCGCAGCACGGCGGGGTCGAACGTCGTGGCGTCGCAGTCGCCGCTGTGGTGGTAGAGCCCGCGGTCCGGGTTGGCGATGTCGGCCGTGTCCGTCCGGTAGACGACGCGCTCGGCACCGTGGACCGGGACGGCACCGAGCGTCGTGGCGGCGAGCACGCCGGCGAGGAGGGCAGCGATCACCGCCTATTTCTATGGTCTCCGTGATAATTCCGTCAAGCCCCTCGCGCCGGGCTCAGGAGAAGAGCGCCGAGTAGCCGTTCAGGGCCGGCTGCCCGCCCAGGTGGGCGTACAGGACGGTGGACGAGGCCGGGATCTCGCGGCGCGACACGAGGTCGATGAGGGCGGCCAGGCTCTTGCCCTCGTAGACCGGATCCGTGACCATGCCCTCGGTGCGCGCGCCCAGCTTCATCGCGTCCAGAGTGGCCTCGTCCGGGATCCCGTACGTGCCGGCGTGGTACCTGTCGTCCAGGACGATCTCCTCCTCGGTCAGCTCCCGCTCCACCCCGATCAGCGCCGCCGTGGCGCGGGCGATCCGGGCGACCTGGTCGCGGGTCTCGGCGGGCTTGGCGGAGCCGTCGATGCCCAGGACGCGGCGGGGCCGGTCGTCGCCGAGGGCCGCGAAGCCCGCGATCATGCCGGCCTGGGTGCTGCCGGTGACCGAGCAGACGACGATCGTGTCGAAGAAGACGCCCAGCTCGGCCTCCTGCCGCGCGACCTCGGCCGCCCAGCCCGCGAAGCCCAGGCCGCCCAGGCGATGGTCGGAGGCGCCGGCCGGGATGGCGTAGGGCTTGCCGCCCGCCGCCTCGACCTCGGCGAGCGCGAGGTCCCAGCTCTCCTTGAAGCCGATGCCGAAGCCGGCCTTGACCAGCCGCACGTCCGCCCCGGCGAGCCGGCTGATGAGGATGTTGCCGACCTTGTCGTAGACGCTGTCCGGCCAGTCGACCCAGCTCTCCTGCACGAGCACGCACTTCAGCCCGGCGTACGCCGCGACGGCCGCGACCTGCCGCGTGTGGTTGGACTGCACGCCGCCGATGGACACCAGCGTGTCGCAGCCCTGCGCCAGCGCGTCGGCCACGAGGTACTCGAGCTTGCGGGTCTTGTTGCCGCCGAAGGCGATGCCGGAGTTGACGTCCTCGCGCTTGGCCCACAGCTCGGCGCCGGCCAGGTGCCGGGTCAGCCTCTCCAGCTTGTGTACGGGCGACGGCCCGAGCAGCAGCGGATAACGCTCGAAGTCAGTCAGTGCCATGGTGGTCCCCCTGGTGGATGCGGCCCCAGATCACGCGGTTGACGGCGACGGCCCGGGTCACGTCGCCGGCGGTGAGCGCCTCGATGAGCTCGTCGTGCTGCCGCACCGAGCGCTCGCCGTGCGGCGATGCCCACAGCAACCGTTCGGCACGGCGGATCAGCGGGGTGAAACGTTCGATGGTGAGCGCGGCGGCCGCGTTGCCGCACGCGAGGACGGGCACGGCATGCAGCTCGTCGTCGGCGTCGAGCGCCGCGTCGAGGTCGCCGGAGCGCACCGCGGCGGCGAAGCGCTCCCCCGCCGTACGCATGCGGCCGAGCTGCCCCGCGGTGAGCGCGACCGATCGCAGCGCCAGGTCGTGCATCGCCCCGACGACCGTGGCCGCGTCGGCGACATCCTTCTCGACCAGCGGCGTGACCCGCGTGTAGCTCTGCGGCTTGCTCTCGACGAGCCCCTCCGCGGTGAGCCGGCTGATGGCGTCGCGCACCGGCGCCTTGGACAGCCCGAGGCGGTCCGCGAGATCGTCGGGCCGCAGCGCGGCACCGGGCGCGAGGCTGCCGTCCACGATCGCGGCACGCAGCCGCTGATACGCCGCATCCCGCAACAAGCTCCGCCCGACCCGCTCCACAACTGAAATGTTAGATGACAACAGCTAAGAGCGTCTACCCCGCCACAACTCCGCGACGGGTGCGGCGCGCGAAGGCTCCCGGGCGCCCGGCGAGGGTCCGCGGGCCCACGGCCTCGACGGTCGGATGCGGCGAAACGGCCGGCTGGCGCGAGGGCGCGGGCCGGGGTTCGGGGGCGGGCTCGCGGGAGGATGCGCGCCGGGCGACGACGTGGAGGGCGAAGAGGGCGTAGCCGGCCAGCACGGGGACCAGGGCCGGGTGGACCAGCACGGCGAGCACGCCCGCCAGCCCCACCACGCCGGCGGACGCGAGGAGGGTGCCCGGGCGGGCGAGGCGCCGGGCCGCTCGCGGGGAGGCGGTCACCGCGAGCAGCCCCGCGAGGCCGGTCACGCCGAGGGCGGTCACGAGCAGCGCGGCGAGGGCCACGGGACCGCCGGGCGCTGCTCCCGAGCGTACGGCCAGGAAGTCGATCGTGATCAGCGCGAGCGCCGCGACCAGCGCGAGCGACCAGCCCAGGCCGGGCAGCAGGGAGCGCGCGAAGGTCGCCCCCAGCGACCGCGGCGAGGGCCACGTGTCGTGGTCGAGGTGGTGGCGGATCGCCGCGCTGCCGGTGGCGACGGCCGCGCCCGCCGTGACCACCGGCAGCGCCGCCCCCGTGACCAGAAAGCCCAGGACCGCGAGATCGGCCGCCGTACGGGCGGAATCACGCCAATCACGACGCATGGCACTTCACCCCTTGAGGCCGCTGGTGTTGATGCCCTCCACGAGCAGCCGCTGGAAGGCGACGAAGAACAGGAACACGGGGACGAGCGACAACAACGACATGGCGAACATGGGCCCCACCGCCGACTCGCTCGTGGAGTCGATGAACAGCGTCAGCGCCACCGGGGCGGTGTAGTCGTTCAGCTCGGACAGGTAGACCAGCTGGCGGAAGAAGTCGTTCCAGGTCCAGATGAACGAGAAGATCGCCGTGGTCACCAGCGCCGGGCGGCTGAGCGGCAGGATGACGTGCTGGAAGATCCGGTACGGGCTGGCGCCGTCGATCGTCGCCGCCTCGTCCAGCTCCCGCGGGATCCCCCGCATGAACTGCACCATGAGGAAGACGAAGAACGCCTCGGTCGCCAGGAACTGCGGCACCAGCAGCGGCAGGTACGGGAAGTCGCCGCCCACCCAGCCGAGCGTCCGGAAGAGGATGTACTGCGGGATGATCAGCACGTGCCCGGGCAGCAGCAGCGTCCCGATCATGACCGCGAACCACAGGCCGCGCAGGCGGAACCGGAGCCGCCCGAGGGCGTACGCGGCGAGCAGGCAGCTGATCACGTTGCCCACCACCGTCAGGATCGACACCAGGGCGCTGTTGAGGAAGAAGCGCCCGAAGCTGACGTCGAAGTTGTTCCAGCCGTTGGTGAAGTTCGACGGCGTGAACGTCTCGGGCACCAGCCCGATGTTGCTGGCGATCTCCTGCGGTGACTTGACGGACGTGCCGACCATCCAGATCAGCGGATAGAGCACCACGACGACGATGAGCAGGAGCACGAGCACGCGGAGATAGCGGCGCATCAGCGGCCCTCGCTGTCGGAGTAGTGGACCCAGAACCGGCCGGTGCGGAACAGCACGACCGTGATCAGGCCGATCGCGAGCAGGAACACCCACGCCATCGCGGACGCGTAACCCATGTCGAGGCGGACGAATCCGTTGATGTAAAGGTTCAGCGTGTACATCAGCGTGGAGTCGACCGGGCCGCCCTCGCCGTTGCTGATGACGAAGGCGGAGGTGAATCCCTGGAAGCCGTTGATCGTCTCCAGCACCAGGTTGAAGAAGATCACCGGGGACAGCATCGGCAGCGTGATGTGCACGAATTGCCGCCAGGCGCCGGCGCCGTCGACCGACGCGGCCTCGTACAGTTCCGCGGGGACCTGTTTCAGGCCGGCCAGGAAAATGATCATCGGCGCGCCGAACTGCCAGATCGCCAGCAGCATGAGCGTTTCCAGCGCCCATTTCGGATCATTGACCCAGGGCGCGCCCTCGATGCCGAAGACGCCGAGCAGCGAGTTGAAGGCGCCGTCCCGGTTGAACATGCTCACCCAGACGATGGCGAGCGCGACGCTGCCGCCGAGCAGCGACGGCAGATAGAACAGCCCGCGGAACAACCCGACCCCGCGGAAGACCCGGTTGAGCAGCAGCGCCACCCCGAGGGCCGCGGCCAGCTTCAACGGCACGGCCACCAGCGCGAACGTCACGGTGACGCGCACCGAGTGCCAGTACGACGGGTCGTCGGTGAACATCCGCCGGTAGTTGTCCCAGCCCACCCACTCGGCCTCGGTCAGCGGGGTGAGCACGTCGTAGTTGGTGAAGCTGAGGTAGAGCGACAGCAGCATCGGGATCGCCGTGATCACCGCGAGGCCGAGCAGCCACGGGCTGAGGAACAGGTAGCCGGGCAGATTCTCCCGGCGGCGGGCCACGCCCGGGGCCTGCCGGTGGGTGGCAGGCTCCCGGGGTGGTGCCGGACTCATGACAGCCACGTAGGTCAGCCCTGTCCGATCGCGGCCTTGGCGGCGGCGACGTAGGCGGCCGCGGCCTGGGCGGGCGCCTGGCGCCCGTACTGGACCTCCTCGGCGGCCTTGACCAGCTCGGTCTTGACCTTGCTGTGGCCGGGCAGCGGAACCGCCGGCGCCGGGCCGAACTTCGGCACGAGCTGGTCCTCCACCGCGATCGACGCCTTCATGGCCGGGTCGGTCGTGGTCGCGGCGACCTCCTTGCGGATGTCGAGGTTGGACGGCAGGCCGCGGTCGGTGCCCAGGATCTTGCCGGCCTCCGGGTCGTTGGCCAGGAAGTTCAGCACGTCCACGGCGGCGTCCTTGTGCTTGCTGCCGCGGAAGACCGAGAAGTACATGGACGCCCGGGCCCACTGCGCGCTCGGGTCGCCCGGGTAGGACACCACGCCCAGCTCGTCGGCGGTGTTCTTCTTCAGCTCCGGCATCTGGTTGGCCCACACCCAGCTGGTCGCCGCCTTGCCGGTGACCACGAGCTGCTTGCTGATGTCGGTGACGTTGCCCTCGTGGATCACGTCGGGGGTGGGCGTGGCGCCCTGCTCGCGGGCCTTCTTCCACAGGTCGAACCAGGCGGTCACGTCCTGCTCGGTGAAGCCCAGCTCCTTGCCGTTGTAGAGGTCCTTGCCCTGCTGCCGGATCCACACCCAGAACGCCTGGTACGTGGCGGACGGGTCCTGCGTGCCCGGAACCTTGGTGACCTTGCTGACGTTGGCCGCCCAGCTGATCAGGTCGTCCCAGCTCATCCCGATCGTGGGCTCGGGCAGCTTGTGCTTGGCCAGCAGCGTCTTGTTGTAGACCAGCCCCTGGGTGTTCTCCCCGAACGACAGGCCGGCGAGCTTGCCGTCGACCACGCCGTACTTCCACAGGCCCTCGGGGAACTTCGACGTGTCCACCTTGCCGCTCTGCTGGTAGGGCGTCAGGTCCAGGGTCACGTTGCGGGTGGCGTACTCGGCGATGTAGTTGTCGTCGATCTGGAAGATGTCCGGGGCGTTGCCCCCGGCGGTCAGCGTGGCCAGCTTGTCGAAGTAGCCCTGGTTGGCCTGCCAGGTCTTCTTGAACGTCACGTCCGGGTGCTTCGACGTGTAGAGGTCGAGCGCCTTCTCGGTGAGCTGGGCGCGGTTCTCGGCGCCCCACCAGAAGATCGACAGCTCGACCTTGCCGTCGCCGGCGTCGTCGTCGCCACCGCACGCGGCGGCTCCCAGCAGCAGAGGTACGGTCAGCGCGGCGGCGAGCAGGCGGCGCCGCCGGAGTTGTGTGCGCAGCATGGCACTCCAGTCGTCACAAGACTTTTTCGGGAACCGGGCTCGTGGAGTCGCGCACCACCAGCTCGGTCTGCAGATTGATCAGTGCGGTGGTGCGACGGTCGTCGCCGTACGCGAGGAGCATGTCGACGGCCGCCCTGCCGGCGGCGGCGGTGGGCGTCGCCACCGTGGTCAGCTTGGGGCGGGTGAGGCGGCTCAGCGCGATGTCGTCGATGCCGACCACGCTGACGTCGCGGGGCACCCGCAGGCCCCGGCCGTGCAGGCCCTCGATCAGCCCCAGGGCCATGAGGTCGTTGTAGGCGAGCACCGCGGTGACACCGGCCCTGGCGACCGTGTCGGCGGCGGCCAGCCCCCCGTCCTCGGTGGGCGCGTTGGGGCCGGTGACGAGCAGATCGGCCCCCGCCGCACGGGCGGCAGCCGCGGCCGAGCGGCGGATCTCCTTGCTCGTCCACGACCCCCGCGGTCCCGCCGCGAGCGCGATCGACCGGTGCCCCAGCCCGGTCAGGTGCTCGATCGCCAGGCGCGCGCCCTGGGCCACGTCCATGACCACGGCGGGCAGCCCGGTGATCTGCCGGTTGACCACGACCAGCGGCACCTCGCGGCTGAGCTGCTCGATCAGGCTGTTGCTCATCCGGGGGCTGCACAGCAGCACGCCGTCGACCTGTTTCGCCAGGGCCCGGACGAGCTCCTCCTCGGCGATCGCGTCCTCGTTGGTGTCGGCCACGAAGATGTGGTGGTCGTGCTTGCGCGCCTGGCTCTCCGCCGCCTTGATCAGCGGCGGGAAGAACGGGTTCGCGATGTCCGCGACGATCAGCCCGATGTTGCAGGTGCGGCCGGTGATGAGCGCGCGGGCGGCCCGGTTCGGGCGGTAGCCGAGCTGCTCGGCGCAGGCCAGCACCCGGGTGCGGGTCTCGACGTTGACCAGGTGCGGGGCGGAGAACGTGCGGGAGACCGTGGAGATGTGCACGCCGGAGGCCCGGGCGACGTCGCGAATCGTGGCCGGCATGCTCGCGCCCCCTTCGCTTTTATGATCCATTTCCGCTCGCCGTGGGAGCGGTTCCAGACAGTGGCGTGCGTCACTGCGTTGGCCCATTAATGCAAGCGGTTGCAGCGGTGTCAATGGTTGTTTGTTGCGAATGGGTGACCGGCTCCGCACCGAAACGGCTACGCAGCCGGTCAGAAGTGGACAATCCGGCGCCGCCCGTTGACGCACAGACATTGACGTGCCTAGTTTCCTTGCAAACGTTTGTCGCTTCTTCTCGGAGGTCCGGCATGACCCGACGCTTCGCTCTGGTGGGCACCGGGGCCCGCGCCGAGATGTTCGTCCGGGCGATCACGGCCGACCACGCCGCGACGGCCCGGCTCGTCGCCTTCTGCGACACCAACCAGCACCGGATGGCGGTCCACAACGGGTGGCTCCCGGCGCCCGTCCCGGCCTACCCGGCGGGCGAGCTGGCCACGATGCTCGCCCGCGAGCGCGTCGACGTCCTGATCGTCACCAGCGTCGACGCCACCCACGCCGGGCACATCGTCACCGCGCTCGAGGCGGGCTGCGACGTCATCACCGAGAAGCCGATGACCACCGACATCACGGGCTGCCGCGCCGTCCTCGACGCCATCGCGCGGACCGGGCGGCAGGTGTCGGTCGCGTTCAACTACCGCTTCAACCCGGTGCACGAACGCGTCCGGATGCTGCTCGCCGAGGGTGCGGTGGGCGAGATCGGCTCGGTGCACTTCGAGTGGCTGCTCGACGTCCGGCACGGCGCCGACTACTTCCGCCGCTGGCACCGCGACAAGGCCAACTCCGGCGGCCTGCTCGTGCACAAGGCCGGCCACCACTTCGACCTGGTCAACTGGTGGCTGGGCACGGCGCCTGCGGAGGTCTACGCCTCCGGCAGGCTCTTCTTCTACGGCGAGAACGGCAAGCGCCACGGGTACGCGCGGGAGTACGACCGTGTCCACGGCAGCCCGGCTGCCTCCGACGACCCGTTCGCGCTGCACCTCGCGGACAATCCCCGGCTCCGGGCCCTCTACCTCGACGCCGAGCATCTCGACGGCTACCACCGCGACCAGAATGTCTTCGCGCCGGGAGTGACCATCGAGGACGACATGGCGGTGCTCGTGCGCTACGACACCGGGGCGACGATGACCTACCACCTGACCGCGTACGCGCCGTGGGAGGGCTATCGGCTCATGGTCAACGGGAGCCGGGGGCGCCTGGAGCTCGAGGTCGTCGAGAACGACCACGTCAGCCTCGCCGCCGCCGGGTCCCTGAAGGGCGCCGCCGTGCACGGCATGACCGAGAACCCGGAGCAGGGGCACCGGCGGCTGACCCTGCACCCCTTCTGGGAGCCCGCCCGCGAGATCGAGCTTCCGCCGTCACCGCGTGGCGGGCACGGGGGCGCCGACGAACGCATGACCGCCGTCCTGCTCGGCGCCGCCACCGACCCCCTCGCCCGCTCCGCCACCGCCCGCGACGGCGCCCTGGCCCTGGCCACCGGGCTGGCCGCCAACCAGTCCCTGCGCACCGGGGCGCCCGTACTCGTCAAAGACCTCGACCTGCTTCCCTGACCCCCTCCCCGCCGCTGTTCGGACCGACTGCTTCCGAGGTGACCGTGCCCGATCCTGTCTTCGCCACCGATGCCCGGCAGCGGGACATCGCCGTCGAGCTGCACGCGCTCGTCCGCGACCTGCCGCTGATCTGCCCGCACGGGCACGTCGACCCCGGCCTGCTCGCCGGGGACGAGCCGTTCCCCGACCCCGCGCACCTGCTGGTCGTGCCCGACCACTACGTCACCCGGATGCTGTTCAGCCAGGGCATCCCGCCGGCGCGGCTCGGCGTGCCCACGCGCGACGGCAGCCCGGTCGAGACGGACGGCCGCGCGATCTGGCGCCTGCTCGCCTCGAACTGGCACCTCTTCCGCGGCACGCCGTCGCGGCTGTGGCTGGAGCAGACGTTCACGCGCGTGTTCGGCATCGGCACGCCCCTGAGCGCCGCGACGGCCGATCGCCTGTACGACGAGATCAGCGAGCGGCTGGCCGAGCCGGCGTTCCGCCCCCGGGCGCTGTTCGAGCGCTTCGGCATCGAGGTACTGGCCACCACCGAGTCGCCGTTGGACGACCTGTCCCGGCACGCCAAACTGGCCGCCGACGGGTGGGGCGGGCCGGGCGGCCGGGTCATCACCACGTTCCGGCCGGACGAGGTGGTGGACATCGAGTTCGACGGCTGGGCCGCGAAGGTCGCCCGGCTCGGCGAGCTGACCGGCTCGGACACGACGACGTTCAGCGGCTATCTCGACGCGCTGCGGGCGCGGCGGGCGGCGTTCATCGAGGCCGGGGCGACGTCGTCGGACCACGGGCACCTCACCGCCCGTACTGAGCGACTGAGCGACACGGACGTGCGCGCCTTGTTCGAACGCGCACTCCGCGGCACGGCGACGGCGGCGGACGCGGAACTGTTCCGGGCGCACATGCTCGTGGAGTTCGCGCGCATGTCCCTCGACGACGGCCTGGTACTCCAGCTGCACCCCGGCGCGGTGCGTAACCACAACGGCCCGCTGCACGAGAGGCACGGGCGGGACGTGGGCGGCGACATCCCGCAGGCCACCGACTACGTGCACGCCCTGCGGCCGCTGCTGGAGGAGTACGGCAACGACCCGCGGCTGCGGCTCGTCGTGTACACGCTCGACGAGCACACGTACAGCAGGGAGCTGGCCCCGCTGGCCGGCGGCTACGCGGCCGTGTACCTGGGTGCGCCGTGGTGGTTCCTCGACACGCCGGACGGGCTGCGCCGCTTCCGCGAGGCGGTGACCGACAGCGCCGGCTTCTACAACACGGCCGGCTTCGTCGACGACACCCGCGCCTTCTGCTCGATCCCGGTCCGCCACGACGTGGCCCGCCGCGCCGACGCCGCCTACCTGGCGTCACTGGTGGTGCAGGACCGGCTGCCCTTCGACGAGGCGGCGGAGACGATCGCGGACCTCGCCTACCACCTGCCCAGGAAGATCTTCCGCCTCGACTCCCCGCCGGGGCCTTCTTCTGCCTCCGCCGCTGCGGCCCGGGAGGCAGCGCAATGAGCCGCCACCGCAGCGCCCCGCGCACCTTCGCGGGCACGCCCTTCTCCGCCGCGCACACCTTGGCGGCCTCGTTCTTTCCCGCCGCGCACACCTTCGCGGGCACTCCGTTCTTCGCCACGGAGCGCGTGGCCCGCGAACGTGACGCGGGTGCGCACCTTTCCGCCGCCGCACAATGCGGAGCGGGCGTGGTCTCGCTCGCCGCAGGACAGGAGGTCGCGCGATGACGCGGATCGTCGGCGTGGACGTGCATGATGTGCGGTTCCCGACCGCGGCGCAGGGGGATGGCTCGGATGCGATCAACCGGGGCGACTACTCGGCGACCTACGTGGAGCTGCGGACCGACACGTCGCTCACCGGGGCGGGCTTCACCTTCACCAACGGGCGGGGCAACGAGCTGACCTGCGCGGCCGTACGGGCGCTGGCGCACCACGTGGAGGGGCGCACGCTCGAGGAGCTGTGGGCCGACCCGGCCGGGTTTGCGCGTTCGCTCAGTCAGGATGTCCAGTTGCGGTGGCTGGGGCCGGAGAAGGGCGTCATCCACATGGCGACGGGCGCCCTGGTCAACGCCGTCTGGGACCTGCACGCGAAGGCGGCGGACAAGCCGATGTGGCGGTTCCTGAGCGAACTGCCCACGGAAAAGCTCGTGGCGAGCATCGACTTCCATCATCTCAGCGACGCGCTGACCCCGGCGGACGCGGCGGCCATCCTGGACAAGGGGCTGGTCGGGCAGGACGATCGGCGCGCCCAGCTCGCCCGCGAGGGGCTGCCGTCGTACACGACGAGTGTGGGGTGGCTGGGTTATCCCGACGAGAAGGTGCGTGACCTCGCCCGGGCGGCCGCGGCCGAGGGCTGGCGCGCGGTGAAGATGAAGGTCGGCGGGGAGCCGGCCGCCGACGTGCGCCGGGCGCGGATCATCCGGGCCGAGATCGGGCCGGACGCGCTGCTCATGATGGACGCCAACCAGGTCTGGGACGTCGGCGAGGCGATCGATCGGATGGCGGAGCTCGCGGTCGCGGACCCGTACTGGATCGAGGAGCCCACCCACCCGGACGACGTCCTCGGGCACGCCCGGGTGCAGCGGGCGGTCGCGCCGATCCGGGTGGCGACGGGCGAGGTGGCCGCGAACCGCGTCATCTTCAAGCAACTGCTGCAGGCCGAGGCCGTACGCGTGGTGCAGATCGACGCGTGCCGCGTGGGCGGCGTGCCGGAGGTGCTGGCCGAGCTGCTGCTGGCGGCCAAGTACGGCGTCTCGGTGTGCCCGCACGCCGGCGGTGTCGGTTTGTGTGAACTCGTGCAACATCTGTTCGCCTTCGACTACCTGCGCGTGGGCACGAGCCTCGACGGGCGCATGGTCGAGTACGTGGACCATCTGCACGAGCACTTCACCGACCCCGTCCGTACGCGGAACGGCCGCTACGTCCTGCCCGAACAGCCCGGCTACAGCGCCACGATCAAACCGTCGTCGCTGGCGGAGTTCCGCTTCCCGGACGGGCCGGTGTGGCGATGAGCACGGACAAGTGGGGCCGCCTCGACGGCAACGCCCGCCGCGCCGGCAACCTCGGCCCGCGCCGCCTCGGTCACGGCACCCTGGCCTCGCTGCCCGCGGAGACCCGGCCGCTCGTCGACTCCCGGTCGTTGCGGACCGGGATCGTGCACCTCGGGCCGGGCGCGTTCTTCCGGGCGCACCAGGCCGTCTACACCGAGGAGGCGATCGCGGCGGGCGGCGGCGACTGGGGCATCACCGCGGTCGCGCCGCACTCGACCGGCGTGGCCGACGCGCTGCGCGCGCAGGACGGCTTGTTCAGCGTGACGACCCTGTCCGACGCCGGCGGCGGGACGCGGGTTGTCGGTTCGCTCACCGGCGTTCTGCACGCTCCGTCGGCGGGCGACGAGGTGGTCGCGCTGCTGGCCGACCCCGGCGTGCGGGTGGTCACGCTCACGATCACCGAGAAGGGGTACGCCCCCACGGCGGCGATGCCCGCGCTGCTGGTCCGGGCCCTGGACGCGCGGCGCCGGGCGGACGCGGGACCGATCGCGTTGCTCAGCTGCGACAACCTGCCCTCGAACGGCCGCTGGCTGCGCGGGGTGATCGAAACGCTCACCGAGCGGGTGCCCGGGCTGCGCGACTGGGTGGCCGCCTCGGTCGGCTTCCCGGGCTCGATGGTCGACCGCATCGTGCCCGCCACGACGCCGGACACGCTGGCCACGGCGGCCGCGGCGCTCGGGGTGGACGACCTGGCCGCGGTGGCCGGGGAGCCGTACCGGCAGTGGGTCGTGGAGGACGACTTCCCCGGCGGGCGCCCGGCCTGGGAGCGGGCGGGCGTGGTGCTGACCGGCGATGCCCGGCCCTGGGAACGGCTCAAGCTGCGCACGCTCAACGGCGTGCACTCCACGCTGGCGTACCTGGGGGCGCTGGCCGGATGCGAGACCATCGCCGGGGCGCTGGACCTGCCCGGCATGCGCGACCTGCTGCACCGCCTGATCGCCGAGGACATCGCGCCGACCCTGGTCCCGCCGGACGGGGTGACGGTCCTGGACTACGGCGACTCGGTCCTCGCACGCTTCGCGGACACCGCGATCGCCTACCGGACCGTACAGGTCGCCATGGACGGATCCCAGAAGCTGCCGCAGCGGATCCTGCACACGGTCGCCGACCGCCGCGCCGCCGGCGCCGATCCGCACTGGGCGCTGCTGGCCGTCGCCGCCTGGATGCGCTTTGTCCAGGGACGCACCGACGACGGCCGCGACCTCCCGCTGAACGATCCCCTGGCCGACCGGATCCGCACCGAGCTCGCCGGCGCCGCGCCGGGCCCGGACGGGATCGTGCAGGCGCTGCTCGGGATCCCCGAGATCTTCCCGCCGTCGCTGGCCGGGGACGCCACGGTCCGCGCCGGGATCACGACCTGGCTGACCGCCCTCGACAAGCACGGCGCCGCCGCCACCGTGACCGGTGCGGCATGACGTGCGTGGCCGGGCCGGCGCACCAGGCGAGCCCCGTCCGGCATGATCCGCTCGGCCGGGGCGCCAGGGCAGTGGGAGCCGGTGCGGCGCTGTGCGCGGGCCATGACCTGCTCGTGCGGCGCGGCCCGACAGCCCGGGATGGGGCGGCACCGCGCGCGAGGCATGACTTGGTCGGCCGGGGGCGCACGACTCGCATGGCAGGTGCGGCATGACGCGCGGGGCTGGTGGGGCATGACGCGCGTGGGGCTCGTCGGGGCGAACGGGCACGGGCAGCACCATCGGCGGATCATTGCGGGGCTGGGCGGCGTACCTCTGGTGGGGTTGGCGGATCCGCAGCCGGTGCAGGGGGATCCGCAGGGCGCCCGGGTGTTTCGCGATCACCGGGAGATGCTCGCGGAGACCCGGCCGGACGTGGTCGTGATCTGCACGCCGCCGCACACACACCTGGCGATCGCGGAGGACGTGCTGCGGGCCGGGGCCGATGTGCTGCTGGAGAAGCCGCCGGTGCGCACGCTCGACGAGCATCACCGCCTGGCCGCCGTGGTCGCGGAGACCGGGGGCGCGTGCCAGGTCGGCTTCCAGGCCCTCGGATCGCACGCGGCGGCCCGGTTGTGGGACTTCGTCGCGAACGAGAAGGTGACAAGCATCGCGGCGGTGGCGTCCTGGCAGCGGGACGACGCCTACTACGCCCGGGCGCCATGGGCCGGGCGGCGGCAGATCGACGGCCGGCCGGTGATCGACGGGGTGCTGGTCAACCCGCTCGCCCACGCGCTCATGCAGGCGCTGGAGACGGCACGCGCGGCCGGGGCGGGTGAGTGGGCGACGCTGGAGATCGAGCGCTACCGCACCAGGCCGATCGAGGCGGACGACACGGCCTTTGCACGTTTGACCTTCCCGAACAATGCACGTTTGCTCGCGGCGGTCACCCTCGCGGGCGAGGACTTCATCGCCGGCGACATCGTGGCCGACGGCTCCGCGGGCCGGGCGGTGCTGGAATATCCAACCGACCGCCTCGCGCTGCCCGGCTCCCCCACCGAGCAGTCGCAGCGCACCGGCCTGCTGGAGAACCTGATCGCGCACCGCGAGACGGGCGTGCCGCTCATCGCGCCACTGGAACGCACCAGGATCTTCACCAGCGTGCTGCAGACGATCACCGCCCCGGACCTGCCGGAGCCCACCCTCCTCGAACCGCCCCACGTCCAGAACCGAGCCGGCGTCCGGGTCGTCACCGGCATCAACGAGGTGCTCCGGCAGGTGGCGGAGACCGGCTCGCTGCCGTCCGAGCTGGGCGTGCCGTGGGCGGTGCGCCCGGCCACCCGAACGCCTCCGCGCTGAGACGCCCGCCGCGAACCGCACGCTCCGTGCCGCCGCACGCTGCCCAACGAAGCGCGCCACAATCGGCGCAGCGCAGCGCGGTCGGAGCGGCCGGCGCGGCGCAACCTGGTCGGCGCAACGCAACGCGGTCGGCGCGGCGTGGTCAGCGCGGCGCGTCGGCGCGGCGTGGTCGGCGCGGCGTGGTCGGCGCGGCGCGGTCGGCGCGGTCGGCGCGGCGCGGTCGGCGCGGCGCGGCGGCGCGGCGCGGTCGGCGCAACCTGGTCGGCGCGGCGCAATGTGGTCGGCGTGGCGCGGCGCGGTCGGTCCTGCGTCGCTCGGCGCGGCGACACCCAACGTGGCGACGCCCAGAGCGGCGACGCTCGACCGGGCGACGGTGAGCCGGGCGATGTCGTCGGGTTACACCGGAAGCTGAGCCATGTCGTCGGGCTATGCGAGGAATCTGGCGATGTCGTCGGGCTATGCGAGGAGCTTGGCGATGTCGTCGGGCTCGAGGGTGGCGTCGTCGCTGATCAGGACCTTGATCTCGCGGTCGAGGGTGGCGCCGGCGGGGAGGGTCAGGGGGCGGTCGAAGGCTAGTGCCGCGCAGACGCCCGGATAGTCGGCCGTGCGGACGAACCAGCGGTCGTTGTTGCGCAGGCCTTGGAACACCAGCGTGTACGCCTCACCGGCGCGCAGGGCCAGCCACGGCTCCGCGCTGCCGTTGACTGCGTGTTCGCCCATGCGGGACTGCGTGAATGTGAGCGTTTCGCCGGGTGCGGGCGCGGCACGCCAGAAGAAGCCGCCGTAGCCTGCGCCGCCCGGGCGGCCGTTGGTGGCGGGGCTGCCCAGGGTCACCGGGTGCTCGGCGGGGGCGCTCAGGGCGTACCGGAAAGTGAGCTGCCATCCGCCGGGCGCGAGGCCCGCGGTGAGCTCGCGGCGCTCGGTGAGCAGGGTGGTGCCGTGCTGGTCCTGCCACGAGAACAGCTGCCGCCCGGCCCCGGCGGAGGGGACTGACAGCTGCTGCCCGGTCGCGAGGGAGGGGACTGACAGCTGCCGCCCGGCCCCGAGGGAGGGGTCCGCCCGGGCGTCGGACGGCACGATGCGGCCGTGGTCGTCGAGCCAGGTGTAGCCCTGGTCGCGGACGTAGGTGCGGCCGCCCCAGAAGTTCACGCCGTTGACGTCCTGCAGGGCGAGCGACGCGCCCAGGTGCCAGGGGTGGTCCTGGCACAGGGCGTCGGTCACGGTGGTGCCGCTCAGGGTCCGGACCGGATGGAGGTACGGGCGGGGACCGAGCCGGATGTCCAGCTGCGGCTCGATGACGTACGTCGCCAGCGGGGCACCATCGAGGTCGAACAGCTCAGTAGACAAAGGGCCATCCCGCCGAGTCGTAGCCGATGAGGTTGATGCCGAGGTAGGACGCGCCGCTGTCGGCGTAGTAGTGGTAGACGAGCACATCGGCGTCGGTGTCGGTGAAGACAGCCTGGTGGCCGGGGCCGTGGATCGAGCCGTGCCCGGCGAGCATCTCGGTGCCACCTCCGGCGGTGAGGGCCACGCCGTTGCGGTCGGTGAAGGGTCCGGTGGGGCTGGTGGACCTGCCGACCATGATCCGGTACGTGCTCGAGGCGCCCCGGCAGCAGTAGTCGAACGAGACCCACAGGTAGTAGTAGGAGCCGTGCTGGAACAGGAACGGCGCTTCGATCGGGCCGCCGTTGCGGCCGGCGACTGCTCTGACCGTACTGTCGGAGCGTTTGCCGGTCGAGGGGTTGAGCGCCACCGTCTTGAGGCCCGACCAGAAGGAGCCGAAGGTCAGCCACCAGCGGCCCTGCGCGTCGACGAAGAGGTTGGGGTCGATGGCGTTGTAGTCGACCGCGGTCGAGGACTCGATGACCAGGCCCTGGTTGGTCCAGGAGCCGGCCGCGCCCGTGGTGCTCGTGGCCAGGAAGATCGCCGAGCGCTGCGAGCCGAAGGTGGACGCCGAGTAGTACAGCCAGTAGCGGCCGTTGTGGTACGAGAGGTCGGGCGCCCAGAGGCTGGTGCTGCCGCCGGTGTAGGACGTCGTCCACGACGCGCCGTTCGGGAAGACCACGCCGGCGTTGCGGAAGGTCGTCCGGTCGGTGGAGGTCTTGAGCGGGATGTTCGCGCCGGTCGTGGCCACCAGGTAGCTGCCGGACGGCGTCTTGATCATCGTGGGGTCGTGGGCGCCGGTGTCGCCGGTGACGTAGCCGGGGTTCGGATAGGCGGCCAGGGCCGGCGTGCCCGGGACCACGATCAGCAGGGCGGCGGCGAGGGCCGCCAGGATGCGGGCTTTGCGCACTGGTCCTCCTCGGAGAGAGGGGCCCGGCATCCGCGACGCCGGGCCCGCGACGGTCACAGGGAGATGCGGCCGGCGCCCGCGTTCGCGGTCACGATGGACTTGACGTTGCTCGCGGCGTCGGGCGTGTAGGCGTACGGGATGCCGGCGACACTGCCCCCGGTCTGGCCGGAACCGGATCCCACGAGCAGGTTGCCGCGCGCGACCAGGGTGCCCGGGCCGGAGTCGCCCTCGCCCAGGTGGTAGGGGTCGGCGACGTTCTCGAAGGAGTTGTTCTCCACGAGCACGCCGGCGCCCTCGGTCGAGGCGACGCCGTAGCCGCTGTTGCTGTAGTAGTAGTTGTTGTAGACGTGCACCGGGTTCCCGAAGCGCACGCGCGGGTGCCGCTGGGTGGACGCGTCGAACCAGTTGTGGTGATAGGTCACGCGCAGGTGGCCCGTGTCCTGGCTCGCGTTGTCGTCGCTGTGCCCGAGCAGCATGGACTTGTCGTGGTCGAAGACGCGGTTCCAGCTGACGGTCACGAAGTCGGAGCCGCGCTTGATGTCGACGGCACCGTCGTACCCGTCGCTGAACGTGTTGTGGTCCACCCAGATGTTGGTGGCCGATTCCTGCACGTTGATCGCATCGTCGTTCCAGCCGCGGAAGCTGAGGTTGCGGATGATGACGTTGCGATCGCCGTTGATGTTGAGCCCGCAGCCGACGATCGCGGCGCCCGAGTTGCCGATGATCGTCTTGTTCGACCGGACCCGCAGCATGCCCGAGCAGCTGATCGTGCCGGACACCCGGATGACGGCGGCGGACGTGGATCCGACCGCGGTGGTCAGCGCGGACGCACTGGTGACGGTCGTGGCTGCCGCGCTGCCGCCGCCCGTGGTGCCGCCGTTCTGGGTGGCCCACCCGACCAGGTCGGTCACGGCCGCGAGAAGCGCGACCGCCGGGGCGGACCGGTCGACGGCGGCGAGGGCGGAGGGGGCGGCCGCCAGCAGGGCGAACGAGGTCGCGCTGGCCGACGTGGCCAGTGCGACGTGGCGCAGGGACTTACGCATGGATCTACTCCTAGCGGTGGACGGATGCGCCGCGCGGTGACACGCGGCGTTCCCGGCGCGGGGGCCGGCACGGCAGCAGGGGGCCGCAGCCGTGCGGCGTGGCGGCGCCGGATTGTGGAGTTCGGTGTTGCGCAGCATCGGCACGCGGCGCCGGAATGCGCGAACGTGCAAACGTGCATGTGCACATCGACCGGGAGCTTCGGCGGGAAGGCGCCCGCTTTGCCCTGAGCAAGCGCTTTCCTCAGCCCTCAGGACAACACAGACGGGTGTCGATGTGAAGACATAACCGCTTGCAGGTTGTTTGCAGTGGCATCGGGCGCTTTGGGCACCTGGGCCCGGCGCTGCGGCAAGCACGGACGGCGAGCATCGAGGCCCGGGCAGACGGCGGGCGCGGGCGGGCGCGGGCGGCGAGCGCGGACGGCGGGCGCAGGCGCGAGCGGAGGAGCGCGGACGGCGGGCGGCGAGCGTGGGCTGGCGCAGGCGGCCGGTCGGGCGGTCGGGCGGTCGGGCAGCGGGCGCGAGCGGAGGAGCGCGGACGGCGGGCGGCGAGCGTGGGCTGGCGCAGGCGGCCGGTCGGGCGGTCGGGCGGTCGGGCAGCGGGCGCGGCCGGTCGGGCAGCGGGCGCAGGCGGGTGAGCGGGTCGCGGCGGGCGGGCGGCGGGGTCAGCGGGTGGCGCGGCGGTCCCACATGTCGCGGGTCAGTTCGTACTCGACCTCGCCCGCCTCGGATCCCGGCAGCGGATCCTCCCACTGCGGGAAGAAGGTCCGCACGTGCCGCATCCCCAGCGCCTCCATCACCCCGCGCGACCCCGAGTTGACCGCCATGGTCTGCGCGACCACGCGGCTCACCCCCGCCGCGCCGAAGGCCTGCTCCAGCAGCGCGCGGCCGGCCTCCGTCGCCAGCCCCCGCCGCCAGTGCCGGCGCACGAGCCGGTAGCCCAGCTCGGCCTCGCGCGACACGATCCGCCGCGCCTCGCCCGCGCCCGCCGTCTGCTCGTGCCATGCCGGCAGCATCATGAGCCCGACGAAGTCCCCGGGCGCCGCGGTCAGGAACGCCGCCCAGTATCCGAGGCCGGCGTCGTCCGCGGCCGCCAGCCGCCGCTCGTGGGCGGCCTTGACCTCGTCGCGGGTGCGCGCCCGCGCGTACAGGTACCGCAGCACCTCCCGGTCGGAGTCCAGCTCCACCTCCCGCTCGAAATGGTGGTCCGCGAGGGGCTCGAGCACCAGTCGCTCGGTACGCAGAATCGGCTGAGTGGTGGCCACACCCCACGATGCCCCAGCAGGCGGGACGATGGCGAGCCGAATTCCGGGGCGCCGCCGCCCCTGGCTAGCGTGACGCCGGTGAGACCACAGACGGCCGGCGAGATCGCAGCTCAGGTGCGGTCCGGGGCGCGCAGCGCGCGGGACGTGATCGACGAGGCGCTGGAGGCGGCGGCCCGGCTCGACGCGATCCTGCACTTCCTGAACGGACCGCTCGACACGGCAGGCGCACGGCAGGCGGCGGACCGCATCGACGCGGGCGACGCACGCGAGCCGGCGAACCGCATTGACCCGGGCGGCGCGCGGAAGGCGGCGGGCGGCGCGCTGGCGGGCGTACCCTTCCTGGTCAAGGCCGGCACGGCGGCAGGCGCACCGATCGTCGCCCGGCTGCGCGCCGCGGGAGCCATCCCGATCGGGGTGTCGACGCGGAACAGGCCCGGCACGGACTCGCAGACGCACGGCTGGAACGGCACCGGCTTCACCCGCAACCCGTGGGACCTGGCGCGCTCCCCCGGCGGCTCGTCGGCCGGCGCGGCGGCGGCGGTCGCGGCGGGCGTCGTGCCCCTGGCCACGGGCGGCGACAGCGGTGGCTCGCTGCGCATCCCGGCGGCCTTCTGCGGGGTCACCGGCTTCAAGGGTACGGCCGGCCGGATCCCCCGCCCCGGCCGCGCCGTCGTGGATCTGGCCGTCGCCGGGCTGATCGGCGCGGATCTCGACGACGTGGTCGCGGCGACGAGTCTGGTCAGCGGGCCGGACCGGCTGGATCCCGCGGCGCTGCCCGGGTGGCCGGTTCCGGAGCCGGTGGAGGCCCCGCGCGTCGGCTACCTGGCGACCTTCGGCGGGCCCGGCGACCGGCGAGGGCGGGGCGTCGCGGACCCGGCCGTGGACGCGGTGGTCCGGTCCCGCCTGAGCGCTGCGGGCATCACGCCGGTGGAGGTGCCGTTCGAGCTGCCGGACCCCGGCGACGCGTGGGACGTGTTCGCCGCGCTGGACGCCGGCCGGGCCGTCCCCGATGCCCTGCTGCAGCCGGCGATCGCCGCCCGCCGGCGCGCGGACGCCGCGGTCTGGGACCTCTTCGAGCAGGTGGACGCGCTGGTCACGCCGACCACGCTCACGGTCGCGCATCCGTTCGACGGGCCGGTGGCGGGTGCGCCGTTCGTGGGCGACCTGTGCTGGGACTTCAACCTGACCGGCAACCCCGCGATCAGCGTGCCTGCGGGGCTGGTCGACGGGCTGCCGGTGGGCGTGCAGGTGGTCGCCGCCCACGGCCGGGACGACATCGTCGTGTCACTCGGACGGCGGCTCCGGGCCGAACTCCCGCAGGCCCCGCACCACGCCTGACGAAAAAGCAGCGGACGAAAAGCGGCTGACGAAAAGCGGCAAACCAAGCTGCCCCCGCCCACGCAGCACGCGCGAGCAGGGGCAGCGAGAATCCGGCGGTCAGGCCACCGTGGCGGGGAACCGCTCCCACACCCGGTGCTTGCCGAGCAGGGCCGACAGCTCGGTCAGGGCGGCCGTAGCGGAATCGGCGGTCACGACGCCCGGCGTGCCGGCCAGGCCGGCCTGCTCGAGCACCGCGGTGCCGGCGCCCCACGCGCCGATCGCCTTGGCGTGCCGCCAGGCCTCGTCGACGAGCAGGGCCACGCGCGGGTCCACGCCCGGCGTGGTGGCGGCGCCGGCCTTGGCGTCGCGCGCGGGCAGGGCGTCGGGGGCGGGCAGCGGCGCGCCGGCCACGAGGATCGCGTCGAACTCCACCGAGCGGGCGGTGGCGAACGTACGCTGCACGGCCAGATCGCCCACCATGCCGCCGTGCGCGGCGATGATCAGCGGGACCATCCCGGCGGAGAAGATCTCGCGCCGGACCGCGTGCACGCCGTCGAGGTCGCCGTCCGCGTCCACCACGATGCCGATCATGCGGCCGTCCGGCGGGTAGACGCCGCCGATCTGCGACAGCGCCGGGCTCGGGGCGACCTCGGCCAGGGGCACCGTCGGCTCGGGCACGGGCAGGCCCAGCCCGGTGGCGACCTGCTCGCACAGCACCGGGTCGATGTTGGCGAGGGCCCGCAGCTGGCGCTCCTTGATGGCCTGCTCGTAGCACTTGCCCAGCTCGAAGGTGTACGCCCGGACGATGTGCTCCTTCTCCACCGGCGTCATGCTCGCCCAGAAGAGGCGTACCTGGCTGTAGTGGTCGTCGAACGACGCCGGGTTGGCGCGCACCTTCGGCGCCTCGGCCACCACGACGGGGACGTCGACGAACGAGTTCTCCTCGGTGGTGAACGGGTTGCCGCCGTCGAGCGAGTTGGGCCGGTAGGGCGCCACGCCCGCGTGCACGGCGTGCTGGTGGAAGCCGTCGCGCAGCATGTCGTTGACGTCGGTGTGCGGCCGGTTGATCGGGATCTGGTTGTAGTTGGGCCCGCCGAGCCGGCTCAGCTGCGTGTCCACGTAGGAGAAGAGGCGGCCCTGCAGCAGCGGGTCGTTCGTGTGGTCGATGCCGGGCGGCAGGTGCCCGAGGTGGAAGGCGACCTGCTCGGTCTCGGCGAAGAAGTTGGTGGGCGTCTTCGTGAGCACCATCTTGCCGATCGCCTGCACCGGCGCCAGCTCCTCGGGCACGATCTTCGTCGGGTCGAGCAGGTCGATCCCGGCGAACGTCTCCTCGGGCGTGTCCGGGAACACCTGGATCCCCAGCTCCCACTCCGGGAACGCGCCCGCCTCGATGGCGTCGTACAGGTCACGGCGGTGGAAGTCGGGGTCCATGCCCGCGAGCAGCTGCGCCTCCTCCCAGTCCAGGGAGTGCACGCCCAGCTTCGGCTTCCAGTGGAACTTGACGAGGGCGGTCTCCCCCGCCGCGTTGATCACGCGGAAGGTGTGGACGCCGAAGCCCTCCATCGTCCGGTACGAGCGCGGGATGCCGCGGTCGGACATGTTCCAGATCGTGTGGTGCTGCGCCTCGGTGTGCAGCGACACGAAGTCCCAGAACGTGTCGTGCGCGCTCTGCGCCTGCGGGATCTCCCGGTCCGGGTGCGGCTTGCCGGCGTGGATCACGTCCGGGAACTTGATCGCGTCCTGGATGAAGAACACCGGGATGTTGTTGCCGACCAGGTCGAAGTTGCCCTCGTCGGTGTAGAACTTCGTCGCGAAGCCCCGGGTGTCGCGGACCGTGTCGGCCGAGCCCCGGGATCCCAGGACCGTGCTGAAGCGTACGAAGACCGGGGTCTCCTTGCCCTTGGCCAGGAACCCGGCCCTGGTGACGCCCTCCGCCGTGCCGTAGCCGGTGAAGACGCCGTGCGCCCCGGCGCCGCGCGCGTGCACGACCCGCTCCGGGATCCGCTCGTGGTCGAAGTGCGTGATCTTCTCGCGGAAGTGGTGATCCTGCAGCAGGATCGGGCCGCGCGGGCCGGCCTTCAGCGAGTGGTCGGTGTCCCGCAGCCGGGTGCCGGTCGCCGTCGTCAGGTGCGCGCCCTGCTGCCCCTTGGCCGTCGGCGGCACCCCGGTGTGCGCGCCGGTGGGCGTCACGGTCTCGGGCGTGCCCTGTTCGCTTTTCGGCGGAAGCGGGTCCACCGGCGTGGTCGGCTCCTCGAGCGGCGCGGGCGCGCTCCCCGGCTTCCCGGGAATGCTGTTCGTGAGCGCGTCGGCGACCTTGGCCGTCGCGTGCTCCACGGCGTCCTTCACCGCTCGGGCGGGCTTGCTGGCATCCATCTGCACCGCATCCTTCGTTGACCGTCTGCTCAGGTGCGCAAGCCATACCCGAGCATTGGGTAACCAAACGGACACATTCGGTCGCTGCGCAATCTGGATCGCTTCCAGTTCCCTGACCCCTGAGGGCCGCGCCACGTCCGGCGATCTTGCGCGGATCGGACAGGCCCCGGGCTCAGGCGACGTCGCGGTGCTTCAGCTTGGCGCGGCGGCCGTCCGGGTGGTGCCAGACGATTCCCTCGTACGCCGGGTGGGCCAGCAGCCACGCGCGCAGCCCGTCGAAGTCGCGGGGCGCGTCCAGCCGCTCGGCTTGGGCGTGCGCCACGAGCACGTGCCCGTCCGTACCCTCCGGGTTGCCGTTGACCTTGGGGCCGATCAGCTCGTAGGTGCCCGGCGTCGCCGGCCGGACCGCCTCGGCGAAGTAGCGCGCGTACGCCGACTGCCCGATCGGCTCCCACCCCACCGTCTTCCCGGTCGCCTCGTCGGTCATCACCGGCCGGTAGCCGGGCGGCCGCGTGCGCCCCGGCCGCACCTCGCGCCGGGCCCACCAGGTGCCGTCCTCGTCGAGCAGGACGCACGTGCCGTCGTACTTGCGGGTCGGGACGCCCTCGCCGGCGAGCACCCAGCCGCAGTCGGGGTGCACGTCGCGCAGCAGCCGCTTGCGGTCGGCCGGGTCGCGCAGGAACAGCGTGGGGATCTTTCTCATGCCCCCATGGTCTCAGCGGGGACAAGCCGGTTTTCCAGCCAGTCCAGCGCCTGGTCGCTGGTGACCAGGGACCGGTGCTGGAGGTAGTGGATCATCTTGAGGGCGTCGTCGTGGGCCTGCGGGGAGGAGCCGCTGACCACGTCGGTCACCACGTTGAGGTGGAGGTCGCGCTGGTGGGCGTCGACGGCGGTGTAGAGGATGCAGATGTCGGTGAAGCCGCCGATCATGACCAGGGTGTCCACGTCGTGGGCCTTCAGGACGATGTCCAGCTCGGTGCCGAAGAACGACGAGTAGCGGCGCTTGCGGATGTGGAACTCGTCGGGGGTGGGCACCAGGCCGCGGGCGAGCTCGGTCGCCGGGTCCCCCTCGATGCAGTGCGGCCCCTCGGAGCCGTCGAGCTCGCGGCCGATGTCGATCAGGTGCGGCTTGTGCACCTCCTGGACCCAGACGACCGGGACGCCCGCCGCGCGCGACTTCTCGACGAGGGCGATGGCCTTGCGCAGCTGTTCGGGGTCGTAGACGTTGTCGCCGCCCTGGAAGTCGACGACGAGCAGGGCGGTCTTTCCGTGGATGTTCATCAGGCTCCTCAGACGGTCGCGAGCCAGGCGTGGACGGCCTCGCTCGAGACGAGGGCGTCGCGCTGCAGGTACTTCATCGCCCGCAGGGCAGCGTCGTGCAGTTCCGGGCCGGAGCCGACGACCATGTCGGAGACGGTACGGAAGTGATAGTCGTACTGGTGGGCGTCGAGCGCCGTGTAATGGATGCACACGTCGGTCATGCCGCCGATGAGGACGACCGTCTCCGCCTTGTATCCGCGCAGCACGATGTCCAGCTCGGTGCCGTAGAAGGCGGAGTAGCGCCGCTTCTGGATCAGATACTCCTCCGGGCGGGGGTCCAGGCCCGGGTGCAGCTCCGTGCGCGGATCGCCCTCGAGGCAGTGCGGGCCCTCGTTGCCGTCGAGCTCGCGGCCGATGTCGATCAGCGAGGGCTTGTGGACCTCCTGGATGAAGACCACGGGCACGCCCTTGGCGCGGAACGCCGCGACCAGGTCGACCGCCTTGGCGTTGCGCTCGGCGCGGCCGGGCATCCAGGTCTGCTCGGGCTTGCTGGGCGGGAAGGGGTTGGCGTTGCCGCCGCCCTGGATGTCCACGACGACGAGGACGACGTTGCCGACCGGCCGCAGTTCGGGCGATGGGGTGATGTCGGTGACTTGCACAGGCACAACTGGC